>NZ_JBICJM010000043.1:0-270477 GCF_043103065.1 Vibrio sp. YQ_11 | reverse complement strand
GACAGAAGTCGCCATTCTCAATGAGAATATCGTGAAGGCGTCAGGACGTAGGTCGCTATTCTCAATGAGAACATCGTGAAGGCGTCAGGACGTAGGTCGCTATTCTCAATGAGAATATCGGGATGTTGTCAGGACAGAGGTCGCCATTCTCAATGAGAACATCGGAATGTTGTCAGGACAGAGATCGCCATTCTCAATGAGAATATCGGGATGTTGTCAGGATGTAGGTCGCTATTCTCAATGAGAACGGCGTTTATGTCTCAGGATATAGGGAGGTATTCTCATCAATGTAGAGCGATGAAATAAATCTACCAATAAGACCTAATTCTTTGAACGATGGAAATTGCTCATATTATCTTTAATGAAGGTTCGATTTAGGAAGCTCTGCATGAAAGACTTATTTAACTTAGCGAAAGCGATTGATAGTTCGGAGATCATCAAAACAGTAAACAGCGAAGTTTTGGAACATCACTATGCACTATACGATCAATTTGAAGAATTGGTTTCAGGTACAATGAAAACCTTAAATCATGCAAGCAAGCCTATGTACCGTTCTGCATTATCAATGGGGAAAGATAGCTTCACTACATTTGCAATTATAATTGAAGCATACCGTCGCTCTATTAAGTTAGGCTTGATTGAGAGAGAAAGACCATTACTGGTGAACTGCGTCGACACAGGCGTTGAATCGCTACCTATGGCTATGTTTTCAAGATATGCAAGTGAGAAGCTAATTGCTTACGCAAAAAAAATTGGCGTTAACGTTTTATTCAAATTTGTTCGACCAAAATTAGCAGATGAATATTTCATTCGCTGGGCTAGTGCATCTAAGATTATCCCGTCACCGACACGCTCGTCTGATTGTACAGTAATACTCAAAGTTGAACCTTCAAATCAATATGAGAAAAACATCATTGAGAACCTTCAAAATGAAAGATATAAACCCAGTCCGATTATATTAGCTTTAGGAAGCCGGAAAGATGAATCAGCTAAGAGAAGCCTAAATATTAAGAAGCGGAACTTAGATAATCGATATTCCGAACTGATGCATCAGTTAGATCAAGGAGAGTCCAAATTACAAGTTGCACCAATCAGTGATTGGTCAACTAAAGATGTTTTTTCATTCTTGGAAATATGTGGACGTGACCCGATTACTAGGACGAAAGGTACTATAAACACGTTTCTCGATAACGGGGCAGTTCTTCTCGAGATTTATGGAGATGGAAGTAATGATGTTTGTGAACTCATTACTGGAAGTGGTCGTCTAGGGTCATCTTGCGGTGGTAAAGCTGCCCGTTACGGTTGTTTTACCTGTACGCTGTCAAAGTATGATGCTTCAGCAAGAGAGAACATAAAAAGGGAAAGATGGCGTGTTCTAGGGTCTGAAAATGCACTTCGAGTGAGAGACTATCTCTTCCGAATTGGTCATGATGGTACTAAGCGAGCATACATGCCAAAAGCCTATGACCCGGTTTGTTTTAATAGAGTATACATGCAGCCAAATTGTTTAAAGGTAGCCTACTTGGAAAAAATGGTTTGGTACGCCAGTCAGCTAGCTATTGATAGTGAAAAAGCTGCAATGGATTTTCGCTCGTATTTAGAGAGAGGCGATATTGAAAATCATCCTGGCTATAAAGAAATTCTAGAAGATATTACACTGAGTTCGAAAGCTAGAGCAGGGATGTTGGAAATGTATCGCTCGCAAGCAGGGAAGCCACTGATTAGATCATTTTCTGAAAAGCACGCTTTAGTTTTATCATTTCAGTGGAGTTTGTACGGTTTGGCTGCTGCGCCATATCGACCATTAGCCATTTGGGAAAAGGTAAAACGTGGTGAAAGAATTGCATACCCTAAGCTATTTGATGAGTATGAATCTCTACATGGGGCATTTGAAATAGACCGTGATTTACCAAACGTTGTTATGATGAAAACTATGAATGAACAAATGCCACTACGAGATTACTTCAAAATGAATGTTGATCTGACGGAGTGTTACCCATTGCCAAGCCACTTGTTAACAATAGATGAAGCCGACCGAAATTGCACGATGGAAAATTATTGTGATGGGGTTGATGCCGTAGCCAAAGTTCATTGTGATTTTTCTATTAATAATGACGACTTGCCATTAGTCCATATCTTCTCGGTACAGACTCCGGATAAGGTAGAGCAAGTGAAATGCCATGTTGATTTATCGATCGATGGTTTAAGCGTCGGTGGGAAAGCTAGACCAGAACTGATTAAGCATGTCGAGAAAGACATACGAGACATAGTTATAAATAAAATTAGTACAGAACTAGATGCACAGGAACACGACTTTATTGGTAAGGTCTATCTCAATTGTCGTGAGGCAATCGAAGAAATAGAACAAGCTCTACTTTCAAAATCAATTAGTACCAAGGTAGTGACTAAAATTCCTAATGTTTCAAAACAGGTGGTAGGTCAAGTTGGTCGAGTTAATGAAATTAAAGTAAAGAATAAGAAGAGATTTACACGTCGCGTTGTTCGGCTTAAGGCTAGTAACTCCGGAAGAGTCTTAAAAGGTGGTAAGCGGTTTTCGGTTGTTCATTCAAATACACGTATTAAGCCATATGCGATAAAGCAGAAATCAAACATGGAAGAACGCTGCTTAAAGGACATTGAACTATATGGCGTTGAATTTGGAACAGAACAACTACCGTTACTTGATACAAAAACAACTAAAACAATGTTTGAGTTTGAATCAGATAATTTAGATGTACTTATCGATGAATTAGACCTAGGTCTGTATCAAGAACAAAAGAAAAAAATGTTAGATGAACATGACTTTTATTTAGGACAGAAAGTGTTGTATGCAAGAAGATATAAGCAGAGCTTGCGTACATCTCAAAGTCCTCTGGTTGCCATATCTCTAGTAAATCAAGGGATCATTCAACTAAATGACAATTACACTAGTACGTTTTTTAAAATAGTTAAACGCACACATGCATTCCATGAGATTGGTTTGCTTGACCTAGCAAATTGTAATTTAAATGTTCTTATTAACCATCCACTAGCAACAACTGCATCAGACTTTAGAACATTTAAAGCTCAATGCCTCATAGAACTTAGGGCGATGATTAATGAAAGTCGGGTAAAAGCAAAGTCGTACATGAACGACTTACATGAAATGAATAAAGAATCTGCAGTGTCACTGTTAGATGCTTATGTAAAATCCCAAATCAATAATGTAATGCACTCACTCGAACATTCGTTTGTAGGTCGAGCAAAATGTGCATTTATTGATGAGCCTATTACTCAAACTCAAAAGGGTAGGGCATACATGTCATGTGCATTATTAAACAGTCATAAAGATCTAACCTCGGCATTGAACTCATTGATTGGTAGAGCACAAACAAATCACCTGATTGAAAATAATGAGCTATTAGCGATCGCAACCAAAGTGTACGAACGAAGTGATCTTACTACGTTAAAAGTGACGTTGTATCATTTTAAAAAGTTAGTAGGTGAGCTTATGGAACTGCAAGATGAGTTGAATTGCGCGTTGGATGAAAGTCAGAAGCAAACAGCACTAGTTTCAGTTAAAGCTAGATGGCAAGCAATCATGGATGAATATCACCCTTACAAGGAGTGCTACCTGGGTTACTCAAGCATCAATAAACAGGGGTATCAGTATTTTAAAGATGCTTTAACCCGTCTCATCGTGAATACTCAAAGTGATATTGAAATGGCACAAGAAGTCGAGGCTAGTCTTAGTAACTTAATTAATACAGCCCTCGATATTGGTGTAAAAAAAGCATCAGCAAAATCTGTCCTAAAACTTTTCTCTCTTGCTAGTTGAGAATTAATATCAAGTCAAACATACCATCTACAGTGTGACACTGCTCAAGGTAATTTTACATTACCTTTTGCAGTTGTAATTTACCTTTTGCAAATGCATGTGCGAAAGGCTATTATCTACTGTAAAACGTCCACCACCACTCTTTAGGGAATAAAGATGAATTTCAAACTTGACCAACTAAAAATGCTACTAGCAAATTTGATTACTAGTGCAGAAAAGATTAAGGCTAAGAAAACACAGTTAATTAGCGATAAGCATAATATCTCTGTTGTTAAACCTACCTTTAAAACTAAAGAACTTGCTAAAATTTTAGATGTTGATGAATCTGCGGTCCTTAGTGCCATCAAAGAAATCAACGATAATAACCCAGATTTCACAATCGAACGTAGTTCGCCTTATAACAAAGCCCCGTATGTGCTTACTTATGAGGACTGCCTTGAAATCACTAAAGAGCTGGGTATTTTATCTCTTCAACAACGTCGAGAAAAAGGTGAAGAAATTGAATGTAAGGTAATTTCTGTTCACAACGGAAAAGGTGGGGTAGGCAAATCTACAACATCAGCAACAGCAGCTACTCATTCTCATTTTGATTTTAAGAATCGCCCAAAGACGTGTTTATTAGACGGTGATCCACAAGGTACATTAAGCCATTTATCTGATGAAGAGATCCGCTCATCAGAAGATACTATTACCACAATTATGGCAGACAACTTTCATGTACCTCGTGATGTTCGTTTGAGCGATGAAAAGCAAAGCGAGTATCGTGCAAAACTTGAAAAACTGATGATCCCTCATAAGCTAGGTTCGATTACTATCCTGCCTTCATTGTCTGTAGATAAGTTTTTTGTTGTCCAATATTGTGAAGCCTTTACGAAGTATGGCGTTCCAGAAGCAACGTTAGAAGGATTGACAGAAGAAGCTCAATCACAAGCACACCAAGACTCGCTTGATAAGGTTAGAAACCAAATAATGACAGTGTTTAAAGACTGTATCATTGAACCTTTAAAGCCTCTTTTTGACCAAATTATTGTTGATACAAACCCAGATACTAATTTAACAACTCTTATGTATCTATATGCTTCAACACACTTAATTGTTCCGGTGACTGGACGTAGTGCAGACATTGATGCTTACAAATCATTCTTTACGGTCTTAGAAATGCTTTCTGAGAACATGATGCCTGATGATTGTGGTTTATTCGAAGTACGTTCATTGATTACTTTAAACCGCCGTCAACCAAAAGAAATTGATGATAACGCAAACAAGATTATGATGAACATGAATTGTTTTAGCGCAAAAATACAATATTCAACAGCATATGAAACCGCATCTGAAAAAGGCGTACCAATTCATTGGCTAGAGCGCAAACGTGGTGGTGCTGTTAGTCCTGCACTCGAGCAAATCACTAAGTTCTACGATGAATACAAGCTATGGTTAGGCTGGGAGTAATAAATGATTTCTAAAAGTTTAAAATCTCGTGCTGTAAGTACAATGGCTAAACACGACAGCTCAAGTGCTAAAACCATTGAAGAAAAGCAAAAAGATGGCAAAAAGAAACAGTTTTTCGAGGAACATGGGAAACGCTTAGACTCTTTAAAGCGATTGATTGAGAATCGTGATGAATCGATACCATTGGATGATGTTTTCTCTGAACTGGGGATTAAAGGCTTCAATGAAATGATGTCCTCGACTCAAGGAGCAAACGGTGCACTATTTACCATTTCCTTTGAAGGAAAAGAATATCGATTACGATACAAAGAGCTTTCAACCCCTGAAGATATTGAAACATATACAACAATATCTGAAGAAAATGGTCGTCGAGGTGGTGTTACCAAAGAGATTTTAGGTGATCTTTATAACCAAGTTGTTTTAACTCGTGGTAATGCGGTTCCTGCATTTGCTATCAAAGGTACGCATGAAGACGGGAAGGATGAAGTTGTTGATGGTCAATGTCGACGTTTCATTTGTAAAGATGCGAACCTAAAGTTCCGCTACTTTGTATCGATTGATGAGATGCCAGCGAGCGTAGCGCGTAAAATTGCGCACATGATCCAGCAATCGGGCAATCAGCATTCGCTATTACAAAAATCTCAACAAATGGTTCGTGTTTTCCGACAAGAGAAGTACACATCTTTTAATGTTTTCCAACAAGAAGAGATGCTTTTCAAGAGTGTTCGAAGCCTCGATATTGCAAAGAAACTGACTCGTTTACCGCAAGATTTGTTTGAATTGCTTAATACATTTCTTGAGAAGGATATTAATACTTGCAACGAAGCTTTCTTCTCGAATGTTGCTAATGCACTCAAGCCATTTTTAGTTCAGGTGTCTGAGTCATCTGAAGTTAAAACAGCGGAGCAAAACAAGCGAGCTGTTGGTACACAGAATGTGACTCATGAACTTGCAGTGGCTGTTGAGGATGCGTACTCGAACTGCAGCAATGAAATGTGGAACAATTACCGAGACGATGTAAAAGGTATTATTGCTGACCATATTAAAAACACTAAATCAGGGAATAGTGATGGTGACTTAAAAGTTGAGCCAACTGAACTTATTAAGTACCTTAAATCAGCAATTAAAACCGTACTTTCTTCCGTTCCAGAAGGTAGTAATGCGTCAGGTTCAAAATCAAACGAACCAATTCTGTTTGATGTCCCTGCCACAGAGACGCGTAAACCTACATACGCAGTTGGTGGTAGCAAGAAGAAGCCAAAGGTAACTCTAACTCTTCCTGGATTTACTGAGGATGAGATTCAGGATGCACTCAAAGCTTTCCAGACTTACCTACTTGGTAAAAAGTAATTCAAAAATCATGCTTTAATAACGCCGCTCCTAGGGAGCGGCTTTGCTATTTCTGGATTGGTAGGGGAGAGTAATAAGCAATGAACATAATTTAAATATCAAAGTTAACTTGGGTGCTCTACGAACTTCCCTCTAATGCCGCTCGATCAAAGTGCGGCATTCCTTTCACTCTTTACTGCTCAAACAATAATTATCAGCGCGGTGCCCACTAGTTCAACCGGAAGCCATACAGGTCGTGTGGTGTTTATGGCAAACGGAATTGATCACTTTTCAAATGCAACAAAGCCCAACTGATGTCGGGCTTTGCGCTTATCTGCCTATACAGAAATCTGCTATTTAGAACTTCAGGTCTGACAAATGCCCCGATAAGACGGAAAAGATACTTTTCGTACCTACTTTGACGTTAAATGATTTCAACGTAACCAGGAAGAGTAAATGAGGATTCCATGTACGCATTAAAAATTCACCGAGTAACCGGT
Source organism: Vibrio sp. YQ_11 (assembly GCF_043103065.1). Taxonomy (NCBI): domain Bacteria; kingdom Pseudomonadati; phylum Pseudomonadota; class Gammaproteobacteria; order Vibrionales; family Vibrionaceae; genus Vibrio; species Vibrio sp. YQ_11. The sequence continues at coordinate 263,382 of NZ_JBICJM010000043.1, read as the reverse complement.
AACTCTCAAGCAGAGCTAGTACCTATCTACGAAGATAAAAAAGTGGAGGTGCATTTTGAAGAAGGTAATAAGTCTGTCGATGTTTTTGCCACTGAAGAATTCGAAGTGCATCAATCAAAGGTTGGAGATGTATTGATGTATAAAAATCGCGAATTAACACTACCAATTGTCGTTGTGTTCCAAGGTGTAGAAGACCGCCGCGATGTAGCAAGATTAGCTGAACAATTTATCAAATCATCTAAGCCGTCATAATCGCCTTACTCACTCGCGTAAGGCGAAGTGAGGAGGCTAAATGGTAGATCATTTATTTACTCTGGTTTTGGACAACGGAGTAACTTTACCAATGCTCTTTTTAGTAGTCCTAGTACTACGGGTTCGGGTTACTGTTGTGTTAACCAGGGGGGCAGACGGTTTAAATTGGACTGTAACATTAACTCTATAACTGACAAAATGGAGTAGTCGTATGCAAAATTTACTTGATATTTGGTTATCAACTTCAGCATTAAGTGAGGAAGATATTAACCATATCAAATCCGTTGTAACGGAAGAAAAGCTAGCGCTAGTAAAATTATTCATGACACCACATGAAGTGAAGTACTGTGCTAGTTTACTCCCGTTCATCTTTGAAACATCGGCTAACCCTTCTTCTAGTTACGAGCTATCAAATGAGCAAATCCTTATTTCTCATCGTGCACGCTGTCATATTCATAATGTGATGGAGCAAGTAAGATTTCTGTCGGAATGCTTTTTTGATACAGAAGCGATTGAATTCAGCAAATTAAACCTTAATACAGAAGATGGTGATGCAATAGAGAAAGCAATGCAGACCCGGAGTCGTTTTGAGTCTGAATTGGAATCGGTTACACCTGAAGTCAAAATTGAGTACTTACCATTATTCAGATCGCTTGAGCATGATGGTTGGGATGTCAACGGAAAGGCAGTTGTACCAGTTGGAAATAAGTTTAGTGTTGGAGAGCAAGCATTTGATAATCTTGAGCTGGCATTTAACTTCGCAGCAAATGGTTCTGACGAGGTATCTGTTGTAGCAGATAATCACGGCGTCATTAGTGAAGTCCCAGACAACCCTCAAGACGCGTTGGCTCAATATACCAACCTAACTAATAATAAAGAAAATGAGCTGGATTTCAGAGATGCAGAGTTTTTAGCTCAACACTTTGATGATCAATTTGCATTAGCTTTGGTTGCAAAACTCAATGGCTATAAGCGAAAAGGCAAGCACTTTAACTCAACCTTGAACAAACTCAGACTCCATGTCGAGCAGCATCTAACCCCACAATTAGAAACTAAAACTGAAGAATACAGCCCAGATGTAACTGTTGATAGCAATGATGAGATCTTCAATATCGATACATCACCGCTTAAATTAGCTTCTTCTCAAGATTTGGTTCTAACTAATACTGAATTTAACTTAACGACAGACCCCAATGATGAAACCTACGCTGAATTGCTGTTTAGTGCTCTTGATGAAGTAAATGAGACACGCGAGGTATCCATCCTTGGCAAGCCACTGGATGTAATGTTGGACGAATCAATTGAAGATGTAGAACGTCGTGCATCTATTTTGATTCAGAACGCTAAAGGGTGTCGTGAGAAGGTGAAAGACATTTGTCAGCGGGTCATGAAGTCCGGAGATCTTGCCTTGATTACCAAAGATATGGAGATAAATTACCCCGACATAGTTGAATCTTTGTATTGTCGGTTTTACCAAAAGGAATTTAACTCTTGTGAAGACGATGCATGTAGTACTAAATCTTTTAGTGAAACAGTACAACGAGTTCCTTTGTCCACCAGCTCGAGCCAGGTAAGTAAAAGAGTATTGGTAGATTTGGTTTGAACTAAAAGAAACGGGCTGCAAAGCAGCCCGTCATGAAGAATCTTGTGTCCACCAAGCCACCGATAAGGTGAATTACTAACAATCGAGAGATTGATCAATAACTTTCTTCGATGGGCAATTTAGCAAGAATGCTGCACGGTTTCAAATAATTTAAAACATGTAAGTTATAGGGTCACTGGTCTGACGTTAGCTCCTGATGTTGATACGACTTCAAGAATTTTCATAAAAGTCCCATTTTTGGTACAAATTAAGACTGAAAAGTGCATAATAACTTCGCCCCCAGATATTGCTGAAATAAGCATCAAAATGTTTGTTGTCATTGCAATACCACATATAAAAAGTACAAATATTTTTGGTTTTATGAATGGAGCGGTGACGTATAACAAGTGTTTATCTATGCAATACTGTCTCGTTTTTGAGAATCGCAAGTGGAAGGTGTGATTTTAATACATAGTTGGCGACTTAATTTAAGATAAACCTCCACGAAATTGTATAATGTAATGCATAACTGGAAAAAGTGAGATTTTGAACATGAACACAGCTCACAGCTTACAAACAATCAATACAGAAAGTGATTTTGCACATCCCGGCGAGATAGTTGCGAATCATGAGTTTTCTTCACTTAAAGTGATGTACCACGGCTTTGATGGTTTGAATTTTGATGACGTGGAATCCTTAGAAGACATTGATGTAGCCACAATTAAATTGGAAAAGGAGTTTGGTGATTTTTCATTAACTCTTAATCTTCTCGATTGGCTGCATGTCGTATCAGCATATGGAATTAATTACAAATTCCTTAGCTTCTCAGACAAGTTCTCTTCTTTGAAAGGCACAAAATTAGAGCAGGTGGCTACTGATCTAGTTTCATGTCTTGATAAGCGAGATATTGACTATATCTTTAAAGGTAAAGTTTTAACTTTGCTTCTTGATGCTCTCGGTCTTGAGCAATCCTCCTTTAGCACATTAACGAAGATTCAGTTCTCTCAGGTGCAAAAAGCTCAGTCTGAAAAAACCGATATTACACCTTACACATATAGAACGATTATTTCCTTATATCGATTCTTAATGAATTTTACCTACGCAAGTAAACCTGTGATTTTCGATGAAACTTACAAGTTATGGGGTAAGTTCGGGAAGTTTAAGCAGAAGAATAACGATGTTCATGACCACATTGATTTCAATAGTTTTTGGTTTAAAGAAGGTGGTCCATTAAGCCATGTTTCACAAACCAAAAATGGATATAAGTTTTCTTACGGTGAGGTCTTCCATTTTGACAAGTCGTTCTTCAAGGAAGATGCACCGAAAGATAAAACACAATTACTAAACGAATACCTTAATGTTCGCCAGTTGAAAGCGGTTCAAAAATACTTTAACAACGAATTGCATACAGATCCTGCATTCGACTTTGAAAGCGCGGATACAGTGGTTATAGATCTGAACTCAATGAGTTTAGAAGGAAAGGTTACTGTAAACCTCAATACTCTATTAACTACAGAGTTAGATGAGTACGCGAATCAGTTGAGTGACATTTACAACATTGGTAGAGACAAGCCCGTAGGTATTAAAACGAAGTTGCTTAAAGCTATGAAGAAAGTTGTTAAGCATTTAAGCAACGATGTTCCTGAGTTTTTGAAACCAATTAACTTAAGTACTGGTGAGTTTGCTTACGATGGTAATGTAAGTATCTTTGAAATTCCAAGAAGCCAAATTGATGTAAATATGATTAGGCTTGAGGTTGCAAAGCTTGTAGCTAAAATTGACTGTAATGATAAACAACAAGTTATCAAAGATGTTTATCAATTGGTTCTTTGCTTACGTGAGGTTGAAGTCCCGGTTCAACCATATGATTTTGAAAATGAGAAAGAGTTTTCTGTAAATGGCAAGATAGTGACGCTCTCAGAAAACGACTTGAATTTGTACTTTGTCGGGTATAGAAAGAAACTTTTGGCAGAGCACGGACTTGAGCAAGCTGATGCTAGTGAGTTCTTTGACAAATTAAGTGCAATTGCTCATGAATATTTCAAAGCCAAAGCGCTTTCGAAAAAAACATTTGGTGTTAAGTCTTTTAATGATGATGCTCCACATCAAATCGTTAAAAAGGTCCACAAGCAAGGTCTATTCAAAGCGAAACCGCTTTTAAAGTCACAAGCTAGTATCGATATTGCTTTAAATCAAAGAAAGACTGTAACTCTTAACGCACTTGATTTAATGGAAATTCATGCTGGCATTAGATTCCCTGTGGTACTAGGCAATCAAGATTATGCTTTAACAGAAGATAACTTCTTCAACATGGATATTATTGCGCAGCAATTTTTCTTACACAGAAAGCTGTATGGCTCAACCTGGTTCGAGTTGATGGATCGTTTAGGTGTTAAACGGTCGATGCTTAAAAACCTAAAGGTTCGCGATCTAGAGTCGTACTACGATACAGAAAACGCTGAAAGGGTCGTTGCCCCTTGGATGTTCTTATCAACGGTGAACGCAATAAGCTTAGCGGTAAACCCATACTACTAATTACAGTTAACTAAAAAAAAGCAGCTATCTAGCTGCTTTTTTTATAAGTGTATAGCGCGTACTTCGGCAGGGCAGGTATAAACTTATCATCAATGGTTTTCATACCTCGTTTGACAACATAGTTTTCGAGTCTATTGCTATTGGTCCCTAATCGAGCGAAAGTGAAAATAGGAGTATGTGCTTTCTTTGGATAGCGCCTAATGACCTTATTCGTTTGGATATTGGCATACGAGATGTTTGCAACGGGGTGAACGCGCTGTGGGAGGAACGTTACCAATTTCTCGTTCGGACAAACGTTGATTGTATTCCAAATCTCAAGACTCTCTGTTTCAGTCTTACCATACCAGATAAGGTGCCCTTGGAATTGACTGAGGTTTTTGATCTCGAAACTCTTGTAACTTTTTTCACTCCAGTTAAATGTAACTGATTTTATATACAGATCTTCATTGGTATTCGAAAATGAAATTTTTCGATGAACTGTATCCATTATTACTCCATACAGTGGTGTACCCGGAGATTGGAGGAACTTCATACGTTCATGCATCTTTTCATAGTGAGTCTTTAAGATTACACCAATATCTGCTTTAGACTGGTTAATTTTCTCAATTATTTGAATAATTTCATTTTCGGTTTCGATAGAGCAATCGATACTAACTACACCAATCAGTCTGGTTGCAGTATGTTGAAATTCGTCTCGTAGTTTAGGTAACAATGCCAGTCTGATCTTGTCGATTAACGTGTCTTTGTCCCTTTCATCAATATGTTGTACCTCATAGAAGTCAATTTTCTTTGCACCTTCCTCGTTTTCATCTCGTTCGATGTGATTTACAAGGGCGAGATTGGCGCTTAGAGGCGTTTTATGAATCATCCTACACAATGTATGGACGTTAGCATTAATATCAATCAGGTGGCTTTTGAGTTGGTCTATATGTTCCACAAAGTGCTCCTATCCAAACATTCTGTCTTGATTAGAGTAGTAACCAGTCTTTGCGGTTAATAGATAACCATTAGAACTGGTGGATAAATATACAGTTATTTTTAGAGGAAATAGACTAAAAGTCAATCAATGACGTGATCAACTGATGGGAGCAATTATATTAAGCAGGGGTTAGAAGTGAGTTAAGGTGTATAGGTTCGCTCTCTTTGTCCTTTGGACCATTCAACGCCGTGTTTAATAATGTGGTTAACATTACGATTCACATACTGTAGACCTTCCTTCAAACGTTCCGTCAATGTTGGGTCGTTATTGAAAATTGTGTCGATGTTGGACTTAAGGGTTTGTACTTCGCTGCGAATACTAAAAATGACATCTCGTACAATAGCTGTTGCGGCTCCTTTATCGAAGTCCAGGTGTTCCACAGCATAATCAATAATATTCGTAATGCTCGGGCGACATGTTCCGTTTATGGGCATGGCTTGTTTGTAATCATATTCATTAATGATTGGTGAAACCATTGGAGCACAAAGCACATCGTAAACAGGAGACAAACCAATATGCACTCCTTGCTCATTGACAGTCGTCAGTAATGAAAGGTTTTTTAGGTGCAAGTCATTATTTGCGATAGCGAGCGAGGCTACGATTAGTCGGAGTAAGTGCTCTTGAGCTTCCTTCAACATTTTCTTGTCAACAATATGGCTCTTAAGGATCGCTGCTACGCCTTCAAAATCGTAGTCATATTTCTTTGAGGACTCTCTTTGTGCCAGGGCACAAAAGTCTTGAGAAATATATTGCGTGTTAGGGTTTACTTGTTCATGAGCTATGTCGAAACGCTCGATAACAATAAATGGTGGATGACTCATTGAGTCTACGGACTCATTGATAACATGGGACTGTATAAACTCATCGAACTCTGTGTCGTTATCGGCTTCAAAGATCTCATTCATTGAAAAAGGTGAGTCTTCGTTTCGCTCTCCTACATCTCCGAGAATCGATCTCATGATATCAGCCTCTCCAACTAAGTTTTCTGAAGCTTCATCATTGTTAGTATGGGTCAAGGAAGGCTGATTTGCAGTTGATCTTACTAATTGAAACTTTGAAGTCTTTAAACCTGCCGCTTTCGTGAGAGTAAGACCAAGCCATTCTGCTACAGCTAAGTTATCAATCCTCCCTAGCATTGGAAATTTAGCAATATGGGTAGATTTGATGTTCCCTCGGGAAACTTGAAGGCGTTGTTCACCAGTTTCTTCAAGTTGGTATAGGTTCATCAATAATTTTGACTGAACCCCACTTATCAGTACACCACCAGCTTCAAGAAAGTCAGACTTAATCTTACCAAGGAAGTGCTTGTCGTTTTTAGGAAGGTCGTCCACTTCACCACCAAATACGTGGTCGCTAGATAATGTTGTTGAGTGGAAATCAATTGTATCAGCGTTAAGTTTGTTACATCGAGGGATATAACTTGCTGTTCGCAATGCAGCGAAGTGATGTTCAAAGTTAGTTGGCTCAAAGGCAAAGCTAGAGATCAGTCTCTGATTCTTTGAGACAAATTCACGAAGGTTAATATCTTCGTTTTCAGACTTAGAATGTTCCGGCAAAAGGTTCTTCACTAGATTTGTCAGTCGTGAATTATGGTTGCTATCGATAGAGCCAAAATCAGGTAGAGCTAGAACCCCTTGTTCATAATGGTTGATCATAAGCGCAACAGGTAAACCGTAATGCTTAACGGTAAATGTATCCAATATTCCATCAATAAATGCTTTACGTGCACCAAGGCGTTTTTCAATTGTGGAAGATTGAACAGTTATCAAATCATCAATTTGTGCAACGTTCTCTCGCGCATCCAATAGCCCATTACTTTCAGTAAAGTAGTACTCAGCCATCTGATAGAGATTTGGAATAAGCTCGCTAATCTTGTCCAACTCAACATCGATATCGAAACGAGTTTGGATGATGGAAAGCAAATCATTTAGGTCATTCTCTGTCTTTAACTCTTTCGCGAAGAGTAGTGCTGTCGCCATGCTCACACTTACATTGAAAAACTTTGAAACCTTAGACTTTATCTTATCAACATCAATAGATTCAGGGATATAATCATATGTCTTGTCGTTAAGTTCGTAGGGAAAGCGAGTATTAGCTGACATTAGATATTTCAGCAATTTAAGAGGTAATTTAGTAACAGTTGCGTTGTAAAGTGTATGCTCAGTACTGCCAATAGTTACACTTAACCTAATGCTGTTCTCGCCTTCTTTAAACTGAGGTGAATGAAAATTCCAAAAGTTATCTCTTACCGGAGTGTTTTTGTTAAGCGATTCTGGTGATGGAAGTAAATTCATCCAATAGGAGAAGGTATCTACTTGTTCGTAGATGGCAGACCGGATATGCATAGCTTGAATGTCGGGTGCAAACTGTTGATGCATGGAAAAGGTTGGTGACTCAATTCCAAGCAAAATGCCGGACTTCTTTTCATTTATATATAGATTTAAAAGGTAAGCCTTATCATCAGCAATGAGTTGCTTAAAGTTTTCAAGCTCAATATTACCCTTTGAACCTAAATCTTTTGCTAAACAAGGAGTTAGAACGGTTGGTTTGCTGCTGATTATGCTTGTATTTTTGGATTTCATACCAATGTAGCACCTTGACTTACAATTTATAGTGTATATTATAAATGTAATTATTAAAATTATACAGTGTTAATACTGTACCTTATTTAAAAAGAGAATGCGACGATGACTGAGATGACAAATCGCCTAGTAAGAGGCAAGCAAAGTATTGATGTCCAAAAACGTCTTGAACGATTTGGCGATGAACGTCCTTTTATTGCCAGAGATGTTCAAGAGTTCTTTGATGACCAAGGACTAAAAACTAAAGACCGTCTAAAAGTTCTAGGTATCAACCAAAATCGATATACACAAGTTACTAAAATTGATGCTGATGGCATCGATATGCGTCACAACCTAACGGTCCCACAAATCGAAATCTTTATTCGATTAATGACCATCTACCCAGAAGCGCAAAACTGGCACAAAGTTACACCTGAAAGCGTAATGAACAAACATGGCTTTTCTGCTTATGAACTAAGTGATGTTTGTTGTAACTCAGAATCTAGCGGTGAACGTTGGGAAATGCAACACAAGTCTGGTAGTGACATCAAAATTAGTGGTTACAACACACTTCTTATTGAAACTCTCTCCCGAATCAATGATCCGAACGCTAGGGAAGTGGTCCTTGAGGTTGCTAAAAAGGTTAAACACCTTCGATACAATTATGACCTCAACGCCCATATTACCCCTGAAACTTATGAAGATACTCAGAATGAAGAATGGTTACTCCCATCGACTCGTTTGGTAAAAGAGCATCGCAGAAATGCAAAAAAAATCTTTGAAGAATTAGATATCAACGTAGATGCGATGAAGGTAGTTGGTGAACTGACAGAGTACGCACGCAATAATCAACAGAACCAACTGCAAGCTCAATACGACAAGATGCTCAAAACCTCACGAAACCCAAATGCAAAAGATTGGGTTCAGTGGTTGCAACTAACTATACAGTGGCTTGCAGCTAAAGAAAGTGTGTTTACTTACTACAGTTGGAAAAACTCACTTATTGATCTCCAAGACTTAACAACCTCAAAAGACATTAATGCGCTTTTCACAGCACTTTGCGATTGCGACAAAGGGGAAGATGCCGACTTACAAATCATTGTCGATTTCCTTAGCAACATACAGAGCATTAAGAAGGGGGTCCGTCGACAGTTAATGGCTGAGACACTTTTGGAAATTGGCGTTTGGTATCGTGAATGCGTTAATGCTGAAATCAAAGCGGTCGAAGGGAAGAGTAAAGAAGAACTGAAAAGCATGGTTACAGTTTCTCGCTTACTAGACACCAAGCTAGAACAAATGAGACTGTTACTTGCTTCTTCGATCGATGGAATTGAGCTTTGTAAAAAGCAGCTTAAAGTCGCTTAGACTTTTGAAGTTCTATGCTAAAGCCACCCAATGTGAGGTGGCTTTTTTTATCAAACTTGGTTTACCCGGTAGCCAAAGAAGTCAACATACGCTGGGATAGGAAAAATATAAGGAGGGAAGAAGTCAATACCTGTGTTATTTAGCTTGAGTACTAACGGTTCATTACCTGTATGGCTAGTTAACTGAAACGTAGTCTCATATGGTTCCACAAATGATGCCCCACTACTTAATACACCATAAAGGCTGCCACCATCATACTCTAAGATGTGAAAACCATATTTTGATATGAATTCTTCATATTTATCATGTGCGATTTCAGCTTCATGAACGATCTGATCATAGTTCCCAGCTCCGGAGCCAGGGCTACATTCATTTATTAAATCTGACTCAAACATCTGGTTGACCGAATCTGCAAATGGTTTTTTGCCGTCTTCCATCTTTTTCAGGTTTTCATGAGAGATGTTTAAATACCATAGGACTTGATATGAGTTCTGACCGACTCGTGAGGTTGTCATAATTAAATCATGCCCCTTTGAAGCCTCTTTAATTCGATCAGACTGAAAGCGAACCATTCTTAGTTCATTGTTCGGTGAGAACTGAAAATGTTTTGTTTGTTCGAATTGGTTTTCTCGAAAGATGAGGCTTGTGGCGAAGAAGAACTTGTCACTTGGTAATGAGAATAATGGAACAGTTCTTTGCTCTGTCTTAATGAAGACATCGGCTCTCTGTCCTGAAACGAGGATCATGGCTGATGGGGCATTAAATGAAATGATTTGTTCAAGGATGTTTTTAACAATACTTTCAGGCGTCATTAGGCTATAATCCAATGTTAGCGAATTTTATTAAAGCATTATAACGTATATACATTAAATTGTAATGTTAAAGGAACGTCTTCCCATGAACGATTTTGAAGCCGCATTACCCGCTAGAGATTATAACGAAGTTATAGGAGCGCTAAACCCCTCCCAAAACGTCGCAGCCACGTCTGCAGAAAAAGTGATCTCTACTATTGCCGGAGCCGGAACAGGTAAAAGTTCGACGATGGTAGCCCGTATCAGGCACCTAATTGAGATTGGTGTTCCTGCCGATTCAATACTCGCACTCTCATTTACAAATGAAAGTGCATCAGAGTTTCAAACTAAGGTCGAAGACCTCTGTGGTTTCAGAGGGCATCAAGTCACTGTCGGTACGTTCCACGCGATCTTTAACAAGCTTCTACGTGTCTATTCAAAACATGAGTTCATGGTAGAAAAGCTAAAGTACGATTCGTTTTTCATTATCGATTCAGATGACCAAAAGAAAATATTCCACGAAGTAACAAAAAGCCTCCGTCCACAAGAACAAGCACTTCAAGAAGCTTGGGGTTTGGAAAGAAAGCAGTTTTTTTCTGAACTATCTCAGCATCGAGCAAGAGCAAAAAACGCCAAAATATACCAAAATAGTATTACAAAAGAGCACCCCAATGCCCTTGCCGAGATGCAGGTATTCTACAAAGAAGTACTTTCACTTGCGCCAGAAGATGTCCATGACTTTGCTAGAAGTAAGCGTTACGAAAGCCCCGCTTTAAGAGAGTTAATGCTTTGTAAGCTTTGGAACTCATATACCAAGCGATGCAAATCTAATAACGCGATGGATTTCGATGATGTCCTCTTAAACACTTACTTTCTACTCAAAGTTAATCCAGATGTTGCCCGTAAGGTTGCTGCCAGATACAAGCATTTACTGGTTGATGAATTTCAAGATAGTAACTTAATTCAATTTTTAATTATCAAGACATTAATGGAAGCGAATCCAGATTTGAATTTGTTCTTCGTTGGCGATCCACGTCAAAGCATTTACGGGTTTAGGGCTAGTGATGTTGCATTAATGCTGAATGCAGAATACTTCTTTGGTGATGTAACAACGCTTGAATTGGATACAAACTACCGCTCTAGTAATGAATTACTCAGCTTTACAAATATGTTTGCTGAAGATATGACGGGTCAGGTTACGTCGGGTCAACTAAAAACAGGCGTATTTCACCCGAATATCATGGGGCACCCGATTGAAATATCTGCACATAGAGATCAGAACGATGAGGCAGAATTCACCCTAAATAAGATCGATGAGTACTTAAATAAAGGTCTTGAACCTAAAGATATCTATGTTTTGTACCGGACTCGGGCAGGGGTTAAAGCGTTTGAAGAATTGCTTAAATCTCGAGGTGTCGCCTACAACATGATTGGTGAGATTAACTTTTGGGAACGCGCTGAAGTAAAAGACATTGCTTCATACATCAGGATTTTAGCTCGACCGAAAGATGTACTCGCATACGCACGAGTTTTGGATGCTGTAAAAATTGGTGTTGCAGATATGTGGCTAAGAGATATGTATCACCAAAATAATGGTGAAATTGCCCCGAGAGATCTTATCTTATCTCGTAAAACGAAATCGAATTCAGCAAAAAACGAAAAAATAGATACGTTCTTTTCTCAAATTGACTTACTCAAGCGCTGTTTTGATGATCAAGAAATTATGGTCGAATTTGTGGATGAAATGTTCCCTGAAGCTTCTGTGGAGCAGATTCAACACTATGTTCAAACGCAATCTGACTACAACCGGGATTTTCAAAACTACAGGCATTCATTTATTGGTGAAGCGGCTCAACATTTATTGGATTCCTACTTAGATATGGTAATGCCCCAATGGGAGAAAGAGGTAGAGAGGACTGAAACTAAAAAAGACAGTGACATACCTCTAGAGGAACGTATCGCGGATAAAATTAGTGCTAAAACTGAACATGTAACAACCGTGGTAGTTAAGCTCGCGGAAAGGCTTATTCTTGGTGACTCCATCGTTGACATTGCTGATGACCTGATGACTCGGGTGTCTGTAAAGCAAGAGTCTGATAAAAATGCAATTAACTTAATGACAGGTCATGCTTCTAAAGGGCTAGAATCAAAAGTTGTCTTTATGTTGGCTAACGAAAATGAGATTTTCCACCCAAATGCTAACGAGATTAACTTTGAAGCTTGTATGTCTCCGGACCTCGATGTGAATGATGAGTTAGCTGAAGCTCAACGCCTTTTCTACGTAATGATGACTAGGGCAACTTCAAACCTCCATTTGTCTTACGCTCAAACGCGTGTAGTAAACGGGATGAGTGGGCGTCGAGAACCATTAACTATGCTTACCAAGCTTGTTGATAAATTTAAGTCAAATGTCCCTCATTGGGAAAGCATCTTAAAAATTGAACATTATCCAATGCGTCAACATCAGCCTTTCTCGCAAGCGCAACATCAATCCACTCCACCAGCTTCAACAGTGCAAAACGGCATACAGACAAAAGGCAATAAAATCACTGATAGGTTGAACAACGTCGACAATAGTGATGGTGGGGACCGTATGCCAAAAAAGCCTCTTGAATACAACAATGAAGTTGAGAGTCAAGCAAATGAAATGATGAAGTCAATGGGCTTTAGTTTATAACTTAAGAGTAATAAATAATGGCTAGTACGCTACATGACGAACTGTGTATACGCGGTAAAACGTGGTTAAAAAATACGTATGGATGCCAAACGGCATTTAAAGAAATCGACACCACAGGGGGCGAACAACCGGATTGTTTTGGAATACGACATGGTTTAACGATCTTAATTGAAGTAAAAACCAGTAAATCTGATTACTTAGCTGATTTTAAGAAACCTTGGCGACAAGAAGGTAAAGGGATGGGGCAGGTTCGATACTACCTTACACCTAAAGGTCTGCTTGATCCCAAAGTAGACTTACCCAAAGGCTGGGGGCTACTAGAGGCAACTGCTAAGCAAATTAAAGTGGTTGCCGGTATCAATCCACGCAAAGATGACCTATACCCAATACATTTACTTAAATCGCATCCAGAGTTCGTCTTTGAGTCTAGAGATACTTTTTCAGAACTGTACTTATTGAACTCGGTAATCCGGCGCATTGAAGTGCGAGTAGGGGACGTACAACAGTTTACGAAGGAGCATCCATATTGATATGAGTAAACAGCATATAACGACCGTATTAGAGCCATTCAACGCTTTGTTACTAACCATTATGGTTTTGATCGGGTGGTGTATAAATTCATCGGTTAGGGACGCATTTGCGCCCTTGCTTAAAAGTAAGCGAAGCAGAAGAGTTAAACTTAGGTTGCTCAGTAAATCGTTTAATAGGGATGTTCCCTGGCTGGCACCTGTTGTTTGTATAATCACTTCAATCTTTTTCGTTCTTTGGAGGTTAATTAATGACTAAAGAAATAAACTCAGAACTGCAGCCTATTCCAAATCATCAGTTAGTTCATGGGGCGATCTACAAATTAAAAGATAGTTCAGGTACAGGGACTGTTGAGGTGAGGTGCAACATCTGTTCTGAAGGCAGTGAAATTTGGTTTACAGATGTAATGGGTAAAGAAAAATGCGGTCACGTTTTTGAGTATTTACGAGCTGAAGATGGTGAATTCGCGAATAATGACCAGTAAGTATTGAGGTCGAAATGATGAACCATATTGACACCGGGTACAAATACTGTCCTTTAAATATTGCTCGCGATCCCTCCCTCCGCACAGTCATTTTTCTTTCTGAAATTGAATTAAGAAATGCTACGTCAGAGTTAACTTTGCTTTGTAATGGTTCTTCAAATCGATTCCCGGCTTGGAAGCACAATCATGGTGGATTTATTGGCGGGTTTTACCCTAGTTTTGCTGATGAAAAGACATTAATTGCGTTCTATGAATCTTTACAGAGAGAAGCGCAGATAATTGGTTACATAGAAACAAGTAAGGGCAAGTGGGGAGCATCAGAAAACCCTTTCCCCAAATCCTTGCAAGGTGGTTTACCGAGGAATGTTTGGGCATATGCTTACGAGGTTGGGAGTTCTTGCCGTAGGTACGAGAGGCGTAGAAAATCCATATTGAAGTTTGCGAATTTAACTTGAATGCACGTTTGTGGCGTGCTAATTTTCATCTAAGTTAGTAAGAATCATCTGTTGGAGAGCATTAGATGTTAAAGCATGAATCAATTCCGTTAGATACTGGTCTATTTTGGTATTTTGAAAATGGTAAAGACTCACCGGAACCTGTTTATCTTGATGCAACAAAACACCCTAGAACAATGAAAGGTTTTAACGGTCGCCGTCAAGATTGGATGCGCGATGGAGAATACTTACTTGGTCCTCAAACTCCACCAGGAACCGAATAGGGCACACCATGAAGGAAATTTACGGATATTTTAAATGCAAAAATGGGGCGTTTTGGACCGTTTACAACGACAGTTCGACAAATTACTGTCATAAATTACAAATTAGTCCCAATGGTCAAACAGTTCTGATATTGGGTGAGATCAATGGTGAACCAGAATCCAATTCTAGCACCTATACAGTAGATGAGTATAAGGTTTGGTTTAGCCTCTTAGACTTATCTGCTCATACCGTAGCCGAGGTTGGAGGAGCATCATTAGAAGAACTTAGAGCTGACTTGATTCATCAACTAAAGATCCCAGATGAACTCGATTGGAGCTATCTATTAGAAACGGCAGCTAGGGCTTTAGTACAAGCTGATAAAACTTCAGTAAATATGAAGTATGGCGATACCTTAAAAATTGGTTATGACAACCGTCCCCAAGAATTTGGCAGTCATTACGCGCCTTTATTGCCTCCAACAACTTGATTGGAAGCCATATCGAAGCGTGTCATTGCGTTCAAAATCACATCATGCTGGTGGCTGCAATTAGAATAGTCATTCCCTATTAAGCGCAACGCAAAGGAAAGATTGTTATCCGATCAAGATATTGAGATTGAAATGATAGAAAAACCAAGTAAAACACAAACCTCGTTTCTTAGACGGTTGCTTGTAGCTTATTTAATTGATACTGGCATAAATACAGTACCTCTACTGATGGAGGCGACCTGTATGCCGAGAAGAACAGCACAGGACACGATCAAAGCACTTCATGAGATTGAGATAAAGGTAGAGCAGTTTAACCGTGGTAAATTTCGAATTAAGGATTGGGGTGCAGTTAATAGAGATTGGATAGAAAGTAATTTATCCCACATCTGCAGTGTTCTTTCTTATCCTAGTATTACAGAACTGAAAATTTAGATCCAAAGCTAGGCGAGGTTAGTTACTCGCCTAGCCCGTTCTGAAGGAGGAAAACCATTTATTTCTTAGCAAATCGCTTAGCCACCTTAATACACTGTTTGCAGGTGATTTTCGCTTTTGCCTCTGCATCCCAGGCATGGTCTGTATAGCCTTGATGCTTACTCTCGTCACGTCCACATAAGAAATCACCGACATCTCTTTTGAACCGACCATCTGAATAGGCTTCTAGTACTCTTACATGTTGTACAGAGCGTTTATTAACTCCACTTCCATTGCTGTTTTCCATCAACCCAGACATTACTACCTTGATATCTGAGCACCAGCGAAAGGGTATGTTTAGCGAAGAGTTAAATAGTTCCGCGTCTTTCTGGATTTTTTTTGCTAATTCTTCAGCATTCGCTCTTTCAGCTTTCAATTTATCTGCACGCTGTTGCTGCAAATCTTGTTTATATTGGTCTTCTTCACTCTGAAGGGTCGCACGGACTCCTGAGCGTGAAACTTCCATTCGTAGCTTAGTTCCCTTTTCCAATGGGTGTACTAACTGATAATTTGTTATTCCCCCACTGGGGAATTCGATTGAAATGTTGTCACCACCCACCAGGAAGATACCCGGAGTTGCATTCATGAAGAATGGATCGATGAAAGGTGAAAGGCTCTTTATCTCTAAGGGGGTTGGTTTATTTATCATTTCACAATTCTCTTTGATTTGGGACTACAGTTACATGTAAAAAATGATTCTTAGGTAATGTTTGATTACAGTAACTTAGTAAGTTCTCTATCTAGAACAACTAAATAACTCTCACATAGTAAGTTATCAAAATCACAGCAGTGATGCTTGCCCAAATCCCTAATTAAGACCGAAATTAAAGTCACAAATCTACTTCATTCGCTGTAGTGGTAATACAAAAATGTTTGTTCCGGTAGATAACTTAAACTTCTTTATTGTGAAAATGTAATTTGGTGCTGAAACTTTAACCTTGATATATGGCTTCTCAAATGTCATTCCGTTTGTGAATGGTTTCCCAGGCTCTGATAGCAGCTCGATAGTTGCATTTTTGGGTGTGGTGTTGATGATTACTTTACCGGATACCCACCTTAATTTATCTGAATGGGCGATAGATTGAGGTGAGTCTGAAGCGAATTCTAGTCGTTCTTGAGTTGATTCAAGCGGCAGAACGAACCTAGTTTTTTCTTCAGCAGTTGAGCTGAGACTATTTAAACTATTCAGATTATGTTTTGGTTTAGGTGAGGGTTTGCGAACAAGAGAGTAATGAACGGCATGGCTACCATTTTCTTTGAACGTGCCTGACATTGATGTGGGTAGGTACTTATCTGAATTAACCGGAAAAAGTGTCACTTCGTAGTTGCCGCTTGGATACGATAACCCCTCAATGTACTTGTATTTCACATTGGTTTGATAGTTGTGCATTAGAACGCTGGCTACTTTTTGATCGTTTGTTTCGGGTATTAGCGACAGCTTTACTAAATCCTTGTCCTGTTTATACGATGTGATTTCTTCCTTTAACCTGAAGATGGGTAATGAGTCAGACAAAGAGCGAATCGTTCGGCGTAGGTAGGGGTGATCATCAATAAATAATGAGCTATTTTGATGTGCCAAGTTAAGTGTGATACATGCAAAAAGTAGCGCAAGGAATATCCAAACATCCAATTTTGTTACTTTCATCAGAAAATCGTCCTTACATCGATTAGATATTTAAGCTACTTAGTGACGTGTAGTAGATTTCACAACGTACCATTTCAGCGTCATCATTAAGCAAAGAAGCACAGTAAGCGGCGCTACAAAGTTTGTATCGACTGTTTATCTCTGCTTTTGAGCTATTGGCGAGTGTTGCACTACCGGTAATGTCTTCCATTCTCATAACTACATCTCTGCGAATGTTCATGTGACTCATCCGTTTTTGGATAACATCAAACTCAAATCGCTCTAATCCTAAAGTTGTACTTTCTCTCAATCGTAAGCACTTAATGATAAATTGGCTCAAGGCAAGGTTCGCATCCATTGGTAGGAGCTTCGTTGTTAACTCACGTTTATAGTTAACACCGTGCTTTAGCATTTGTTCTAAGTTATACCTGTGCGGGATAACATAGCGAAGATTCAGTTTGTTTGTTTTGACGGTAAATGTATACAAAGGGCGCATGTAAGCTACAGGAGTGTCAAAATCGTTGGGTTGAAAGGCAAAGATACCACCGAGTTTTTCTTTAGATGTATTAATAACATCAACACCATTTTCAGCATATTCATTAATGCTCGTTTCTATATGAATCAAACAGTTTGGCTTGTTTTTATCATAAGCGAGTTCAAAGCTAACAATCCCCTGTAGGTTAAATAACTCCACCATCGCGTTCATGTTGCTAACCAATGCGACTTCAATGCGCCGCTTGTAATTATTAGCTTCTTGTGGGAGTGAGACATGGTGGTCCTTTACACTATTGATCATGTGCGCTGGGTCAGTCATTCGTAGTTGGTTCTTTAACCTAAAGTAAAGCGCGACAGGGTTCTTAGTGGTATAAAGATACTCTTTGCACTGTGAAGACCTCATTCGCACTTTCACAGAATCTGCTTTATCAAACGTAACACGTAATCGAATAGTGTTACGACCAGCAGCTAAGGCTTCATCCACTAATTCGAAAAAGACATTATGTTGGTGTTCTGAATGCGTAGAGTGTTCGTTAAATGACTCTTTAAGCACTTGAAATAGTAGCTCTTTCCTACGCTTGTTAGCCTTAATTCTCTGACTTAATATTGGCTTAATCCAGAAGAAACGACAGCGGTCTAGAAATGAGCTGTTTAATTCTTTCAAAATTCGTTCAAGCTGTACAACATCTGGCGATGAGGATAAGTAATACTTACGCTTTGAACTGAAAAGGATATTAAAAAAAATAAGTATTAAGAAGCTTATAACAAATGAGTGCCTTGAAAAAAAAGAACTCGTCGGATTGTAAGGGTAGGAGTTTAGGGCTGTATAAGCTTGGTTGCGCGTTGGTTCAATGGCGCGAAATGAGTCAGATTCTAGCAGTAACAGCTTTGAAGTCAGATGATTTGCCCCGTAGAAAGGCTGTTGATAAGCCACAAGATAACTCTTGTCGTCGCTATAAACCAACGCATCATTGAAAATAATTAGGTCTGACGGTCCAAATAATTGGGCAATGACTAGAGACAACAATAAACAATTGAGGGTTGTTAATACAGTCTTACCCGTTGAGTTCACGTATTGCAATTGCATAAGCTACACCGCAGGTAAGGTTGAATCAGAGACTTCTTTATCTAGATCGGCTTGCTTCGGTAACTTCAGCTTATCTAAACGTGTAAGTTGATAAAATTTGACTAACCCTTTCTGCCTGTCAGTTAAATTGTCCGATTGGAGCTGACTTGGCTTATGTTTCGCGAGAGTTAATAGTAGAAGAAATTCATCTAATAAAACCAAATTAGAGATTAAAGACTCAAACGCCAAAATAGGTTGAACAATATTCTTGTTTGATTTGGAAAGACTGCTCAACTCTGCGTTAACGTTTTCTTCAAAGCTGATCGCGCTTTCTTCAAATATTTCGTACTGGGATGGCAAAGGCATTCCTCTACTTGCTGAGATCGAATGTCTATCATCCGAATAGGCGATACCATCAATACCCACACTCATCAAGTCTGACTGCCATGTTAAGGGGTTGGTAGTCTTTAGATCCTCAATAACGTCATGTGCTAGAGATTCACTGTTATATTTACCGC
The DNA here is from genome assembly GCF_043103065.1 of Vibrio sp. YQ_11. Lineage (NCBI taxonomy): Bacteria > Pseudomonadati > Pseudomonadota > Gammaproteobacteria > Vibrionales > Vibrionaceae > Vibrio > Vibrio sp. YQ_11. The sequence goes on along the minus strand of NZ_JBICJM010000043.1, from coordinate 244,269 downwards.
TAAAGCCGCTTAGCAAATTCATGATCTCAATTTTTTGGTCTGTGACAGAGTTGATGGCTTGCGCTTTAGTTCCATCTTGGTCATTCCATATAGCATTTTCCTTCGCCTCCGTAATCAAATCATCAAACCCATTTGAGAATTTGTCTGGTGAGTTAATGCTTGCAAAAAACAACGAGGCAAATGGAGCGGTAAACATTGTTAGTTTGCCGATCTTTGAGTCCAGTTCATCGATCAAATTCTTTACGGATAACATCTCTTTGTTGGTTAAGGTCAAAAGGTTGTTTAAACGGTTTTGTGTATGAAGAAAGGTATGCTGTCGTAACGGTAGTTGTGTATTTAGAAGGTCGAGGTTGCCACTAATTCGAAATTTCCCAACCTCAAGTGGCGAAGCAGATAATTTACATTCAGCAACGACAAGTCTGTATGGACCAACACAGGCGACAGTTCCCTTCTCGAAGATTGTTTGAGCTACAGGCATTCCATAGTCAGTTAACTTGAATTGTCGTCCGTGCTCGGTATGGGTCGGGGAATGAACAATTATGCTATCAAGGTCTTTAAGAAGTTCGCAGTGACTTTCAAACAGTTCTCTGATTTCGAAAAAGTATCGTTCTCTATCTTCAATCGTTTTGATATCGCGTGCAGAGACTGCCTCTTTCAGTGACTTCAAGAGTTGTTTCGTCTTCAGGTGTAAGGTGTCTAAGCTGACGCTATGCTCCGCATTGACTTCCATTAAGTTTTCAATTGAAGCGTGAAACAGTTTGGAATCCGAAGTGCTAGCATAAACAGGGGAACGTATAATCATGATTCTTTGAAATCCCTTTCAGAAAATTTATAAGTCTGCGATGTAAAAAGATAGGAGAGGTATTGAGTTAAAGAGGAAAGCTCGCTCTTTTGCTTTCAACGCTAATGGCGCTGTTTTGTCGATTTTTGAAATGTCTTGGAGTCCTTGGCAAATGCTAAACCAAGCTGACAGTGCCAATAATTGTCGTTGAGATAACTTTCTTCGGTCCGGAAGTCTCTTGGTGTTGCTTCGAAACTCGTGTTCGAAGCGGCTTCTCTGTTCGAAACTCTGTCGGTAATGATTTGTTTCAACAATATAGTTTGTAGCTCTTGCAATGAAAGCTAGTCGATTTTTGAACTCTTCCAGCATGTCGTGGTAATCAACCTTACCTGAATGCGTTATAGGCTCTGGCATGTTTACCAAAAAAACATGGAATAGCTTGTCAACGGAGTTAAGAATAAATCGACTCTCTGTAGAAATATGATTGTTATCACTCATGTGTCTATCAATTTGCTTTAGTGTTTTATAGTGTATATTCTATAGCAAATTAATCAAAAGAGTAAGAGCTTGGATATGAGCAAAAGTGGATTGGGAGTGTTCGCTAATGATGACGGGCATTTCAACAATAAAGGCGCACGCTTCGTAAATGGTCAAGTCAAAAAGATCATTTCTCCAACAATCATTACCAGATCGAAAGCTGGATTTGATGCATTGGGTAGCTCTAGTGCAAATACCTACAGTACAGAAAATCAAATTGGTGCCCAGGTTAAAGAGCAGTCTTACACTGTTTTAGATGAGATCATCCCCGGACAAAGCAATAGCTTCATTGATACCAATAAAGAGTCATACCAAGTAAGCGCTCCTGCTCGAGTGATGGTTAATCATATGATGCGCCAGCTTGGGTCTACTCCAAGTGACAAAATTATTCTTGTTACCTCGTCTCCAATTGAACGTTTTTATAAAGATGGAACTCGTAACGAGGATTACATCAAAGAACGTGAACTAATGATGAGTAAGCCAGTATACCTTGATGGTCAAAATGAGCCTATGCATCAAATTGTAAAGCACATTGAGATAGCAGAGAGTTTGGGGGCATTTTACAACGATGCTATCAAGTACACTTTCAATAAAAATAAACTCAGGCTGTCTATGGACCAAGCGATAGTCGACCAATCATCTTTGTACATAGACATTGGTGGTCGCACTATTGATACTGGCGTCATTCAAAATAAAGCCATCATCTCTGCTGATTGTCATACATTTGAAGATTCTGGAATGCTTGCGATTCATGACAAAATTCGCATTAGCTTAAAGCCATACCGCCAAAACATCTCCCGACTTGAAATTGACGAAATTATTCGCACAAAGCAATTCATTCCGGACTTACGTGAAGCTCGCTCAATCAACGTCGAAGATATCGTAGTAAAAGCGATTGAAGAAGTATTGGAGAATGCGATAGGAGATATTCTCGACTCATACAACTTCAAAGACTTTAATCGAGTTCGCTTCACTGGTGGCTCTAGTTCTATTCTTGCTCCGTTTATTAAGCGCTATGTATCTGACGTTTCATTTTCAGATACGCCTTTATATGACAACGTATTAGGTATGTTGAAGTTTGGTGAGCTAGAAAGAATCAAACTAGAACGTGAATTAAAAGCGGCGTAGATATGAGTAAAGCTAAATCACCATACAGTAACTTGAGAATAGCAATGACAGTTGATCCAGAACTGCAGGAGCTACTTGTCCGTGGTGGTGCCTTAATTAAATCTAGTGGGAGAGGAAATCAATTTACTTTCTCTCCTGGCTTTAAAGACGCCATAAAAATCATGGCACGCAAGCTTATGGTTGACGCGGCTGCATCCTATGAAAAAGGGGAGAAATTCGACCCTTATGAGCGTGTAATGACGCTATATTCAGGTGCAAGTATTAATGAAGTGTTAGCAATATTGAAAGATGGAGCTTTAAACGGCTCCTTTATGCCAACTGCTATTAGCTCTACTCCCTTTAACCCAAATCATCCTGATACTGATTCTGCCAACCAAAATACTTCTGAAAAATTAGAAACGAGTTCAGAGCCTAAAAAAATCCCAAGTCTTGAAACGAGATTTTCCGATGACAGCGTTAGTACGGACGAATCGATTGCTGGTGATGTTGACGAAGAAGAAGAGGATGATTTTTACGATCATTCTTTGGACTCAATTCCTACATAGTGCCTTTCATGGAAATAAAATGGTTAAATTAGTAAATCGCAAAATACTTACTTTGATTACTGCTATTGCAATGATTTTACCAAATCAGGCTTTAGCGCTAAGTACGGAATTACAAGCGACAGTTCTTAATACGGCAGTTAACTCAGCTCGTGTTGCCAAGGTAGAGTCTCTAAAGGCAAAGGTTTCATACCTCGCCAATACGCTAGATAATCATGAATCCCTAACACTGACTCAGCATCCAGAACTCAAAATAAGCTCCTACATGTTCTTAACCAAGCTATGGGAGCAGAAGCCCTTAAGGGAGCTTTTGTTAATGCGAGGTGTTGATGTAGAAAGACTCGTAGTCAAGGTCGAAGAGGCAGGGTTAGATATTGAATTGTTGGATCTTCCTTTGTACAAATTCGGTAGCAATGCCGTTCCACTTAATCAAAATTGCTCTACGGTGTCCAACCCAATGAGTGCTTCCTCATTAGGAAAGTTGTATCAGCTTCTCCAAATAACTGAAGAATTGCTGGTGGATTCAGACTCTTATGCAGCGGATGCAATGGTGTTCTTCATCCAGCTTTCCACCTTAATAAAACTACATGACCCTATGATGACTCACGCTATGACTACTGAGAAGTGTGTTTCGGACTTAGAAGGGTCGTTAACGTGTGCCGATGGATTTTATGAGACAAAAAGTATTGATGAGAGCCTACTTACTAGTCGGCTAGATGATATAGCAGAAATGGCATCGCAGGATATTGCAATGATAGAAGCGCTTGGTTCTAGCAAAGTCGGCTCATTGCTTGGACGCTGCTACGTGCCAATGCGATTTTATACAAAAACAAACGCAATGATGAATCCTTTCACTGACACTCAAATAATCTCATTGAGTGAGATTCTATATAAGAATAATCAAGTTAGGCTTCATAGCACTCTATCCAAGCTAAACGTGAACGAGGTTTATAAAGAGAACTTCAATGTCCTTGATGTAATTTACAACTTTCCAAGATACGTGCGTGAAAATAATCTTAAAGGCAGTCGAGATGAGCTATTTAGATTACGAAACGATTACTTGAGGCAGAGTATGTTCAAACGCTTAGAAGCAGCAACTCTGAATACAGCCAAACTTATCAATGAAACATCATTACTATGAAAGTTACCACGGATAGCAGACCTCCAATCATAGAATCAGAACGCTTTCTCTTAGCGCAACTGCGCCATGTATATGATCAGTCACCATTAACTAATGAGTTAGGGGTACGGGTCGTGAATAACGACATGTCCCCATTGGATGGTTATGAGACAGCTTTAGTTTGCTTAGCGTTTGAGATTATCTTCAAGGACTACGAAACAAGAGCTATAAAGCGTTTGATGCCGGAATGTAGTTGCTATCTGTTGCGTTGGAGAAAAATCGCTAGGTTCTTTGATGAATGCAAAGAAACAAATTACAAGCGACTAGGCAAAGTTAAATTGAAACCATTTCTCACTGAAAAGGGGATTATTGACTTTGCTTTTCCAACCAAAACCATCTGCATTGAAGATATACACTACGACGTATATAAAATTTTAGGGTGGGAATCGTTTGTTGATGGCTAGGAAATTCCAAATTAAACACGCCCCTTTAAGTGTCACTACTTATGGTATTTTGGTATATCCCGGATTGTCACATTTAAATCTTACAGTTCCAGATTTTGGTTACTCTCCACGTCAACCATTTAAGCACCTAGAGCTAGGAGCATTAGCCACTACTCTTTGTGAAATCGTTAATAAGCCGTTTGACACTCTAGTAGATAACGACATTCGCGCTTACATGAAACTGATTAATCACATGCAAAGTAAAAGTCATACATGTGATGAAGTAAGTAGTGCATTTCTTGCCTTAATAAAGTGTCGACTCTATGAGTTGCAAGACATAATCCAAAACAAAGGGCACTCCTTTAGGCTTGGATCATTGGTTTGCGGCGATTGCGGTATGAGTTCTTTCACACATCACGAACAGGGACTAACCATTAAGTCATTCAAATCGGATGGTTACATAGAGTGTGATAATTGTGGTGCTTATGGGCTGATAAATAACAAATCACTAGTCGGTGTACCAACGAATGAATTCACATGGATTAAGCACCTACAAATTTTAGAAACGATTGCTTCAAATGTACAAAATGCATCTTATACAATGGATGAGCTTACCATTAGTTTGCTCAACATTAGTTCTGAAAACTCGGTATTTGACTTAAATCCAACTAACGGAATGAATGCTCTCTCGTACAAAGAGATGACTAATCACATTTCGAGATTTGGAAGGCGAAGTCAACTCATCAATAATGCCCAATACGCGGTAGATAAGACAATTGCCAAAATCTCACAGGATGGTGGTAACAAGCTACCGGTTATTGAAGACTTCATACTGAAAGCTCAAACACATGAAAAAGCACGATCGAATACAAATATTGAGAACCTTCGAGAGCTGCTTGCTAATCTGAAAATTAAAGGTCAATTGATATGAAAATGGTTGTTATAGACACTGAAATATCTGGTCCGGAACCAACAGATCAAGTTATTGAGATAGGGTGGATAACTTCAGCCTCACATGGCGCTGAGTTATATCGCATCCCAGACTCTTTGGAATTAAATCCTCACAACGCATCAATGACAGGCATTACAAAAGCTATGCTTGATGAGCATGATGAATTTGATGGAATTCCAGACGCTCTAAAAGGGCGAATTTGGTTAAGCTATAACGTCCAACATGATATCAACTGGATAAACCATACTTTGGTTACTTATGGCTTGGAGCCGTTACACCAGGTGCCATCGCTATGTCTTTCAGAATTGACTAAACAATTCTTCGAACTCGACAGATTTATTCCTATGGCTGAAGCCTTGAAGCGTTTGGGTATCAGTGGTGAGGTTAAGCATCGAGCGCTATCAGATGCAAACCACCATAAACTGATTTTTCATTGTATTTATAGTCGAAATCCCGAACTCGTGAGAAGAAGCTTTAAGCGTAGAGATCCACAGGGTGTGTAGTATTTCAAGCCACCAGCTTAGCGAGTTAGTCAATTGTAGCTATTCAAATGACTCCTATTAATATGAATAGGAGCGTTTGACCATTAATTATGCATAGGATTAAACGATGGCAAATTCAGTTCGAACATTAGTAACCGCGCTAGTGTTACTTAACTTAGGATGTTCTGACGTTACCTCCAAAGAAAATTCGGCTGTCAGTGATGGTCATAACGACGTAAAGTCGACTTTACCTGTCAATACGATAAAGATGGGAACTGTAGGTCCGGGCAGACTCAGTGAAGTAAAGTGCGAAAAGGAAGGTGATATTGGGACGGTGCTACTTAACGATGAAGGATACCCATATTTCTGTGTTTCAAATGATGGCAAAGTGTTTTGGGCGACACCACGAATGAAAGAGTTAGAAGTTATATCGGCTCCCTCTTAGTGGTTCCTACATTTCAGCTTTAAATCCCAATAAGCATATCTCCTAGTTAACAGTCTGCAGTTTATCAAGAATGAATGAGCCAATTTCCCTAAAGTCGTTTTCCTTCCATTGGCTTATTTTTCGATAGCGGAAGTTTTTTGCAATTTCAAGAAGTTCTAACTTACTCACTTTGAAACCTAGCTCACTCTTAAGGTATGAACGCAGAGATTCAAAATCTCGTTTTTCAACTTCTAACTCCCCATAAGCAATTGGTTTTAAATGTTTTTGAATCCTAACTAAGACATCAAACACATCTGACTCATTGAAACCAGCGTGAGTACTAAACGCTGATGCAATGGTGGCTAAGCTTGATTTAGAGTCATAGTAGGTAAGCAATAGATCATTTTCAGAAACGTTGAACAGTCGATAGTTGACCCTTCTAACTGTAGATGGTTCTGTAAACTGATTGAGTATTATCTTTTCGAGTGAGTCTAGCGCGGCTTCTCGTTTCATATCTACATAGGGTGAAAAAGGATGAGGGATAGTTGGTGCATTTCTCTCTCCCTTATTTGGATCGTAATAGGCACCTGCTTCTGTAATCATTTCTTCTAAATCACAGACAACCCTCAAGCAATGCTTACCAGTCGAGTTTTTACAGAACTTCAGATAATAACCGTGTAAGTTATAGTCAAATTCTTCGTCGTTGTGGATAAGCGTTTGTGAAGCGCCGTATTGCTGGTCAAGCTTGGTCTTTAATTGCTTGAACAAATTAGCTTCTGTACCAGATAAGTACATTAAACGATTAAGTACAGTTAGTTCGATGTCCTCAAGGTCGGCTTTTTTGTCTCTTAAGCATATGTAAAGAGAGAGTAGGAGTGGGTCGCCGTTGACTATTCTTTCAGGAAATACAAACAGCTTATCGTTGCGTGTTAAGTTCTCAATAATTTGATCACTTAAAGTTATGAAATAGGCACTTGGTAAGGTCGTCGTAGAACCGTCAAGTTTCACGAGTTCATTGTTTCGGCGTAATTTAGCTATAAAAATGAAATCTTCCTCTTGAGAGTACAACCCATCAAGATGTTTTGATTCTTGAGCTAACGGGCTACCAGAAAATAAATATCTAGCAAATTGTAGTTCCGATAGGTGGTCATCGATGTTCTTTCTGTTTGGTCCTGATTCAATGACTCCTTTAACCTGGACTATCTGACTCATCCGGCACGGAAATTCTTTCTTCTCGAATGGCTCACTAAATATGCCCTGAGAAAGCATCTTAGAGTTATATGCAAGGGCTAGTTTAACTAAAGCAACATAGGTTTTAAGTGCTGCTTTTGTAGGCACTTGGTCGTGAGCCTTAACAGTTATCTTGTACTTGATTTCTGACCGTCCTGTCCCGTATTTAAACTCCTTTTCGGTAAAGTTAATAGCGTTGCGTCTGACTGGCGCTAATGATAAAAATTCTTGCGGTAAGAACTGTCGAGAGTACGGGTAACTGCTGATCTCATGGCTCTTAGTGTTAAATGAATCGGCAGAATATCCTGTGATTTGGAGTGCTTTTTGAAATGATTCAGAGTGTTCTTTGGTGAAACGGGTTTTATTCCTGTTACCAACCGGAAGGTTTTCAACCAATTCTGATTTTGTCGCAAAAACATAGCAATACACAGAGTTTGACGGTACGCCATTAACTGTTACCTCAGCTCTTTTAACGATCCCTTTCATGACGAGGTCGCGGATATTCCTTGATGTTGTTTTGGCAGGAATTTTAAAGCTATCTTCAAGAAACGAGGTTAATTCTTTTACTGTCACCACTTTGTTGTTGACCGAAGACCCTAATCTAAGAATGGTCTTTACAAGATTCACCTGAGTATCGTTTAGGTCTTGCTCTATAAAATTGAAATGGCTAGGTTCCAAGCAATGGTCATCAAGGAGAAATAACGAGAACTTCCTCTTTAGGTTGATGTTTTCTGGTAAATCTAAGCTTAAAATTTCAATATTCATAGCAGTTCAGTACTCGATCACATTACCCAGATAGTAACAGCTTAGTAAAAACCTACAAATCAAGCAGCTAGCGAACTTATACACAGAATTAAAATTGGGAATGATCTTAATGATCTTTTTTTGATTTTAAATGATTTCTAATGATTGGCAGTCATGTGTCAAGCTCAAGCGCTTTAGAGTGATATCGAAATATCTGAAATAAATTCAATGAGATATGCTCAATGTTGTTTTCAACTGGCAATTTTCAATATCGGTATGGTGACAGGATCGCACTAAGCTAGATGATAGATCGAACTAACTCCTTATTTAGACCGCACTAACTCACCCTTTGGATCTCACAAAACGAATGATTAGATCGCACAAACTTTGTTCACATAAAACTCGGAGTTACTAACAGTAATTGACCTAAAGCTTAATAGATCGCACTAACTTTCATGGGATTTGTTTATTAGTTTTTGTTAAAAATTTCAGTTGGTTAGGCTTGATTTATAGGAAGGCTGCTTAATTATTCTAAATGTGATTTTAGTCACTCACTATTTTTTAGATCAAGCCTGATGGAGCGCTCTAGTTGATTTTTCAAGTGTCACTAATCTTTGATAGGGATGACTGCAAGGTTTGTTACTTGTAGAGCTGCGCATGAGTTTTTGAGCACTTTAATCTGGCAACATTGGCAAACTTTGACATTTGACATCATTCAATGCCTAGTTCTATGCCTGTAGCCTTTGTTATTACAGTTATCGCGAGTGAGTTTTTGAAAGAGTTGCGTATCGTAGCCTATGGGCACAAGATGGTTGAAGGCGTTGTTATTTCATTTCAACCAAATGAGTTATTGATTCGCTCTTTAATGGGATAGTTAAGATGATTGTTAGGTTTGTTATCCAAATCTCAAGTAATGAGTTATTGACCTAAGTTACTGAAATGAGTGAGGCAAATAACCCTGTAACTTTACTGATTGTTCATTGTTACCGGTTACTACAAACCACATAGCCATTGGATCGCACTAAGTGTGCGTTCTCACGCGCCTCATTTTAAAGAATACATATTGGATCGCACTAACTACCGCCATATTAATTAATGGATCGTACAAACATCGTATTTGAGTTTGATGGTCAGCATCTAATAGATCGCACTAACTCATAGTAAAGACAGGATAACTAACATGGGGAGGAATGGTACTGGAATTAAAATTCAGCATGTTGAAATAACTGAGACTGATTTGCGAAAGCACTATGTACAGTTAAGTCTAAGCTCTAAGAGCTTAGACTTGATCATACCTAAGTAACAATACCTAGCTTAGCGGCTTCTTCAGCAATTTTTTCTGACTCATTGACTGCGCTGAGCGGGTCAATTAAGCACGTTTCTAAAGCAGTAACTTTCTTACCCTTGACTTGATTGACAACAGTCATAGCTTCACCGGATTTATAACTCTTGTCGAATTTACTTGCCACCTCAACAAGACCTTTAAAGAAGGCTTTGGAAGCAATAGGTTGCTTATTCGAATCAAGAGTACCAAACATCGATGTCTTTGCACCTGCAATATTATTGGATTTTTCGATTAACTCAGTGGTTAATGCTACGAATGCATTCATAACAAGGTTTTGCTTACCCTTGTTAATCATTCCAACACCAAAACAAGCTTCACAAAATGCATGTAGAGATTTAGCCGCGTTAGTTTTCCCTTCGGAGACTAGACGTTTTTCCGAGACTTCATCTAAATCAGGATTAACTGCTCTTTGTGCTGGTGGGATAATCCCTTGCATTCCATAAAAAATGTCATTAGCTACACGAGACTGTAATTGCCTTAATAGTCCAAGACAAAGCCTTTCAACTTTGACATCGTCGCTGCTAGCTAGCGCATTCTGAAACTTTGCTCTAGTTTGTTCGGATAGTGTCCCATGCTCTAAAAGCTCATTTGCTACTGGTCTTGCTAGAGTCAAAAGGTCTTGAACATATGGTAAGAATTTATTGGTGAACGTTTTCCCCACGTATTGAGGTACGATCCGTTCAAATCGCATAAAAATTGGTTCCGTTCTAGCACCAGCTTTTAGAGCTGCGTCATGGTCATTCATTTCATCGCGAAGACCACGAATGAGCTTTTCTAGAGAGCGAGATGAAGTATGAGGTCCATTCTTCTTCTTATCGACACCTTCATAAAAGAGAAGAGGGTTTCGTTCTACATTGTCTACAAGAAATTCAATAATGAACCCTGTACCAAAGTTATCATCACGACCTTCTACATAAGTACGATGTGCGCGTTCACAGAAGTCCCCAGGGGTATCACCTGTAACCATCGATCTAGCACGGTTTGTAAGAGCAGAAGATTGCTTGTTTACGTTTGTACCATCAATAGCGCCAAGGTTGCCTGTAAATGCAGTATAGGCAGTTTCGCCAATGTAAGTTGAGCGGAAGTGGCGAGTTTCAATTAGGTCCATCATGGCATTTTGTATGTGACTATGAGCATTTAATAAGTCATCAACCACGATAACGGAAAACCGATTATCTTCCAGTTTGGCAAGATACTCGGGTGGAGCAAATCTTGTAACATCTTTTTCAACACCAACGGTTGGTGATATTTGTGGTACACCTGAGACAACAGTATTTGATACTTCACCTGCCATTATGATTGTTCTAAAGACGATATCGTCCTTATCAACTTTGACATACTCTCCTGGGTTAATAAGTACTCGATTCTCCATCGCTTTCCCAATCCGCTTAATCGCTGATGAAAAAACAGATGTTTTACCTTGCCCCGGTGGACCCAAGATACCAAGAGGTGTCATGTCATCGTCTGGGTTAGCATTGTTAAAGCCATAATTGAAAATTTCAGTCCAAGCTTTCTCTACCTGAACGTCAGCTTCTTTGTCTATTCCATTAGTATGCCAAGAGCGCAATAGGCTTTGAACAATGACTACTTCAAGATCAGCAACAGAACTGAACTCAAAGCCAGCTTCAGTCGACATATCAAGTACTACCTGGCTAGGTTGCGCAATCGCTTCGAATTCTGGTTTGGAGTAATACTTCATATTTAGCTCGCCTCCTTGATTTCAAGTTGATCGACGAATACCAGCGGTAATAAATCCACTGTGTTTAAAGAGATGTAGTCGAACTCTGGATGGGACAAGTCGTACTGTGAAGTAAAGATAGTGAAGATGTTTGAGTTGTTTTGAATTGCGAATGACGCATTGTGAATTACGTTCTTTGATTCACATCCTGCTATGTCCAATAGCAAGATAGTCGGAGCATCAATAAGGGTGATTCGCTCGACTAGTCCATCAATGTCAATATCGTTCGATAAACGAATACTCTGTACATCTAACTTATCAAGGAGAGGGACTAAATTTCTATACTCTGTAGGTGAGTTTTGTCTCACCTGCCTTAACAATTGGATATGACTTTCAACAACAGGCTTTAACTCAACATTTGAAAAAATTAGTTCAAATTCTGGTCTATTGAACCCAGTAGATTCTTGCTCATTGAACCCTGTTGGATGAGTCAACTCATAGCCAGTCAGGTCATGATGAAGCATTGATGTCTCTTTACTATCGTTACTTAAAAGCGACAAATAATGAAAGATCTTTCTGGATATAGTGAGGGTGTGAAATGGAGAGTTAACAACAGGCAAACTCGTTTGTGCCCGAAGCTCACTGACCATATCAATAGGTACATTACGCATTGGATAAAATCCTTTGTGATTTGGTGTTAATTAATTTTACAACTGATTTTACTAAAACGCTATATATGATACTATTTATGCTGTAATGGATTAATCTATGGTGGCTTCGTGAAGCAAAAAACAATTTTGAATGTTCCGGTCTTTAGCAAAGCGTGCTATCAACAAAACGCCGATAAGAATCAGACTCAGAGCATAGAAGCTTCATCAAAGTTACGTCTTCAGCAGTTAAGAAACATGTTTAACTCATTAGAGGATAAAGATAGGTTCTCTCAGCAACTGTTAGCTGTAGCTAAACAAGCTGTAAGCAAAAATGCCATGCCAACTCTTGATTCGATCCCTATCACTGATATAGCCCTTTATTCTTACAAGCGAAGAACTTCACAGTCAGCATCTCGAGCTTTTAATGATGCATTGTCAATCATGGCGTCACACAAAGAGTTTACGACAATACCTTCATTTATAAGTGCGACTATATCTCCTGATGGAGTGCGTCACTTACCCTCATTCGGAGAAATGGTGATTCAAGCATCGCTGATTAATCATGACCCATATTTGGATAGAAGAGGGTTATCTGCAGATTCGACCATTGACAAGAAGCCGATGTTTGCAAGTGATTTATTAAGCAATGTCATGGAGGGTCTAAAGGAGCTAAACGTAGAGTTCAAAAATAACTTTCATTTGGCTCGGGCATTTATGCGAGAAGTTGATTACCTACCTTCGGCAATCAGCTCATTCAAAGCAAAAGATCAATCTAACGGGTTTTCTGAACAGACCATTGCTCAAGCCGTAATTTATGCGCTGTCTAATGATACCTTTGAAATGAGTAGCCGCCAGTTAGCACGAGCAATTGAGGTAGCATATTTGAATAACGTTGACTTAAACAGCATTGTCGTTTGTGGAACGGAATCGTTAGAGGACACTGTTGACTTGATCGACGATGAAACAGTACGTAAAGCTCACAGCTTGTATTCGAAGAAACAAATTGTTGATGACATTACCGAAAAAAACGCTCATAAGCTTGATGAAAGCTATGACCCAATGTCTCATTTTGACTTATAGCGAACGATATTATGGCAGCAATTAAACACCCTGCAGGTAAGCTTTGTTCTGACCCGCTCACTCAACAAAAGGTTGCACGACTTCGTGATGTCATCATTAATCAAAAAAAGAAGTCTGGATTCCCTGTATTTGAGGAATATGCATTTTTGGCAAAGAGAATGCCATTTTATGCTTATGACCACCCAGAATTCCTTAAAATCTGTGACACTGCATTCACCGATGGTAGGGCAATTTATTTTGCTAAGGATTTTATAGAAGCTTGCTTTTCTCATGATGTGGAGATGAAAGGGAAAGGTATCAAAAGCCATTCAGCACTCTTTTTAGCATTACACGAACTTAAGCATAATTTCGAACAAGATTTCGTCAGATTAGTAAATGGTAAAATTCCGGCTGACATATTAAATATCGGTCAGGACATTCATAATAACCTGCAATTATATTTCAATTTCAAAATACCCCTTCACGACTCGTCACCACTGTTCAATGGTTATGGTTTGACCAAGGAAGAACTAGAAAAGTATGGCGGTTTAACAAGTGATTCGATTTGTTTGGATCTTTACCGTGAAGCTGTAAACCAACTTAAAGAACAGCTTCAGCAACAGAACCAATCTGGACAACAGCAGCAGAGTTCGTCTCAACAATCGAGCCAATCTGGTCAACAACAGCAGAATTCATCTCAGCAGTCGAGCCAATCTGGTCAACAACAGCAGAGTTCATCTCAGCAGTCGAGCCAATCTGGTCAACAACAGCAGAATTCATCTCAGCAATCGAGCAAATCTGGTCAACAACAGCAGAGTTCGTCTCAGCAACAAAACCAAACAGGTAATCAACAGCAGAGCAGTCCATCTCAACAGACTAATGAAGATGGTACGCAAAATCCTGATGTACAAGATAAGCCGACCACTGTAGCAGGAGAACTCGCTAAACAAGGGATCGATGGTTACAGCGACCTAGCAGATAAATTGCGTAACAAAGGACAAACCGAGCAACATGTAGTTGACCCACAGAAAGTTAAAGACGCAGCAGATGCAGCGGAATTAAGCGACATGGCAAAAGATAGGCTTGGGTTAAGATCTGAATTGGACCTGAAACAAATTGAAGCCGAAAGTAAAGCCACAATCCAGCAAGCTGTAATGGAAGCCGATAAAGCTCATTCTCAATTAAGTGATGCAGAGAAGAAGGAAACGTCAATTGGTACTGGTAAAGGAACTTACTCTCAAAAGCTAAATTTGGATGGTGACACTCAAATGTCTTGGGAAACTTATGCAAGAGAAGTTGCATATCTAGGTGGGGGTAACAAGTTCGCTTATACCGAGGATGTTATCAATGATGCTTTCTTTAGTGACCCTACCCAATATGAAGGGATTATTGTTCCTGAAAAGCGAAAAGAGGGTATCGGGATATGCATTATGGACACTTCTGGTTCGATGAATCGAAGTTTTATGGCTCGAGGATTCAATGAAACTCTAGAAGCTATTGAATCAGGTGGAGTCGAAGAGTTTCTTGTCTTTCCAGCGGATGTTGATATCAGCGAATACTGGATATGTGATCGTGGCAATATTAATCAAGTACGTGATCAAGTTCTTGCTCTTGGTGGGGGCGGTACGGACTACACGATCCCTTTAAAAAATGCACATCAAGTTGCTGCAGAACTAGACAAAGAAGTTCTTTTCACAGTCTTCTTTACCGATTTAGACGGTCATGTACCCGCATTTGAGTACATTATGACGGAACTGGAAGTTGATGAGTTACCACCTACCATTTTTGTCACTGATTGCTCGGATAAGGCACGAATCCAAACGTATGACAAAGCTCTTGGGGAGTATGGGGTTTGTTTTGAGTACGCCAAAGGGTTGGAAGTCAATTTACAAGAAATTGAGCAGGAATTAGAAGAAGTTTCCGAAACAGGATACAAGCTAGGAATTTACTAACGATGAACAAATCATTTCCATTAATTATCTGTGCAATTGTCCTTACTGGTTGTTTACCAGAAACGAAAGTAACAGATAAAAATGAAACAAAGCCAACGCCTGATCCAACCCCTGCAGCATTTGAGGTGATTCCGTACTTTGACTATGGATCTGTTGTAGGGGGACAAGTCTACCTAGACTTGGATAATGACAATATTGCAGAAGAAGACGAATTTTACGGTTCGACAGATAAAAATGGTGTCTTTACATCTTCATCCTTCAGTGAAGCCGTAGAGCGTTACCCTGTAGCATCTGTAATGGTTAAATTGATCAAGGATGTAACTCTGGTCAAAAGCGAGGTAGCTGGCGACTATTACATCGATGAGTCTAAGTGGCTAAGTTATGATCTTAAACAGCTAGGGGTCAGTACTAAATCATCTTCAGTCAGCAATACGCCAATTCATGTAAACGCATTAACCACTTGGGTTCAGGCATTAATGAACTCAAGTGAAGAACCTAAAACGCTTAGTGAAGCTACCTCACTGCTTAATGACACGTTAAAGTACGCTGAAGACGTTCAATTCGATGAGCCAGATTACGACGAGTATCATCTGAAAAGTTATATAAATGGTTTGGAGGTCGGCGCAGTCAAATCGAACGAATTTTGTTGTGTAACAATTTCAATACCAGCATTTGAAATCGTAGGCTCTAAAATTACGTGGTCGTATGATGAAATATACGAGCGCGGTGGAGAGCCTGATCCATATGAGCCACCAGTATTTGAATATGATGCCGATGGAGATATGGTCATTCACATCCCTTCTGATCCGTCTAACCCTACCGACCCTAATACGGGGAGTTACGATGGTTACTACCCTGCAGATGGGCAATTTGCTCTAGGGGAGGGGATTATTGCTTCAGGTAAGACCGCAACCTTCCAATTAGGAAATCGTGATAACTCAAGTAGCGATTATGGGTTTTCAGTTGTAAATGGAAATTTAGCTGTTGCCTATACAAGAAAACAAGATGGAATACCCTCAGTTAGTGAGTTAGCCATCGACTTCTTAGGAAACTCTGTTGCGGAAGAAAAACATCATTATTTCAAGTCGGCTGGGTCAGTTCGATATTGCAATGAGTCAGAAAGGGCTGGTGGTCAGTGCACAACGTATACGCAATTTCCGGGAAGAACAAGAAATGTTCTGGCGTTCAACTCATGGGGTGATGAGTCAATAGTAAGTTTTGATGGTCCCACGAGAGGATTCTACTCATACAAAAATAATACATGGTCTAATTGGTCAGACACAAATAAGGTCACAATTTGGAAGGAATGTGTTACTGGGAGAGAAGGTCCAGTATGTACCCCACACGACAGCTATTACAACTACGTAGATACCCTTTTCGATAACGCAGCATATGGTCCGTCAGGCTTCGTTAACTATCTTAAATACGGCACAACAGTAGACGACCGACTCACGTTCAGAAATGCAATTCGATACCAAGCAGGAAGCGACATCCGAGTAGGAAGTGAAGGTGATTTTGAGATGCTTGGCGGGATGCCTGTTAATGTCATGTCTACCTTCAGAATGAGAGGTGATACCGGTCAATATCTATTTGGCTGGTTTAACGAACGAGATGATAGTGTTAGAGGCATCGCGATCAAAAAGGATGGAGTGTGGAATGCACTTGGTGACAATGATTACGATAAAATTAACTCTCTTTATTCAGCACAATATTTAAAACCTAAAGCAAGCATTACTTCAATAGAAGGTGACGTTCAAAATTTCTTTGTTGGAGCAATTGAGTTAGACCCTCAATTTGATCGAAACCTCAATGTTACCGGTTGGACTTTAAATTTACGAAAGTACGAAACTTCATTCGGTATGTGGTCTACTTCATGGATAAAATTTCCAGCAGAAGAACAAATCAAAAGTATGGACGTAACTGCGTTTAACGATGGTAGTGTGCTGGGGGCATTCTGTAGTGCTGAAGGTAAAATGTCGCTGTTACGATGGTCCAGCTCACTGTCTGTTCCTGGAATTGGTGTGTTAGAGCAACATGATTCAGACGAAGTGTGTGAAGAATTGTATTTCCTAGAAGCATCACCTATGTCTGGCGGTAAAGAGGGCATAGTTCTTGTGAATGGTCCAACTATATACGGGGTATCTAGCGATGGTGGATACATCAAGTTGGTAGAAGATAACCCTATTTCTGGAAATCTAAAGTTCTTCAGTTCGGATGAAGGATGGGTTCTGACAGGTTCGAATAAAACCATCCTACTGATTGCAAACGACCCAACTTAGAGTTACTAGGTGATTAGATGATCGAAGAACGAATTAAGGCAATTTGCAAGATTCTATTAGAGTCATTTGAATGGGCAATTAGGGAGCACAAGGATTCTCCTGTCGTTATAGACTTTGCGGAAAAGCGTGGATTCATAATGAGTGATTTCGAGCGGTTTCGGTATGGATACTGTTATCGCTCAATTCAAAAAACATTTGAGCATAAGTCGAACATCAATAAGTTGCTTCCGTTTTACCAAGCACACAAATTCCAATCACCGCAAGAGATAAGAGATCTAATTCATCGTGATTTGAAAAGAATGGGAATCCTAAAGGAGTCAACGAGAGATGACAGTCTGTACTGTCCTTTGGCTGGCAGGTTCATTATCCCGATTTTCAATCAAGAAGGTGAAGTAGTTAGTTTTGCTGGGCGAAAAATTAATGATGATAATCCTAAATCGCCAAAGTACATCAACGGAGATACAACTGCAGCTTATGAAAAGTCAAAGATTCTCTATGGTGCTCATCAATTCAATAGTAGTAACAAGAAGCTCCCTTTTATCATCATTAATGAAGGATATTTTGACACATCCTCTTTAGCTAGGATTGGCTACTTCAACAATGTGGCATTAAGTGGTGTCGCTTGTTCTCCTGAACAGTTCAAAATGTTATTTAGCAAATCAGATAACTTATTATTCAATCTTGATGGCGATGAAGCAGGGTATAACAGTGCAATAAAGTCTGTATTGAACTCATTACCATTACTTAGTGAAAATAGAAGTATCAGAGTGCTATTTAACGAGCCAGGTGAAGATCCCGACAGTATTACAACAAAATCATTTGGGGATAAACTTGATATGGCTTATGCACAAGGCTTGGATTTGACACCAGAACTTGAAAAATCGATTGCCACTGAAGTACGTGAAGAATATAGCCAAATTTTAAGAAACAACTCTAAATGTATAACTCATGTTCTGAAATACGCAGTTGAACGTGAGTTTCCCAATAACCCAGATAAGCAGAAAATTAGGTTAATGCAGTTTGCTTGTAAGGCTCCTTTTGGCTCGAAAACAAGGGGGCAAATAGTTAAGCAAGCAATGTTAATGGACAATGCCCCGAAAAAGGCTGTAGAGCACGCGGCATCTCATGTTGGTGAGATTAACCGCCAAACTCAGTCAATGAGTGTTTAATTAACTCCCACTCAGTTTCGAGATCGGATACCGCGCTACTTTCAGTGAGGGATAAGTACTTTTCACAACCGGGCAATGATTCGAGCTGACTTATTTTGTTAGTCATTTCTGATGAAAATCTAAGTCCGTTGGTATAGCCAAAGATGGTGAAAGCAGCAAGATCTCCACATGAACTGACATCCGTGGAGTTTAGGTTAAACGGAAAAAATTGAGCCACAGTTTGGACTTGGTCATTCTTAACTAGTAGCCAATTTTCCTTTTTGTACAAAGTTTCGAGAAGCTGCCTCTTTGAAGGCGAAGCGCTGTAATCATAGTAACGGGATATCGATTGATGATTCCATAATGGGGCTAGCGAGAAACCGACCGTTGAAGTCATTCGCTTACCAGTTGCAGAGCGCCATTGACCACCAGCCAATGAACAGCTTGTAGTGTTGTAACTCAAGCTGACTGGCTTTTCAGAAATTAAGGAAAGAATTACCTCTTCGGCACTAGAGAGGCATTGATATTCAGAAGGGGCAATTGACTTGACTTGTTTTAAATCGAATGCACTTTCTAGTTGAATCATGGTTGAGTTATTGAAACTAGATTCAGGTGTCTGATAGTAGAAGCTGATGAAAGCTTCTTCACTATGAGATTCAAAGCTAAGCACTAAGAGTGAGGGAATGAGGAATCGTTTCATGTGAGTATTCATTATGTATCCGACCTTTTTAGGTAACTCATTCAATCATACAGAAAAATACTAGGGAATGAATACCGAACACATCGATTTATGTGAAATTAAATGCCTAAAGATTTAGCGATTTTAACAAGTAAAATCGAAACGATTTTGTATTATTTAGGTCAATCTTTGGTTAGACATTACCTATTGGGTAATATGATAATAGTTTAATAATTGTTCGTTTGGAGTTTCGATTCGATTAAATAATCGTAGTCGAACGTCAGATAAAATTTGAAAAGTTAGTCTTTCAATGCAAAGGAAACTTCTTAATGAAACCATTTTCTAAAGGCGTATTATACGCATACCCTCAACGCTTGGAGAGCGCAGAAGTTATGACGGAACTGAAGAAGTTACCGTTGGAACCTACAAGTGCATCCAATCCACATACATGTGGGTTTGTAAATGTTGAACATGACTTTCATCCAAAAGGCGACTATTTAAAAAAGCTTTTTGGTCAGGTTTACGTGAGCACTTTTGCCTTTGAGAAACGCGCCCCATCTACGCTTCAAGTTGACATATTAGAGAAGAAAAAAATCAAAGCTTACCAAGAAACCCTTAAAGAAGGGGAGTCGGTAACTCAGAAGAAAAGGCGTGAAATACGCCGAGAAGCCAAACGCGAACTTGTTAGTCAAGTGGACCCGCAGCAAAGTTATGTGTGCATTGCTTGGGACTTTGGACGCAACCAGGTGATCATTGATACTACCAATAAGAAAGAACTAACGACGATTTGTGACAAGCTTGCAACTTCGGACATCAATTTAACGCTTGAAAAGTTATCCATAGAAATTTCTGGATTTCTAACTGACATAATCGACCGTCCGAATGAGACGTTAACGGACGAGTTTGATGTTGGTGATAACGTCACGATGGCTGACCATTCCAAGGTAAAAGCTACTGTCAATTATCAGAACCAAGAAATTACGAATGATGAGATTGAACAGAATCGGACGAGAGAGAAAACCCCTGTTGCAGTTGGCTTGTTACACAAAGATGCGGTTTCATTTGTGCTTACAATAGAACACACTATTAAATCCTTAAAGGTAAAGAACACTGATAAGGATTACATTCTTAAACTACTTGAAAACGTTAGTGAAATTGAAATGAATGAACCTGAAAAACAGGATTATTTTCAGAAAATGGCTGCGCTACTAATGATGCTAAGGAATATCTTTGAAGATGTTCTTAAAATGAAAGATTCGAGTGGTTCATTGATGGAATATTTAGAATCTGGCGACAGTTAGATGTCGTCGTATTTAAATCATAATGAACGCCCATGTTTCTATCATTTTAATCGGCTTGATGCGTCGTTGATCTCAATTTGAAACTTTATAGACTTGTAAAGCACACAATTTAACCGTTAAAATCAGAGGCATGTCAGAAATTGGACAAAATACAATTATAATTTATT
Source organism: Vibrio sp. YQ_11 (assembly GCF_043103065.1). Taxonomy (NCBI): domain Bacteria; kingdom Pseudomonadati; phylum Pseudomonadota; class Gammaproteobacteria; order Vibrionales; family Vibrionaceae; genus Vibrio; species Vibrio sp. YQ_11. The sequence continues at coordinate 223,628 of NZ_JBICJM010000043.1, read as the reverse complement.
AAATCGCGCTCATGGTCGAGCGCCAATTGACAAGCAGCGATAACAGTTATGGATCTAGAAAATTTAAACAGCGCCGACATATGCAGATTGGTAATGAATGGGCGCATTAGCGCTAAAGTCGTTAACGATGAACTTCGATATCATCTTGATGACTTAGATGCTCACGACAATCTACTTGAACTAGTAACAGCAGCTCGCTGTACCGATCACTTAATTCAAGAAGCATTACAAGAATACGCGGAGACGCGTGGCTTTACTGATGAACCTATTAATGTTGATTTGCACACAAGCATGTTATCAGATCACAATTTCATTGAATGTGCTATCGACGTTGTTAAAAGTAGAACACTTAATATCGCCTTCAAATTTTTTGGTACAGACAGTTCAATGTCAAATCAAATACCAAGACTTGTCAAAAAGCATATCGATCTTTTAGCTGACCATAAAATGCTTGTTTCTGATGAAAAGCTTATAGGCATAACTGCCTGAATAAGTATTACGACACCAAAGAATCCTTACTGACGGCGCTCTATTGAGCGCCGTTTATTCGTTCTCAAGAGAGAAACTACCACAATACTTGATACAACATTTTTCAAATATCTGGTCCCGAAACTGGCTAGTAATCTCACCATCGGAATCGATTAAGGTATAAATTTCACTACCGAAGCCGCCACGGTGCGTGGTTAACAGACTAAGGAATTTGATGAGTTCATCCCTTGCGAATAGCTCACTCTCTTTGATAATGATATACGCATGATAGAAGGGGGAGCTTTTTAATATGTTTGTATGGCTAAATGCCATATACATTTCTAAGTTCAAAGGTAGGAGATAGTTATCTACCTCTGCATCACATTGAGCACGTTTAATCATCAAATCAAAACTATCAGGATCGAAATGGTCTATGTAGTCTTTCGATGTTAGTGCTTCAAGTAGGTACGAAACACCAGTAGAAAATGCGGTGTTTTTAACCTGCTTTAAAGCTACCAGTCGAGAAAGTAGCAATTGATATGCTCGACTGTTGTACAACCCCATAGCAATTGCAGTCGTTATGCTAAAACGTATTGCATTTTGGGACATTGTTGGGCTATTCCCGCGATAGTGGTAACAAAAATTATCCGCGCTTAGCTTTCCAAGTGCCATCCCCTTAAATTCTATTGAGCATTTAGCTAGTTTCGTGTTTTCATCATAAAAGCCGCACTCTTGTAACTTAAATCCATTCGGACGGTTTGCTAAATCGGTATTTTCCGAAATTAGCATTCGTTGTCGTTGAATCGAGTACATGTCAATGGCAGCAAAGCTTGGTGTAATTTTGCCATTATTATCTTTGACTAACGCCTGGTTAATCATTAAACGCGCAGCGAAAGTCAATTGTGCGATACCTTCATTGCTGACGTAATCGTTCATGTCTAGTAGCTCAATAATGTTTGACTTGAACATGCTTTCAATAAACGGGTTGTTGCTAAACTCAAGGGTTACTGAATCTACGTATCGGAAATCACCTCCAATGGAGCAAAGAGGCGATAAATTAATTTGTTTGACGTTGTACATGATTAGTTCCCCGTCGATGCAAGTTCAATAAGGCGATTAAGTGATGCTTTAATTTCTGGGTTTGTTGACTCGGTTAGAACTGCTTTTTCTCGAAAATTTGTGCCAATTTCGTATTGATCGGTCATTAAACAGTTCTCAATAAACTGAATTGCTAGTTCGGCATCATTAGGCAGAGAATCATAGAGCTTAAAAATCAAGAATTGTGCTTCCTCGGTGTTCAAATACTGAGGAAAGCCGCTATCAAGCCCTACACCGTTGGAAAAAACATATTCCGCTAATACTTGGATAGCATCGTTATCAGGCTCACCAACCAAAAACTCGAAAAGGACAATAGAAATATGGCTTGGTTCAACTCCTGGTTCGGGGAATTGGTTAATTGTCGCTTTAAGCAAAGCAGCATAAACATAACAGTAGATTTTTGAGTCAAAGACATCATCTGTCATGTTTAGTTGTGTCGCTGGCTCATATTTAAGGGACATTTCACAGAATGCTTGAGTCAGCTTTTTAAGCTTGAGCGAGTTGAGAGTCGATAACACGAGAGAGTGAGTTATTGGTAGATCTCCGTTATTAACCACAAAGCTATTAATTAATGAACCAAAGTCAGAGCGGCGAGGAAAAGACACCAATTCAATCATCAACATTTCCAAGAGTGCTACCTGAGTGTTCCATGTTTGATCATGTAACATTTTAACGCCTTGGATGTTGTCAGCTTTTCTTGCTTGAAGCTCGTTTACTTCAAGTTGATTTAATTTTTCAAGAACCGACAGATTAGCAGCACGATTATGTTTAAGTATCTCGTTATGTTGCTGAGTGCGTTGACCTTGCAGTTGTCTTTGTTGTTCCATCAATTTGTTGTTTAGAAATTCATGATGGCGACGTTTACGAAACTCTCTTCGGTCATGATTACGTGCTGCAATCCTGGCTTTGTATTGCTCTAAAAAAATACTCACTGGAAAATCTCTATTGTCTCTTCTTTAACCAGATTCTACAAAGGCATAACTTAAAGTCAATTTACTTGTTAATAATTAACAGGTTAAGTTCTTATCGACAGATTTCGGAACTAATTCTTGTCGTTTTCTTCCTAAGAAAGTTCTTATCGGCTGATTACTTTAACGAACGCAGCAAAAGAAAGTGATATGCAAAGTTTGTATTTGACTCGATATTATTTATTCAAGAGTATATAATCCAAGCATAAAGAGTACACATTATGAGTGTTTAATGGATTTATTGAGGGGCTTGGATGTTTGCAAAGAAAGATGGTGAGAATTCTCCTAAACAAGAAAGAATCCGCCAACAGGCAAAAAAGGTTCAGGAGTCCGCTAACAATGCAGCCAAGCAAGGGAAGACAGAAAAAATGCTTATGCTTGATTCAGGCGTACTAGAGTACGTAGTACTGAATCAAGCTTCCCGATTGAGACAGAGCGCTCAACTCATAAAAGCATTACTTGTAATGATCGCTATATGCCTAGTCATCATCTTTACTAAACAAAATCCTCCACTGCCTAAAGATCGATTCTTCGGGCAACAATCCGATGGTGGTTTCACTGAACTGAAGGAGTTAAGTGAACCGTTTACCAATATTACTGAGATGCGTAATTGGGCTGAAACATGCGTACTTGACTCGCTTGAGCTTTCATTTGACCAAAAGCTTAGTCGGATCAATAAGGTTCTAACACGTTGCTACAACCAACAAGGGCAAGCTGAATATACACGTTGGCTATTGGTTGGCAGTTCCTCAAGTAAAATGAAAGTTGCGAATGGCAGCGGCTTTGTAGAAATCCATGATGACAGTGAGTTTGCGCAAATAGTCCGTAAAAAGATTCGTATGTCAGGTTCTAAAATCTCTCCTGCTCGAGTTAAAGCGATTAAACCAAGAATTGTAGATGGAGAATCAATTGCTCGATGGGAAATGCAGATGCCTTTGGTCATTGCCAAATACGAAGGTCTAAGTAACCCAGGGACCGTGAGGTTTATTTCTAGAATTGTCCTAGAGCGAACAACTGACCAATCAAAAGAAAAAGGGGTCGCGATTTCCTCTTGGACACTAGTGCGTGGTGATTAGAATGCACTCAACTAGGCTTTCATCAATCATTGTTACCATAGCATTTGTTGTAAATAGCTCATTTGTGCTGGCTGCAAATGAAAAGCAACAGTTCACCGCCACGGTAGCTGATCTAACAAAAATGCTTGAGGGGCAGGTGGTTGTAAATAAGGCTGCTGAGAACGAAACATCGAATAGAGTTAGTTCAGGGAAAAAGTATGACTCTAGAACAGTAGTTCATGAATCTGACAGTTCTCAGAATCACAACCACAGCACGCAGGACGGTGACTGGCTGGAAGTAGCTAAGCTCATGAAGTCTGATCCTCTAAAGCAACAACAATATATTGCTGAGCGCTTAAGTGAAGTGAGTGACCCTGAGTTTGTCCTCCAAGAGTTAGTAAGAAGTGGGGAGCTTGCTCTTACCCCAGAAGAAATACGCTTTATTCTTTCAGCAATGGATTTGAAATCAAGGGCACTAAATACGCCATTAATGACCCCTGATGTAGTATCTGGCTTGGTAGAGTTCAATCCCAAAAATCGATATTCCACTTATGAATTTAACATTCATGAATCAGGGATAACTACGCTTGAGTTTTTTGATGCGAACGGTGAGCGATGGAAAATTGTTGATTTCACGCCAGCAAATGGGTTTAAGTTAGATCACGGTTATCATGACAATATGCTGACCATTCAGAGTGAAATTCCTTATAAACAAGCATATACCTACGTCCATCTCGACGGTTATAAAAATCAAATATCGATTAAGTTAAATTATAACAATCAAGTCAGAGATGGAATCAGAACCTTCACGATTCCCTTTTTATACAAAATTAATGAAGGAAGTGGTGAAACGAGCGTTTCATATACTCCTTTATCTTCTATTCGGGCGTCCGATGCCCCGACTGATACACAAAAGATTCCCGATCTTGTCTATCAAGACCTGATGTATATAGCCACAATGGGGTTCCCAGATGAAAACAGTCAATCTTACCCGTATTTCAAGAAGGTGTTTGTTGATAAACCTGAAATAGCACAGATTTGGAGCTATGGCTCCAAATATATAGTACGTAGCCGCTTTCAGCTTATGTCCCACCAATATCAAGCATACGTGCCTTCATCAGACGATGTGGCTGTCTATGTAGCCGATGAACTCGATACTGTCATTGATTTTAATGTTAGTGGCAAAACAGAGAGTGTCTACCTACCTGATTATCACTTGTATTAAGAGTCTATTCATGGAACCACTTTCAAACTCCGCAGATGAATCAAAAGTAGATGAAAATCTTGACTCTGACGCTTCACAAGGCGTCGGGGGGCAGAACATAAAAGATTTCGGAAAGAAGATTTCAAAAAGATCTGCCATTAATAAGGTCTTTTTTACTGGTCTTGGTGTAACCATTGTTTTAGTCGGAGGCTATTTATATATCGACACAAAAATGACTGAGTACGAAAGAAACTCGGGCAGCTCGGCTACTAAAGAAGAATCAGTACCGATAACTTCAGTCAGGACTACTCGAGGTACAGAACAAGATGTTCTTCATAATGAAGATCATATTGAAGCAACTAAAGCTGCAATTAAAGCTGAGCGCCAAGCTGCAATTGATAGTGGTGGAATTGATAAAAGTTCATCAATTGCAGATATTCAAGCTAATACAAGTTCTTACCGAACCGACCTTGATTCTGAAATTGCACAGGGTTCTGGTGGCACATCCTTTAGATTGAACTCTGATTTCGACAACTTCATTAAGAGTGAAAGTAGAAATTATGAGTTTGTTGATGAATCGGAGCCTGACAATTCGAAAGGCTCAAAGTCTCGTCCTGAGCATAAAAAGGAACCTGAGTCAGAATCAAAGAACAAAACGGCTACTGAAACGCCTCGTAATAAAAGAAAAAGTGTCCATCGAGGTATACAGAACCTAGCAGATATTAGAAAGAAAGCCGTGGCAGAGATCGTTAAAGGGACAAAAGAACCTTTAGAAGTATTGACCATTAAAAATAACAGTGAAACTCGTAGCCCAGTAAATACTGCTAGCAGATCTGCAGAGGAATCAACTAATAGCTCAACCACATCCACATCAGGTCAAAAATCACTATTTAATACATCTGGGTTCAACACCCAGGGTGCAAAAAACGGACAACGTAGCAAATACGATAACAATGTGAATCCGCTTTTAACATCTAACCCGCTTTCAAACCAACAAATGGCTAATGCACAAAGTGAGTCTAATGCTCACGCGTCTGAAGTATCGAACTATCGGTCGCCAGAACCATTGGGAAGCACCAACCCAGCGAGTAAGGGATTGATGATTGGCGACAAGATGCTCGGAGAAGCAACTCACGGTCTGCATTCAAGTAGTGAGTCAATGTATTTAATTGTTGAATTAATACAAGGACCGCTTAAAGGTGCGAAGGTGGTTTATAAGCCAACGTTGTCATATGACACATTTGTTTACCAGTCCAGTGAGATTCAATTCAATGGAAACAGGGCGGCATTTCCTTCAATTATTATCACCCCAGATGAAAACCAGACTGTTGGCTATCGTTCCGGTGTTGACTACCACACTCTATACAATCTTGGAATGGTGTTTGTTTATGGTATGACTAAAGGTGCTGCTGAATTCGTCAACAATGTTGCTGATGAAGTCGTTGTTGATGGTTCTACCGTCACTACGAGTACCCAATTTTCGACTGAAAAACTTTTGTGGTCTGCATTTGGTGGAGTGGCAGATGCTGCCGACCCAATAGTAGAAAAGCAATTAAATAAACCACCGACAGTTTGGGTCAACTCTGGTGACGTTGTTGGGATCATGATGGTTGGCGAGTGGAATCCTGAGTGGAGTCCGATCATTACTGTTCGTACAAACGGTATTTATTAGATGTTGTACTCAACAAGTACCTTCCAATGATTTTATAACCGTGACACTGTTTATATTAAGATTGATTCTATTGCTTGATAATTTCATTGAGCATATTTAACATATACACATTATGAAGTTTTAAGGGAATTTTATCGTGAGCGGAAAATCCGAGTTAGATGAAGTGAACACAAAAGAGTACGAACCAGTTGATTCAACAAATGGACTTGCTTCATTTGATGAGGATAGCGATTTTGAGCAGAGCTTTTCAGATGAAGAATTGTTCGCTGAATTCCAAGCAACTCCATCATCTGAGCAGCAATTCATTGATGAAATGAACAATGACACCTTTGTTACTCATGAAGCGTTCGAAATCGAAGAGGGGGGTGCCTCCGATGAAAAAGTGCTTCAAAGTGCTGTCGAGGCTTTTGGTGAAGAAGATTTGAACAATGAATTTTCTACCGAGGAATCGACAATTCGAGCTGCCATAGAGCCAAATATGGACTTTGAAAAAAATAGAAAAAGCGGTGGCAAAACTCAGAATAAACAAGTTAATGAACCTGAAGAATCACAAAATCATGAGTTTCAGAAGGCACCGGACGCGCCGCAAAATGATCCTGAATTAGATGATGATGAACTTGATTCCGATGACTTGCCTCAGAAGAAAAAGCCTATTCTTCTCTATGTCGTTGTATTTCTGGTGGTTGGTACAATTCTTGGTGGTGTTGCGTTCGGATTTAAATTGGTATTGGACAGCGCAAACTCGACTCCAAAAAGTGTAACCACAACCAGTCAGCCTGTACCATCTTCACGCGATCAAGCTCCTAAAGAACAAACTCCGGCTATCGAAACAAACTTCTCGACCTCTAGTGACGACATTACGGATGAGGTGTTCAACGGTATTGCTGGTCTTGAATCAGGGTCAGGCACATCTCAATCAGACGCATTGCTTATTGCAGACCAAGATCCAGCAGTTCGAAAGTTATTTGATGAGCAACAACAGAAAATCAATGAACTTCAATCCCAAATTTCACAAGAAAATACAAAGAAGAATGATCTAGCAAACTTAGCAACTAAAGCTGAAGCCGAGCGTAATAATGCCCTAAGACAGTTACAGACTGTTCAGAAAGACCTTGAACAACTTAAGCGAGAAAAATCGATTAACGATGCTGATTACCAAAAGGTAATTAATGGATTGAAAGAAGAAATTACGAATGTTGAAGGTGAGCTTGCTAAAAGTAAAAATATTATTGATAAGCAAAATATCGAATTGCAGGAAAGCAAGACAAGGGCATCATTACAAGCTTCTAGAGACAGCAAAGTTATTGCTGAGTTGGCAAAAAACGTAAAAAGTTTAACGGAACAAATTACGAAATTAAACACACCTAAGAAATCAGCGCCAAGGAATAGAAAGCCTTTAGCTGAATTAAGATTTATCGGTGCAAATTATGCTGAAAACTCAATGATCTTTGAAGTGTACCGTTCTGGTGTTAAGGACAATAAGCCAATTCAACTTTCAAAGGGTGAGCAGTTAAATGGTCGCGGAGTTATAGCCAATATTGATGATTATGGCTGTATCTCATTTACTACCGGTAAGCAATACCAGCCAATGAACGCTAAGTGTCGATAAGGCTTTTGTCATGGGTCCATCAGACGTACAACTGACTTATGCTTTCGCATACATCACATACGCACTACTTTTTGGTGGTGCAATGTATGGGATTATCCGCACTACTAAAGCCTTTATGATGATACCTAAGTTGGCAGAGCCAAACCGTTACCCAGAGGTTGTCCCTACTTTAGTTTTAACTCGGGGTATCAGTGGCTTAGCGTTTCTAGCAGTAAACGTGATTAACCTATCTCTTGCTGTGTCTCTTGGGATTACACAAGAGTACCTATATGACGCAGGTGATCTCTTAAGTTACGTTTCAACAAATCAACCATCGAATGATGAAGTTGCCCTTTCTCTATTGGTTAGCTCAATGCTTAGGATGACTGGAACCATTGGTCTAATGCATGGATGTAACGCGATAGGTGATATTGGGCACCGGGATGAGAGTGTAAAGAAAAAAGCAAATACCCGAGTCTTTTGGGGCTTCATTTGTGGAGTTGTACTTTGGACTCCTGAATTTTGGGCTGAGTTAGGAGGAAAGTATTTCGAACCGCTCAAGCACCTTTCAACATTATTAAAAGCAACAGAACTTGTTTCAGGATAGTGAGGTGGTGATATGCATTGATAATTTTCATATTCGAAAATCGCAATCAGTAAAATATAAAGTATTGAACAACGACATTTTATTATGATTAACGTCAGTCAGGAGCATCATTTATGCCTTTTCAATACTTGTTCATCAATAAATTAATTATTTAAATTGTTAATAAGTCACAAGAGGGACTTCCAATGAAAAAAACTGGGGAATTGCTTCTGAAATTCAAAGCAGTATTTACCACTTTATTTTTAACTACTTTACCAAGTATTGCGTTTGCTAGTGAAGAAGTTCAAGGTTTTGAAACCTACGGTAACAAGATACTTAGTGGATTCACATATGTTGCTGGTGCAATTTTATTCGCAGCATTCATTTGGGGGCTTATTAAGTTCACTACGGCAATGTTTAAAATTCCTGAGCTTCGTGATAACTCAAATGACCGTGAAGCTAAACAAAAGATTTTGCTCAATATGGGTGGTGGATTAGCTGCAATGGTTGCACCACTATCCATTGTTGCGTTTCTAATTTCGTTCTTTGGTACAGGCATGATCAAGTTTCAATTGTCGGAAGATAATGAAAATGCTGATTCATTAGGCGTCATCAACCAGTTAAAAGAAACATCGCAGTAATATTGCTTGGGGAAGCTCACATGTATTTTAGTATTAATAGATCAGTATGTGTAGACCATGCTAAAGAGCGTCAGGATGATGCATTTAAGTCTGTTGCCTTACAATATCTAAAATATCGAAAGCATACGTGTGAGCTTTGCCATTTTTCCGAACCTCGTCTTCAGCAAGTAATAACAAAGAACGGGTTTTATCGTGCCGAAGACTTTAGACAAGATAACTTTTTAGTCGTTTGTCCTCATTGTTATTATGGTTGTAGGTTGGGGTATGCGGCGGTTAATGATGCCATTGATGTCATTTATGCGCCAAATGTTTCTCAAATTGCATTAAACCAGATGAACCGACTTCTTACGTTTTATACTGACAATGAAGAAGGCAGTTATTTACATGAACTTAAAGAGACACTTAGCGAAGCTGAGCTAGATCTCTGTAATAGTATTTCACACAGTGCAACGTCCATATTGATTGAAATGGACGATACAAAAAATCTTGCTAAAAACGCGTACAAAGGGTTCGACCCTAGTAACTTAAACCATATTGTTTCTTTCTTATTTCAATCGGATGAGGCGACTTATCAGCAACGTGACAGATTTTTTGAACCATTTAGATACATGCTACGCCCTAAGATCGCTCGAAAATTAAATAAAACCTACTCACATAGTGTGTTTAAGCAATTTGCCCCTCATCTTGTTCAAGATAAAGCAAGTGAGTTTATAAAAATGGCACAAGATGGCTTCTAAACTTTGTTTACTAGGGTCTGAGTACCACCAGCAATTTGTGCTTGCTGACAGTATGCGAGTTAGCCAAATCATCGGTATTGAACAACTACAAGAGCAAATGTCTGATTGGTTACTCAACGATGAAGCAGTTTGCTTGATAACCAACCTTCCAGAAGACTTGGTAGTTACTTTGCTCGAAAGCGAATTTGTCACATCTCCTGAAAAAATAGAATCCATCAGCATCAGTTCACCTGAATTAGAGATATGGTTAAACCTAGCAGGTATTGACGCAAGGTTTGGTGATCCGTGTTTTGGTAATTCCAATCATAATGCAGACAATCTGTATTCGGTATTCACTCGTTATCTTGACTGTTCAATAGAGGTAAATGCATGTCTTCAGACTGCCGAAGATAACTCTCATCAGCATGAGCTTTCATGCGATGTAAGTGAACCTGTTGTTCGCCTATATCCAACAGGAGAAAGACAAGACACATTAGTATTTTGCCAACGTTTTTATGGTCTTCATTACGCATCAATCTTGTCTAAGGGTACATTGCCTCAAGGGGAACCTATCCAAGACCCAAGATTACTCCGATACCTCAGAGAATCTTTGAGTGAACAAATTTCGAAGGTTACTGTCCCTGGGTTTTGTAAAGTTACTTGCCAGAAGGATGTTGACCTTCTCGATATCCCTAAAGGGTATTCAAAATGGTTGAGTATAAATCAACTAAAGGCTCTGCTTAGTCATTATGATGAATCCTATTTTGAGTTAACTGACGTTTGGGTATTTAAAGAACATAAGTCGATTGAGAACGAGTTTATTACGGAACAATCTAACTGGTTGTCAGTAACTTTTGGTGTAGCACTATCAATAGAAACCACTCAGAAACCTGCCAATACTTGGACTCGTCTTTTCATTGCGTGTGAAGAGAAAGCATTCTGGTTAAATCTTATTCATGACGTACTAAGCCGCTTTGAAGTGACCGTAAGCGGTTATGGTGGCGGAGCTTTGAGCTTTTACTGTTGGAATGGAGAACTTGAACGAGTTTGTAATTTTATCCGACAGAGAGCCGCTGTTTTAAAGCATTGGGACAAACAAGTTGAAGCTAATATCCAAGAAATCATTAATGGGCTGGATGTGATCATAGGCTTTGAATCTGAAAGTATTGACCTAACAAATGACACATTAAACCAGCCCATCAGTGTGAGGTAAATCATGGATAAGTTAGTTGCTCTTATCGCTGAGTTAGAACACACAAACCGAGATACTTTTCAAACCTTGGACGCCATCGTTGATTTTAAAAGTAAAGACGAAAAACTAAATTGGATTCAAAAAACCATTGCTGAATTAGTTCAAAATAAGGACAAAAGGGAAGATCAATCTGATGCTCAATAAATTATCAAAGTTACCAATGATGATTAAACGAATTCTTTCCACTGACCAGAAGTCAATCTCTGAATATATTGATTTGGAAATGAACAAGATGGGGCATAAGTATGCTCTACAATGTACGTCGGGTGCATTAGTCTCTTTGATCAAAATTAATGGAATTGGTGTTGTCAGCGAGAAAGAAGAAAAGCACAAAGTTCAACGAGCATTGTTTGGTTTGATTAACCAGTTCTTCTTAAGTAAAGATGCTCCTATTGTTTCTGTGATGTATGCACAGACATCTGGGACGGTAGGTACTGAGCTTGATGCTGGCTTAAACCCCTCTAGACAGGCAGCTCATCGTTTAGGAATGGATGCTGACGCGATAATCGACGATATTGTCTCATCGAATGAACCACTTTGTCATACGGAAGAGATTTACCTTGCTGTATGGACGTTACCAAAATTTAATAAAGAGTTTAAAAAAAAGAAAGAGGTAACAGTTAGAACGGGTGAAGACAAATTAAGCTCTTTCTTCCGGGATAATCTTAGAGAGGGTGCCAACCCAATCACAACCAATACTGTAACCCTAAAGCAGCATAACGTTGACCTAAAAACAGTAAAAAACCGACTAACTGAAGGTGGGTTACTACATCAATTCTTAGAGCAGCTTGATGCACTTCAGTGGATGAAATTTAAATTAAATGACGGGAAAGTTTCTCGTCATGAGCCATTTGAATTATTCAACCACAATGATAGCCCGGTGCGTTATAGAGGTGGTAAAGTCAAATTTGACCTTAACACAGGTACAACTGCGCACTCCGCAATCTTCTTGCCTCCGCTTTCGGAACAATTACCAGAGTCGATTTTCATACCTTCTGAAGATGATGCAGATGGTATTTTGTATTCCAATGGTCGTTATCATGCTTGTTGTGAAATAACCACTTCTCCTGGGACGGTGGCTGATTTCAATAACCTTCGAAAAAACACGATTGGCATTGATTTCAGAATGACATTTATCATGTCTGAGGTAGATACGAGTGGCTACCAATCACTCAATCAGTCGGTAAACAACTTCTTTAGGGCAAATTACCAATGTAAGAAGGCTTACGATGAAATCCAATTTCAAAAGTACATGAAAACAGAAGAGGACGCTTCTGATGTAAACCTCCAAATTTTGGTTGTAATTTCTGCCGATGACCGCTCTACGCTGATGACTCATAGAAAACAAATGAACGATGCTGTTGTTGACTGGGGTCGTGCAGAAATCAGTTTGGATCTGAATGATCCTATGCAAACATTTGTAAGCTCTATTCCGGGGTTAAACTACAGATCATTCCATCTTGGTTGCTGGATTAGCTCAGACAGACTAGTTCGAATTCTACCGCTTGATCGCCCTGCAACATTCTGGGATTACGGATTGATTTGTTTTAGAACGGTAGATGGTAAGCCGTTTTTCTTCCAACCACACTCTAATTTGCAACATTACCACCTTTCACTTTATATCGCGCCTCCGAGACAGGGTAAATCGTTGCTAATGAATGCCCAAGGTATAGCAAGCATTTTAGGTGATGGGGTATCACAACTCGGTTTAATGGTGATACTTGATATCGGACCAACGTCACGAGGGGCTTTACAGCTTCTTAGATACATGATGGTTAAACGATATTCAAGAAGCTCCCAAACTAAGTCAATCCAACAAATCAGAGACTTCAAAGCGTATACAGAGAAGCTAATTATTGAGCATAAGTGGTCGCCCCTAACTGATGGTTGGTTTATCAATCCGCTAGAAACACGCTTGGGCTTTAACGTACCTACTGAGGATGAAAAATCCTTTATGCTCAATTTTTACTTAACTAACTGTACTAAGCCAGAAAGTGGGGAGCCACTTGATGGAACATCAAAGTTGTTAGAGGAATTGATTTCAGAAGTCTTTCAAAACAATATTAGTCGCAATGAAATGAAGATGTTCAACGGTACAATCGATAAAGAACTGACAAAAATTGCGCGTGAAAAATTGGGCATTGAGCCAAACGATGTTTCAAAACAAATTAGCTTGTTTCAGTTACGCGATATGCTTTTCCAACGCAATTTAACTGATGCTGCAATCAAGGCTCATAGGCTCGCGATGCCAACGGTGAGCAATATGGTTCAGACACTTACAAATAGTCCATCTATTAGGGATGGACATCCAAAAGAATTGATTAACGCTGTTAAAAACATGCTGAACACCCACATTCAGAAAATGCCTTATTTATCTAAAGCATCAACCATTGATTTTGAAACAGCAAAAATCATTAGTTTTGACATGAAGCCGGTATCCGAGTCCAAGTCTAACCAAGGTAAGTTAGATACATTTGCTCAATACCTACTTGCAATGCATGTTGGAATGAAGAAGTTTCGTACAGCGGAAGAACTGGTAAAACGAGCGCCACCACTTTATAGAGAGTATTGGAAGAACCAATTTTTTGAAGTATCACGTCTTAAAAAGTGCCTCTCTTTGGATGAGTGGCATACCTTATCTGTTAAGGCTACGGATAACGATGGGAACGAGTACTCTAAATCACAAGCAGGGGCAGAGTATATCGATTATCTAATCCGAGAAGCGCCTAAGTGGAATCTATCAATAAACATCGCTTCACACCGAGTCGCTGACTTTACAGATACTATGAAGTCGATGAGTACTAACCGCTTCTTCTTCGCAGGACTAGAGGAAAAGGAAATTAAGAGTGTCCGTACTCAAATGTCTCTTACTGATTCTGAATACAAACTCCTTGTTGACGGTATTCACGGTCCACAACCGGGTGTGGGTAATGAGTTGTTGTTCATTTTCCGTGCAAGAAATGTGAGTGGGTCAGGTGGAAGAGAAAAATTTTCTGCACGGCTCAAATTCCTTTGTTCTGGAATGCTTATGTGGGCGTTATCGACAGATAAGGAAGACATGCCTCATAAATTCCACTTGGAACAAGAGCATCCAGAAAAAGAGTGGTTAGAAGCGTTATACAAGGCATTTCCATCTGGAAGCATGAGTGAAATTCGTGAGCAAATCCGCAAAGAGATGCGCGAACAGTTAGATAGCTCACAAGAAGTAGAAGGACGTACTAACGATATAGAGGAACATCTATATAGTGAAGTAATAAAACACCTTGGTGCAAATCCGCATATTAAATCCATTACAAGAGAAATCTTATCTAGAAAAACTCCGGAAATGTGCGAATAAGACCAAAGTTGTTAATAATTAACATGTTTGATTGACTTAAGTTACTGGTCTGGTTACTGTTTATGCGAATCATACAGAAAAGGAATGTCCACATAATGATTAAATTACCTAAAACAACGTTAACGCTCATTCCGTTAACACTTTTATCAGGCAACGTACTGGCGATGAGTACCGACGCCCTTGTCAAACCACTGCATAACAGCCAGAACAACATGACTGAACTTCGTTCAATGAACGTAAGTTCAGACCCTTGTGATGATCCAGCTTTAGCTAATTTTGCTCAGTGTCAACTGGAAAACTCTGCGAACGAATTTCATTGGGTATCCGATGCAGAGTATCGCGATAATGTAGTGCAAGTTGTGTATTCTGACTCAACTTGTGGCGGTCTACTTATTGATGGTCGATTTATCCTTACAGCTCGTCACTGTACTCCGCTATACACGGAAAATGGAAATTGGGAGCAGGGCGATGTGCTTGAAGTTTATCAAGGCATCAAAACTCAAGCTGCTGAGTCTTTGGTGTTTAAAGGTACGCCAGAAGTGTTTATGCATGATACTACTCAACGCGTAGAAGATGGGATTAACTATCTTCAAAAACATTGGGCACATATCCCTGATGAAATTGAAGCAGAATGGTTAAGCCGTGATTCAAAGAATATTTCTGCCGGAGATCCACAAGCAGACACGTATTCAACTATTCGATCTATTCATAGCGCTAGTTCGTTAAATGATGTAGCAATTATCAAGTTACCTATAAGCATTGAACATTCCAGTAGCAACTCATTTGCTCTCGTAGATAATTTTGATATCAACAGTCCAGTCACTATGGATAACTACTCGACATTGGTCAGCAAGCCAATTGGTACGCAGTACAACTATCAGGGCTGGGGGCAAAACGCCTATGGCGCGACGCCTGAAAAGATGAAAAAGTGGAGCCTAACTCACTCAAAGGGTCAGTTGGATGGAACTTTTAGTACGTTTGCTTCTCTTGATAAATTCGATCTTCTTCAATCGTTTGAGTCGGATGTTAACTTCTTTGATACTTGTGATTCTGAGTCACTGATTAACTTTGGCGACTCTGGGACTCCATTGTTTGATCAGGAAGATAATGTTGTTGGTATCGCAAGTCGTATTACTGGATGTGACAATGGCTTTAGTGCTGAATGGTCAACACATTTAGCAAACTATGAGTTTTATAAATCAGTAATTAACGGCTTAACCGCGCCAACATTACTAAAAGAGACTATTTACACAGATGTAGGTGATGGTGTCTTTACCTTTGCTGTTCAAAATATTTCTAGTGACCAACACGTTGTTACACCGACAGCAACTGGCATGTTTGATATTAATCATGACTGCCCACAAACTCTTGAGCCGATGGGACAGTGTCACTTAACTGTGACCTATAACGGTGATAAGTCTAGTGCACGTTCAGCGACAGGGACAGTGAATCTTAACGCTGACAAAACTATTCCAGTAGAGATCATTGTTGCAGGTACTGCTAAGCCAAAACCTGACGTTGAAACTTCAGAATTACCTAAGCAAATCGTCATCGATATTACTGAAGATGACTTAACACACAATGAATGGACATTTGATTTTGATGTGTCGCATTTAAGCAGTAAGGACTTCTTGCTACAACGTGATTTGGTAGTTACTGCTGATAATTCTGAAAGTGCAGCATATATTCAAGACAATTTCTTTACTATCGAGAAGCTTGATTATATTGATGTTTCAGATGATGAGAATGTGGGTGTATACCGTCATGCAATGAAAACTTGGGGTGTTGGTTTTGAAAACAAACGCGATGTAGATGAGTTGTTTTGGGCAAAACCTGGCACTTATACTGCAACACTTACCAGTGCTTCAGCGGGTGTTTCGATTCCAGTAACAGTTAACTACCTAATAGACCAAGTACCTACCGATCCAGATGGTGGTGATGGTGACAATGGTGGTGATAACGGCGATACAGGCGACGGTAATGACAATGGTACTGATACTGGTGGCAATACTGGAAGCAGTAACTCAGGTGGCGGTAGCGGTGGTTCAACTGGTTTGCTCTCACTCTTGGGTCTTATGGCGTTAGCGCGAAATCGTAAGAAATAACAATCAATAAATTAAACAAAAAGCCTATTAGTTCGTGGACATGCTAATAGGCTTTTTTCATTCTAATGTTAGTGATCATTTCTGTTCCGGTTGCTCCGATTATCTGTCATGCCTTCTAATGTTTGTTGATTAACCAAATGAGATTGAACTGACTTCATAGATAATCTAAAATGACATAAAAGTATATACAAAAAAAAGAATCTGCACGGTTACGAGTCAAATGGATTTCGGTTTCGTGTCAATCTAATAGGATTGAACATGCAGAGCATAAGACCAACTTCTTGCGCAATCGCATTAGGCGTTGCATTAAGTGGACTGTTCGCACCGATAGCTTTGGCTAATACACAAGATATAGGGCAAGCAGAACTTGAGCAGTCAATGCGTCAAACTAGCCTTGTATCTTCAAAGTTAACGACACTCCAACGCGCTGTTAGCGCATTCTATAGCGATAAGCTTAGATTTCCATCTAGTTTTGATGATCTTGATGGCACAAGTGGTTTTCCAGAAATTTACTATAAAGGTAATTACAAAACACCTATAGGCACGATTTCAGGAGTGGCTACCGCTAACTCTTATACGCTTATTATCCCGGTATCCTCAAACCCTACAAACCACCAGCTAGGTATTTATTCTAGCGTTGCTGGCGAGGTCGGTGGGGATTACAATTCGGCGTCAAACACAATTCGAGTGAGCGTTCCAATACCGCACGCCGCGTCTGTACGAAAAAACATGCTTCAAACAACACCTGATACTTCAGGATTTGGTTTGAATACGATGGAAACAGATCTGTCTCTTGGTGATAACGATATTACCAATGTTTCAAAACTGCTAGGTGAATCGGCTACGTTTACTAACGCAACGACTAACGAAGTCCAAGCGGTGTCTGGTTCAATGGATAACCTGACAACCAATGACCTACTAGTGAACATTGAGTCATCTGTTACGGATGGTGACGCAGACACAATTCTCTTTAACACGTTGGACGTAACCCAAACGTTAACGTCTAAAGATTTTGAATTTAACTCAATCGACTTTACTTCGGTTTCTGCAGATAACACGGTAGCACAGTCTCTTGATGTGGCGTCGGCAGCAACGGTAGGTACATTAATTGCCAACGAGGTAGAGTTCGAACGAGGCAACTTCCATGCTAGTTTAAGTGCAGATATTGTTAAAGTGTATGACAAATTTGCAACTGACTCATTGAAAGTAGATCGATTCATTTCTCCGATTAGCTTTAATTCACCAGTTCTAATCAATGACGTGATGACTACCATGTCATCTTTAACCATTAATGGACAGTTGATTCAGAACTCTGGCATTGCCCAACTTGGTAAAACAACTGTTCTTGGGGATCTTCAAACTTCAACTGCGCAGTTTGTTAATAACCTAACCATAAATAACTCAGTTTTAGCTAACACCGCTCAGTTCGGGGGTGATGTTGGAGTAACGGGGCGTACTGACCTTGAAGCAGTCGTTGGTACATCTGCAAATATCGGCAACTTGCTCCGCATTAACGGTAGCGCGAACGTTTCGAATCAGCTTTCTTTGAATGGGGATCTATATGCCGGGTCAAGGTTAGTGGCTCGCAATGGCGAGTGGTATGAAAACGGTCAAAAACTTTCCAGTCGCTACTACGGGAAAAATGACAAGGTCGCGAATGCAGATAAATTAGGTGGCAAGGATTCGAGCTTGCTTGCAGTTAAATCACGCAATAACGTCTTCAAAGGTGCAACTACCTTTAGCCGCAACTTAGTTGTGAACGGGACTATCCGTTCTGGCTCTGGTGTTTTAGTTGATTCAAGTGGTCGTTTGTACGACCAGGGTGTCTTGGTATCAAGCAAATATGCTTCTAAGTCAGATTTGAGTCGAGCTGATTCTGATATGCAGAATTATATGAACCAGATCGAAACTGCGGTCGTAAGTGAGATGAACCGTAAACGTTCGGAGTTGCAGGGGTATGCGTCTCGTATCAATAAGGTACGATCTGGGCAGGGTGCGATTGATACCAAAAACAACCAATCGCAATCATATCTCAATACAGCAAGTACAAACCTTTCAACGGCACTTAACTACACAAATAGCGGCACTCAAAGTCTTGATGGTGTAAAAGGGAAAGTTAGCAATCTTGAGCGCTTAGGTAACACTGTTCAGAATATGACAGCTTATAACACGACCGTGACTCGCAAAACTCACACCATATATAAAGAGAGCCAAGGCGGGACTGGTGGTGGCGGTGGCACCGGGCATAAATGGGTAGTTTCTGGTTCAACATGTAGTACTCAACAAGCTTCTGGTACTGCTGGTGGGAGTTGTAGCTCTCCTGGTGCGAAGGCATACGGTAAAGTTATTGGGATGAGTTGTAACTTAAGTGGCAATCCTGCTAACCCATCATGGGGTCCATCATTTGAACAACTTGTTTGTAGGTAATGAGATGACAGATCTAAAAATGAAATTAATGACTGAATTACGGTCACAAAGACTAGGCTTGCTACCATCAAACTTTATCGTTACAGGGTGTCAAGGAGGGCAACATGACCTTTAATCAATCACATTTGGCATTGAGTATTGCACTTATTGCCTCCGTACCCAATGCTTTTGCCGATCAATTGCAATCTGAAATCTATGAACTTGAAGCTCGTGAGCTGAAAGTGAATGAAACCATTCAGAAGCTATATCAATTGGAATCAGCCGTAACAAGCTACTTCTTGGAGAAAGGAGGATTCCCTGCCAATTTGAGTGACATTACTAGCGGTACAAAACCATTCTTCAATGGAAGTTTGCGAACTTCTATTGGTGAGTTTTCATCAAAAGTAACCTCTAACTCATTTGAACTTGTGTTTAAGCCTCGCGACGCAACAAACGACAGACAAGTAGAGATGATGGCATATATTGCTTCATTAACTGCATCTGAGGTTCAGGGCACATCCTTTGAATATTTCATCCCGGCACCGCAATCAACAGCTATCGTAAATAATATGCTAAACCGCGTTGATAGCTCTGCGAATGGGAATAGAATGTTGACTGACCTTAGTATGGGTGGCAATGATATTACTGATATCAAAAAGTTGTTCACAGATGAGTTGGATCTTACCAATTCACTTACTCTGGATAATCTAAATGCTACTTCAGTCACTCTCGAACAGCTTACATCAGCTACACGCCTGACAGCTTCAGGGAATACCGCTCTTGGGAACGCAAATTTTACTGATTTTACGGTGAACAGTGATGGTACAGTAAATAATTTTACCATTAAGAACTTAGTATCGACTAATGAAGCAACAGGTAATGATGTAAAAACCGATAGCTTTAACTCTGCCAAAATGTCTGTTGTTGACGCCTTTATTGATGAGTTGAATGGCGATACCGCAACAATTGAAAGTGCATTATTTACACAAAGCACTACAGCCTCGACATTTAACGTAAGTCAGCGTTTAGAAACAGACTTAGTTGAAGTTGATGTTATTCGAGGCTATAACTCGGTTCCAATTGAGCTTACTGGTAGTGCTGCATTTGGTGATGTTTCACTAAATGCCCCGCTGGAACTTAGAAATGGCATGATAACTAATGGTAATGCTAAGCTTGCTGATACAACAGTTCAGTCATTGGATCTTCGTGGAAAGCTTGTTGGTACTAATATAGATGTAGCAAGAAACCTAATTGCTCGCGGGGCGGTAAACATTACCCGAGGTGCAAGAATAGATGGAAATCTGAATGGTCGAGATGTATTTGCTACAAATGCTGATTTTACTTCTACTGTTTCGGTCGGGAATAATGTTCAAGTAACTGGATCACTTAAAGTCGGTAATAGTATTCGTCAAGGTGGTCGTTTGTTGTCAACAGGAACTACTCTGTACAACAATGGGTCTTCATTAAGCTCATTACTTCTAGGAAAGAACGCGACAGCCTACGATGCAGACAAAATTGATAACTATGACTCTTCTCAGTTAGCTCAACGTAATCAAGCGAACACATTTGGCGGTACTCAAACATTCAAAAACACTGTGAATGTATCTGGTAACGTATACGTAAATGGTAGGCTGGTTGTTGACTCATCGGGTAACTTGTATGACGGTGGTCAAGCAATCAAGAATATCTACTCTACTAAGACAGATGCTGGAACTATGTATGCCAAATGGGACAATGAAATAGCTCAATTGCGTTCTAGCTTGTCGGGGGATTATAACTCACTTAATAGTTATGCAAGTGGCGTGAAGGGTAGTTTATCGACCGCTCAAGCAAAAGCTAATGCACAGAAAAATACTTTGAATTCATTAGAGTCGACGTATGCGTCAGTAAACAATACAAGAAATGTTGTTAATACGAAGATTTCACAGCTAAGTTCCGCACGCTCATCTGAGAATGCTAAGTTGGTTTCTGCTGTTTCAAAGCTTGATGCTGGACCAACATATACCAGTCGTTCTTGTCAGATAGTCACTACTCGAACAGAAACGGCAGTTGACTCTGGTCGATTTACAACGTCAGTCAGTGATGGTTGTGGTAGTAAAGCAACAACCCAATACAAAACGGCTCAGTATGGTACGTTGAAGTAGTATTGCTCATGAACTACGATGAAAAAGGCTTGCGTGGCAAGCCTTTTATTTTATTCGATTGCTAATTTCAACTACGTTCTTTCATCTACTGAAACTAAAAAGGAACCAGTGAAGCCTTGTAACCAAGCCCGGTGAAAGGATGTTTTTGCTGTAAATTTCCGTATCCATCTTGGTAATTTTAACTGATATTTATAGGTCGAAATACGAACCAGTTCGAATGAGGTTTGATCTGTCATTTATCCTCTCTTTCCATATTACTTTGCCTTGGGATTGGTTTTAATGTTTTACCTAAGTCATTCAAACTATTCATTAATTCTTCGTGACGATTAGAGGACTCTAAATCCTGAACTTTACGTTTAAGCTGAGTGTTCTCTTTAGTGAGGCGTTGGTTGAGACGGTTCACGCCGTTTAAAATTTCAAAATCCCCTGCTTTGGCTAGAAGAATGGATGCTACTCCTAATTCAGCATCTCTGTTTGACTGAAAATGCCAATCTTTCTTATCGCCCAAACAGTGCCCACAGATCACTGTTGCCTTACCGCGATAGCCAATGTAAATAAGCCCCCATTTAGGAGGGAGTTCACTAGCGCGTATCAATCCTTCTGGGCAGAGATAGTATCGATAGTTTCCCATGCCGTTCTCAGGGTTTTGTCTGAAGGTTTTACGCTGATCGGCAATAAAATCCGAACGATTTGTTTTCACCTCAACAACAATTGTTTCTGTGTTTCTTGAAGTTTTAATGCCTATCGCATCTGGAATTTCTCCATCGTGAGGATTGGAGCGAACTTCACTAAACGCATTGGTGCAGCCACCACCACCAGCCTTTTGTGTTCGTCTTAACCATATAACCGCCTTTTTGCATAACTCTGCATGAGTCCAGATTTTTGTCATTCCATTACCTACGAGGTCAATTGCATTCGAACAACTTAGATTGAAGACCGATTGTTTGAACCCTACCAAAGATGTTAATTTCAGTTTGTTTTTGTTCAAATTGCAATATTTAACTTTATGTAAAACTAGCATACAATATATATTGTGTAATTAGTTTGGGTTAAATCAATGGAACTGAAATCTGAGGATTTGATAAACGCTGCGTTTCGAATTCAATGCGGCGTGACGCCTCTCAGTGAAACATCATATTGTTCACTAGGGGTAGGGGAGTTTGGTGAGGCATTTCAAACCGAAGATGACCGTGTGGTTAAGTTGACAACATCTTTTACTGAAGCCTTAACAGCTTCGGTGTCATCGAGATTGCCGTCAGAACATATGCCTGATTACGGTCTGGTTATTGAAGTCGTCCGAGATTCCGGAGAGCGAACTTGGCTCATAGAGCAAGAACTTATCGATACTGAACATGAACTAGTCGAAGTGGCTACATCTCTACTCTCAGCCTCACCAAGCATAAGTCACATCGATTCATTTGATTTTGATTTTAACGACAGTGATAACGACTGGGCATTTGAATCAGGTTTATCCGAAGATCAAATTATGAAGGTCATTACCGACCTACAGCAATCTATGTTTGCTTTTGAAATGACCGGCTTTGTTCACACTGATATTAAATCGGATAACATCGGTGTTAAGAAAATTGATGGTATTGATACTTTAGTGCTCATTGACCCTTTCAATCACCAGCTTGAAGAAGCATACAGAGGTCTTAACGCGTCAATAACAGATCTCGATGTTCCTAATCAATCAGTTTCAAAGCTAACTATGAACCAATGCGTTGAGAACGACCGTAAACATACGTCCTTACTCGATGACGATTTTGACATGAGTTATCAGATCGATGAGAACTTAATGCCGTCCAACCCTATTAGCTTATCGAGATAGTTTTATGACAAGTGCAGAAACCAAAGAAGAAAAAAACTACCAAGAAATTAACGACCAACGAAAAGCGATGTTCAAGTTTCATATCGAAACTGAGTTTCCCGCCTTACGACGAAAAAGGAGCGGCATTGTGTTTAGTTTGAGAATAGTTGAACAGATTGGTGCTTTTGTCAAAGGTGATAATAAGCCGGACTGGGCAGATGCTTTCACCTGTATTGAAGATGAAGATAAAGGTCGCATACATTCGATTGATCAGCTTATTCGAAACTATGTCATCGAACTTACAAGAAATGTTGAATACAGAATAAACACTCTCCAAGCATTTATGGTAATGCCAGAAACGGGGCGGTTGAATTTAGACGGTACTACGGCAGAAGTTACACCAACCGATGCAATTAATACGATACAAGCCCTCAAGTCACACGAAAAGTACCAACTTATGGAAAAAACACATATTGGTCGAATGGTTAAGTCTGTCGAAAATCGCATCAAAATGAACACAGAGAATGCAAAGGGTACTGCATCATAGGACGGCAAGGAATGCTTAAGAAATTAACTACTCTGAAAACCGAATGCAGTCTTGTTGCCGCCTTTTTTCTTATTGTCGGTGCATTGACTAGCATAGAACTCGGCAATCGAGAGTATCAGTTCAAGTTAGATGTAAATTACTTCTCAAATGAAATTAATTTAAACTCGATTGAAGTTCAATCAATGATCGACCGATATGTTTCAAACTTTGATGGCGAAACAAATGAGGTAATTGCAAATAACATCTATCATCTAGAAAACAATTTGCTCTTTATCCAGTACCTCGATGGCGAGTCAGTGTCTTCGATTGATAACTCTTCAGGTGTTAGTTTTAACCTAGCCCCTCCAATCCTGAAAGAGAGCCAATTTAAGGGGAATGGAACATACTCGCCAACGGTAATCAGCAACAATAAACTCGTTCAAACAACTATCTCGAATGAAATCGCCATCTCAAATACGATTGAGATACCTCGAGAGTTGCATGACTTTGAAATGTTGTTCATTGATTGCACCCAGGTTGAATGTAGTGATTCAAAATCTACTACCGATTATTCTGCATTTGTAAACAAAGACCTACAAATCAAGGTTCTTAATTACAAGCAGATCCTTTGGCTAGAAACCATAAATGGCTTGATGTATCAGTACTTACTTTTATTAATGACTATTGTGGGTTTAGTTGCTCTAGTCCGGTTTCAACGAAACAAGATGTACCAGGAGCAGCTTAAAAAGGACTTTGAACGTTCACATGATCTGAAGCTTGATGTGAAAAACCAGTACGGATTGATGCAAGACCTTAATACATGGAATAAACCTGAACAGCCGATTATGGTCCTCATTGAGCCAGATAACGTTTCGTCGATTAAATCTAAGCATGGTGAACAATCGGTCACATACTTGTTAGAACAAACTCGGAATCGACTAATTTTGTTAACAGCCGATAGCGATGTTTATAGTACAGAACAGAATCAGTTCGTTGTTCTGACAACTGACCGTAATCTGGCTGAAAACATCCACCAGGTAATAGGACAGCCAATCAAGTTCCGAGAGCAAATGCTTTTCCCGACTACTTCAATTGGTGTGGCAGAAAGGGCGGGTAGCGAAAGCACGCTTAAACTGATGAAAAATGCCACCATAGCATTATGGGAAGCAAAGAAGAAAAAGAACTCGGTTCATTTTTACTGCGAAGAAATTAATAATCGGTATCAACAACAAGTCGAACTAGAACAGTCGCTGTCCAAAGCCATTCAGGATAATCAAATTACTCTCAATTACCAAATTCAAGTAAATAGAGATGGCTTGTTACATGGTATTGAGGCTTTAGCGCGTTGGCGTCATCATCGACTAGGTAACGTCACCCCAGACAAGTTCATACCAATTGCTGAGTCAGCCGGGTTGATGCCAGCGCTTGGAAAGCTCATTTACAGTAAAGCAATTCATGATATCAAATCTCTATCCCAACAACTCAATATGAGATTGCCGCTATCAGTAAACGTATCAATCCGAGAATTTATGATTGAGAACTTTGCTGAGTCATTGGTCGAAATATGTGAAAAGTCTAACTTTCCGACATCAGACCTAATGCTTGAAATTACAGAAACGCTAGAAGTCGAAGATCGCGCAAACTTCGACAAGGTGGCAAACCGATTAAAGTCTCTCGGTTTTAAACTATCACTAGATGACTTTGGAACTGGGTATAGCAGCTTAAAGTTGTTAGCAGAGCTTCCTCTTGACGAAGTGAAATTAGATAGAAGTTTCGTCATTCAGATCGATTCAGAGCCGAAATACAGTGATATCATTTGCTCTGTGGTACATATCGCCAAGTCTTTAGATTTGCAAATCGTGAGCGAGGGCGTGGAAACGCAGTCACAATTTAAGATCCTTTCAGAGTTAGGGTGCACTAATTTTCAAGGCTACTTGTTTGGGTATCCTGTTCCCATAGAACACTTGAGTGACAGCATCATTGCAACCACCAACAAAGCTAAAGTTCAATCTATTACGTCCAAGAAAGATAACGCGGCTTGCGTTTAAAAAGGAGTAGCTGTGCAAGAAACTTCAACTAATGTTGTGGCTTTAAATGTCCCATTTATGCCAAACGAGCAATTACAAAATTCAGCTAATAATTTACTTAGTGCGTTCGATGACGTGCACTTACATCTCGAAGCTAAAGTCAAAACGATTGTTAAATTGCACAAAGAGCGCAAGTTTCCAGTCGCTCGTGCTATGTCTGAAGTAACACTCAAGTACATTATTGACCAACTTGTTCATATTGAGGCGCGGCAATCGGAGTTTGTTGAGGCATTAGATTGTCTTGACGATCTGGACATTGCCAAAGATAAAGCTGAAAGGCTCGCTGTAGAGTTACAAGCGGAAATTGATCGTCAACAAAAGCAGATTGATGAGTTACAAACACAACTAGATTGCGTTCCAAACATTAGTCATTCTGATCTCGCAGAATTACGTGAACAAGCCAACCTCCTTGCTAAATCAGAAGTGACTTGCAAACAATTACAGCAAACCAACACAGAGCTTCAAAATCAGTTATTAGCATTGGAGAGTTTGTCTGAGAAAGCTAACCAAGCTGATAACTTGACTCTATCAAATCAACAATTAAGTGAAAAAAACAAAGCACTCGAAGAAGAAGTTGCTCAGTTGAAAGCAGAGCGAACTAGTCTTTCTCAAACAATCACCAAGCAGTCTCAAGAAATCTCAAGCTTTAACAAGTCAAAGCTTTCACTCGAAACTAATGTTAACCAACAAAAGAAGACGATCGAAAGGTTGGAACGAAAACTGAAGGTAAAAGCTGATTCTAAAAAGTCTACTCCATCTTCGAAACGTACCCAGCAACCGAGCGGAAAGAGTGCAAGAAATGGTGTAGTGACTTTGGCTGAAATACCCTCAACCGATCCAAGTCCAAAAACCTCTAATAGTTTTTTAATCACAAGAATTCCGGAGCAGATTGGTCAAAACATAGAAAATGTAGGCTTGAACCTTCTTGATATGAAATTCACCATCATGGTTTCCGATCAAAATGGTGTGGCAATTAACTGCTTAATTTCTGAGTGGCTTACTCCAATCATGCCTTATAGCACAGAGATGCAGCAAGGTTGGAATTACGATATTGAGCAAACCATCCATGCTGAGGTGATGAATTACGTTGGTAAAGAATTCCCTAACTACGTTAAAGGCATCAAGGAGTTAAAGCACCTTCGTATCGAACCATTTGCCAAACGTGGCGCTTTAACCAAAGCGCAATTCGAAGCACTTAAAAAGGCTGGCGTGACTACCTTGTTTGAGGCAGTTTGCAACTCATTTCAGTGCTTTGTTCGCGCTCTTGAAGTGTATAAGCCAGGTTTCACATTGGAAGAGTACTCTTTGCTGTTCGGTAAGCTCAATATGTTAGCTCGCTTGAGTATGAAGAAAGTTGAAAAAGTACCTTTAATTACTTTTGAACCAGTCATCAAGTAGGTTGAATTTAAATGTTGGAGATACAAAGTCTCATACAGAAGCATCAATTGCTGCACACTAAAGTAGACCAGAAATCTATTCTTCTCATTCGAGATAATGAATCGATTCGTTATTGGTATTCTAGCGGAATTTGGGCTGTTAATACCGGGTCACATCCAAGGTTGTCAGCCAAAGGGCTTTCTACGTTAGATGAGTACCTTACTGGTAAGTATGTTAAGCCGTCAGTGCCAGTATGCGATTATGAACCTTCTGATGTCCGTCAGAGCCGACTAATTTCCGAAGGTAAATCTTTTTTAAAGGAACTTGGTGTCGAGTATTTACGTTTTACTGATTTCCATTATCGGATCACACTTAAGAATGGTCAGCTCGTTGATTACTGGATTACTACACAGAAATGGCGTTTAGTGAGCTGTAATATAAATGAACGGACACAATATGGTAATAAGTCCTTAGTCCGTTTTATTCACAAACACTCTTAGCTAGGATTCTACGGGAGGCTAATAATGAAGACTCCACGGTATTTTGAGTCATTTGGGAAGTCGGCATTACAAATTAAGAGAACTTCCGCCAGCAGAAATGATGAAGCAACTCTTACATTCACATTTGCACCTATGCTTAATAGTCAGGGAGACTGGACGCGCAAAGCAGATTTTCAACTCAAAGCTCAATCTGAGTTAGTTGAGTTTGCTTTGTTAATGCTGGGTAGAGTGTCCGAAGTCAAATTTAAAAATCATGGCAAAAATTGTGATAAATCGTTAATCGTGCGACGTAATGTTAATGCTGATATTTATTTGAGCTTTAAAAATTCTGAGGTGCATTATGACGTAGTTCTGAGCTATACCTCGTGTTATATGTTGCTTTCCTTGGCTACTACTCAACTTAAAGATCGCCTTGTAATGACCTTTGAAGAAGCGCTACAAGTCCTTAGACTAATGCCGATTCCGCAACATACTCCCGAAAGTTAGCTTTACCAAGTCACTTCTCACCCGACCAATCACGCCATCAAAGCCACTTAAATCAACTGATAAGACCGAAATGATAGAGTTTTGGTCCACTCGTATTTAAGTTTCTTCTACTGATAATAATTGAAAGATAATTCAATGAGTGCTTTAGAAAATTTTAACTTTGATGTCTCTGAGCCAACAAGGTTGTCTGATGGTTTGCAATCTATCCTATCCTACGTTGATGAGAAATCAGATTACTGGACCGATATTACACCAAGAGCTGTTGCTAAACAGAACGGACAAGTTTTTACTCCATCAAGAATGGCTTTCATGCTTGCGTCATTACTTCCTGACCGAAGCATTGATGGTCAGATAGCTCATATAGCTGACGCTGGTTGCGGTACTGGCATTCTCTCCATCTCGATGGCTGCTCGTATTGCAATGATTCATCAGCCACCAGCATTACGTGTTACCGGTTATGAAACAGATAAACGTTTGGTACACGATTGGAACAAATCATGGGTAAGACTAGAGCACTACCTCAATAATCCAATTCACATAGAGTTAAACGAAGATTTTACGAATGATGCTGAACACGTTCTAACAACAGGTACTGTTCCTGGTGTCGATAGTAAGCCGAATGTGATTGTTATTAACCCTCCGTACATAAAGCTAGCAGCCAAATCATCATTAGCTCGATTGTTACGTGAGCACGCCGTTCCCGTACCCAATTTATATGCTGCGTTTACTTTGTTATCACTATGTTGGCTTCAGGACGGTGGAGCGTTACATTGTATTTTGCCTCGCTCGTTTTGTAATGGTGATTATTTCGCAGCGTTTAGAAGGTTCCTATCCGAAAATGCAAGTATTGAACACATAGTGCTATATCGTTCAAGGCACTGCTTTAAGCACAGTTTACTAGAGGGTATTTTGCTCCGATTTACAAAGACTAAGTCTCAAAGTAAGCAAATTCGATTAAGTGTTGCAGATAGCCCGGATACAGAACCGGATGTAGATTTGCTCTTAAACAGCAACGAAGTGTTAACTGATGGCGCTTGGCTGTTACCCCGTAGTATCGAAGATATTGAGCACTTAAATAACAATAGAAAGCGGAAATTTACCCTTAACACTAAGGGCATTAAGGTTTCAACAGGTAAACTTGAGCTGCACCGCGTTAGTGAAGGTGATTACACACGCGTTCTTTACAGTAGAGATTTCGATGCGAATGGAAATATTACTTGGAATGAAAAACGAAAGCCGAGAATGCTAAAAGCTGTTGAACGGCAAATCCATGTCCTTCCCGAAGCTGGTGGCTTTGTTGCGATTAAACGGATTAGTAGTAATGAGTCAGCTAAAGCAACTAGGCTATTTCCTGTCGCATTAACTAAGCAATCTCTAGGGGTGAACAAGATAACACTCGATAATCACTTACAAGTTTTTTCCAAGCAAGATGGCTCTCCACTAAGTGAGCTAGAACTAACGCAGCTAATTAACTTTTTGCGTACCGATGAAGCCAATGCTGTTATTCGAACTGTATCTGGCTCGACACAAGTTAATGTAAGTGACCTAGCTCAACTTCGTCTTCCGTGATATCACCACATTAATTTAAATCACGGTCGATGACAGTAGGGCATACTGGGAAGATGATTGAGCACACTATGAATGGACATTAGATTGTGATGTGTTTTTAATTTTAGAATAACGAGGGAATAAACTATGAAGATCACGCTAAACCCTAAAGTTAGCGAGGGAAAAGACATGAATAGCGTAACGAGACTTTGTCTAACGATACCTGCCTTAATTGTAGGTGTCATTTTGTCGGGTATTCACGGGCAACTAATCACTTTGAATAATGGGTCAACTCTGATTGGATTGCTCTACCATTTTATTGGAGGTATAGGGCTTCCCTTTATGGCGTGGCGTGCATGTAGTGCAATGATGCCAAAAAAGGAAACATCAAACCAACCTGAGTCATAGAGGGAAAATCATGAACGTACAACATATCTTAGCGGAAGCACCACAACGGGCGGTATATTGGAGTCCTGTTGTGGGGCAATATTTCTGCCGCGAATTTCGTAGCTTTGCCAATCGCAATGTGATGATAGAACAATCTGAACGTGGTGATTTAGTGCGTTTAGGCAGTCTCAAGGGGTAAATTTCGTGCGTGAGTATATTTGGGTTGAAGAAGGGGCGGTTAAAGAGTCAGGTCATAAGTTATGCGACCCAATACCTTTTTCGAGCGATAAAAAACCTGTTCGTCTCTGGACGTTGGTTCACTTTAGAAACCAAGCGATTGTCCCTCCTGCCAATTTACCTTTAGTTCATCGTGATACGGCAATTTTAGAGGATATTTCACATGATTGGAGTATTCGACAAGGACACCTTATCTATCGCGGTCAGTATGCCGAAGGTGGCATTTGGTTAGCTGTAGAATTTGATAGTTAGGGAATAGGTATGAATGTTACTGATGAAAAATACTTTGAATGCTTGAGTGTCATCACTGTATTAGAAGGTAAGCCCGTTAATCAGCTTAGTGATAACGAACTAAAACTACTTGGTGATTGTGAAGCGGCTATTCGGGCTTGGGAAGATAAACACTTACCTTTTTAAATTTGGCGACTCACTATGCAAAATTGGATAAAGAAACGCTTTGAAGTATGGCGAATATCAGTAGCCAGAAAGATACTTATAGACCGAAACGTTCAGAGGTCAGATTTGTATCACGCAGAGATAACAACGATATGTGGGCTATGGCAGAGCGTTTAGAGGCTATCGAAAAAGGCTTATAAAGGGTAAATGGCAGTGAATGTACCACTGCCATTTTAGTATGATGTTTTAATAATCAATGGTAGCTTGATTAGGACTTAGTGGTAGCAATCAGTATGAATCTTTATTTTTGATCATGTTTAAGATTAAACGGTTCGATCAGGGTTGCTTGACTGTTTAGTATGATTCTTATTCCTCTCCTATAAGAACATTATGAAATTAGCTCTCAGCGATACAGCAACGACATTAGGCTCTTACTAGAGGAATGTCAGTCCAACGAGTCGTATATTTCGGTGTTAACAATTCTCTCTTAACCGCTGATTTATTGCTTCCGGATGCAGCAAGATACAGTGCGCTTTTACCATATCTTCGCGTCAAACTATCATATACTCCCATCAACTTGTCATCAGTTGCTGAGTCAGGAGCAAAGAGATCTAGCTGTTCTTGCTTTGCATCCTTCAGGTCAAGCAAACACACACCAACTTTACTCACCTCCGAACCAAACTTATAAATTTGAGATACTAGAGATTTAACAGCTTTGGTTAACACCACTACGTCATTGGTTGGATATTCCAAACTGACCATAGCTTTTTTTGAGTAGTAGTTAGGATCATTCATTGTCGTCCGTATCGTGACGCTGAGTGTTTTTACCCTTGATTTTTGTTTGCGTGCTTTTGCGGATGCAATATCAATCAACTCACAGAACACTTGGTGCAAATCATCTAGGTTACAAGGTCTTACCCCCAACGTGCGACTAGTTATGATCTGCTGTTTATCGGGCATGGTTGTGTTCCAGTTGTAGCAACGAGTACCGTTTAGCTCTAAAACAGTGCGTTTTAAGTTAACACTAAACGATTTTCTAACCTCCTCTACCGATAATTGCGAGAGTTTAAGTGCGTCGTTGATACCCATGAAGGATAATTGCTTTGCGGTTGATGTTCCAACCCCCCATATATCCTTCGATTCAAGTGCTTGTAGCTCTCGAGTTGACGGTGAAAGGAAATGGACCCCAATCCCATTTGACTTTGCGATTTTGCTCGCAGCCTTACTAAGCGTCAGCGTGGTAGCACAACCGATGCTGACTGGAATTCGGGTCCGACGCCAAACCTCTCGACGGATATGAGCCGCATACTCAAGAGCATTATCCGGATTCATTCGGCAGCATAACCACTGCTCATCTATCGAGTAACAGAAGTTATCGTCAGAAAACTCCGATATGACACTGTGCATTGAATTACTTACGCTATTGTATAATTCGTAGTTACTGCTTAGAAACGTAATCTCATTAGCACGAGGGTGCTGTACTGCATCTGAATAAAAGCTGAACTTTTTTATTCCCAAAGCTTTGGCTTCTCGTGACATCGCAACAATAGTGCTATCACCATTGCTTAGGACACATAATGGACGATAGCGTAAAGCAGGGTTATATACGCGTTCCGCTGATGCAAAAAAACCGTCGGCATCGGCTAGAAAATATATTAGCTCACTCATTTCAAATATTAAAACCTGTAGGACATAAACTTCGGATCGCAAAGGTAATGACCCCTTCAATGGAGAATATATCGTGGGGTCTTATTATTGTTGATTTGGTGTGTCCGTCCTTATCAACGGACACAAGTGCCTTGTTGTAGACATCGAGCTGCTTCAGTACAAATGATGAGTTGTAATTAGCAACGATTAGATCGTTGTGTTTGGGCTTCAGTTTACGGTCAACGAGAACGATATCTGAGTCCAGAACTTGACGACCTTCTAGAGAAGTACCAGATACTCGTGCAACGAACGAGCTATTAGGATCGCTCACAAGTAGGTTATCCAGATCCGTAGGGGAAGGGTCGATATGGCAATCAACAAAAGGTGTTATGACAGAGGTTGCCACCCCAAGCAATTGGAATTCAAGAAAGCTAAACGTCGGTAGTTCAGTCGTGTTGCCAGAAAGTAAACAAAGCGACTGTTGATGTTTGTTGTAGTATCCGATCACAAGTTCAGCATCTAAATAGCCAACGACTAAGCAGTTATGTGTGGGTTTTAAAGCTTTATCGATAACTAGGATTGAATCGTTAAAAACTCCATTGCAGTCGAGATGTTCAGAGTTAACTCTAAGTAACGTATACGAATTTGAGCTTCCAATAAGTAGTTGATGGATGCTCAAGTCACGCTCGCTATAGTCTGTGCTAGGGCTGGTAAATGCACAAATGGTGGCATTCACACTGAAATTAAGTAGCTTCATAGTGATGATTAGACATTAATCTTAAATGCATGTGTTTATATACAGTATTGTAGATCCATACAGACGCCTGTTCAATGTCCGGCGATCTGAGTGGTGCTAAAAGGTGCAGCAGCAAACCTCTCTACGAGCTAAGTCCAATTCAGATTTCATGTTTGTGTCTTATCGGCAGATTTATCCAACAACTTACGAGCACGATTTTGCATTATCTCTCTATCTAAAAAGGAGAGCGATATATGTCAGAATCAATTTGCGCTGCACAATTCGGTAAAAATGCTTCAGTTCAAAAAGTTGGCGAGCTATATGAGCCGCAACTAGAACGGTACGCTGATTACGCGTACTCGGAGTTCTTTCATTCCCAAGAAAATGTTCTGTTTATTGGAATTAATGGAGCCAACGCTGTTGAACTAGAGACGTTACGTAACGGAAGTGTCACTGCCAAAATTCAGCATGACCGTGCCACAAACGGGCTTATGATTAGTTATCACATTAAGCATGGTAATTCCGAACTGCTTTACGATACGTCGGTTGATGCATCTTCTCTGGCTGATGATCAGTTTGGTGTTGGCAGCAATATTATCGTGATGCAAGTGGTCGATACTTCAACGCAACTAATCTTGGCGGTACGCGCCCTTCAAATGCCTACAAAGTTTCAACAAAAAGTCGAAAGTGTTGTGTCACTTCAACGTCAGCCGACTCATTCAATTGAGAAGGCGCGTTCCTGGGTTAAATCAATCGAGTCGAAATACACTCCTTATGAAATTAACCGTTTACCGCTTGCCGTCCATTCATTGTCTTCGATAAGAAATTTTGATGCCGTTATTTATCTAAATTAAAACTTCTTCATTTTGCAAGTTAGGAATAAATTGTACAATGTAAATTAATTATTGAGATTTTAAACTTACCCACAGTATGTGGTGACAAATTGTTGAAAAGGTGTTTGCAGTAATGAATGTAAACGCCTAACAACTGAAATAACTAATTGAAAGGAAAAGAAATGATTAATGATGGAGTAGGTGGCAGCTCAAGTGGCAAGGACTTGGCAAGTAGTTATAAGTTGACCATAGTTCTATCCGCTGCGCTGGCTCTGATATTTGGGGCGTGGTTAGTGGCAAGCTCATATTTTGTAGCAGAAAAAGAAAGGATGTTGGTTTTCTATAATGGAAAGTATGTTGAAACAGTAGGTGATGGCTTTCATTTTCTGCCAGCTCCATTCTATACCGCACTAATAAAGGATGTTTCTACAATTAAAAGTATTTCCGTTAAAAATCAAGCCCTGACTCTGGATGAGAACCTTGTTGTGGTGCAGCTTGATTTGCAATACACCATAGCCGATCTCAAAACTTACTATATGAAAAGTCAGCGTCCAGAACATACTTTGGAGTTTTACTTCGAATCAGTGATTAAAGCTGTCTTAGCTGACGTAAGCTTCGACGAGGCGCTGACAGACAAGCGCACCATCGTCAAACAAATCATTTCAAAAGAGGTAGGACACTTACTGAATGTTGAAACTTACGGCGTTAACATCGTCGACGCTATTTACACAGCAAGTAATCCACCTTCCGCAGTAACTGAAGCATATCGAGACGCGGTGAATGCCCGAGAAGATGCCGAACGTTACATGGAAGAAGCAGAGTCTTACGTAAACACAAAAATACCAAAGGCTCAAGCAGATGCTAACAGACTGAATGATGAAGCGGCTGCATATGCAAAACGTGTAGTTGATGCTGCAAATGGTGAGGTAGCTGGCTTCAACCAATTATTACCTCAGTATCTCGAACACCCTCGCATAACAAAGAACAGAATTTACTTTGAGGTAATGGGGGACACTTACAGTAAGTCGAAGAAAGTCGTGAACGATATTCAAAATTCAACTGGTAACAATCTTTTAAACCATGTTGATCTAACTGAAATGATGAAGAAGAAAGGGCAGTAAAATGAAAAAGTTAAACTACGTATTGGGTCTAACTCTTTGGCTTGTCCTAATTATTACTGTTGGATTTACGATGTTCACAGATGTAATTCCAAATCATAAGAAAGGTTTAAAACGCCAATGGACTTCGATAGAAAAGCTAGAAAACGGGCAGTTTAAAATCTACGAGCCGGGTCGCTATTTTACTATTCCTATGTATGAATCATTTGAGATGATCGACGTAAGGGAGTTTCCTCTTTCAGTGGAAGATATGTTTGTAACAAAGCTAAAGAAGAACTTAGTTGTGGACTACTTTGTACCGTGGCGTGTGGTTGATTTTGGGAAATATTATTTAGCAACACGGAATGACCTCGCTCTAGCTCAAGACCGATTAAACAAAAAGGTTAGAGAAGCCATTCAATCTGAAATTGGTGAACATTCAATTTTGGAAGTGAGTACCGGGGCAATTGTACACTATGAACAGGAAGATAAAACGCTGGATGTTAGTCGAGAGTTAACAAACCCGCGTAAGCACGTAGAACAGATCGTTGGGAAACGTGAAGAAGTCCTTAAAAATGCATATATGCGAATCAAGAACCAAGTTTATAAGGATTTTGGTCTGGAAGCTAAATCCGTCGAATTCGCTAACCTGTCATTACCAAGTGAAGCATCACAAAGTGTATTTAAACGTATGAATGCCGAACGAAAAGCAGTAGCCGATAAATTTCGTTCTGAAGGCAGAATGCGCGCTGATGAAATGATGTCTCTCACAGATAAAAGGGTAGATGCAATTTTGTCGGAAGCTAATAAAGAGGCGATTAAAACTAGAAGATCTGCGGATGCAGAAGTGGCAGAAATATATTCAAGCGCCATTGGTGCAGCCCCCGAGTTCTACGAATTCTACCTTGCTATGGAAACAATCAAAAAATCGTTTAACCCTGATGATGTGCTGATGTTAGATACCAATTCTCATTTGTTAAAGCATATGAAGGGTATAGACGAGTAGTCCATCAACAAACAGATTCAGGGTATTCACCGTGTGTATACCCTGAAATAAACTAATCCGGACCTGCAAGGTGAGTTATGAATGTAATAAAGACAAAAGTCGGTATTTACTCCGTCCCAGACAACCCTAGGGAGCCTGACATTACTGCGACTGACGGAATCATGATGTATGGATATCGCAAAGTGAGAGAAAAGAATGGAATTGGGTATATCCTTGCTCACAACATGAAGTTCGGGTGCAGCGAACTGGCTTAACACAAAGGAAGGTGGGTGTTTGTTGATGTTTCTGAGTATTGGGCTGTTACTGCAATAATCGGATGGACCCACCCCAACAAACATAACGGAATCAAATATACCGGAGTGCACTGTAAAGTGCTTTCTGAAAGTGACATAAATCAACATAAGATAGGGTGAGTAATAAATTTTTGGAAGTATGGATCATTAACATGACAGAAGTGCAAAAAGTTGAACCCAAGAGCTACGACATGCTAAATGAATACGCAAGTGCGGTCGGAGCCTTAAGTACACTACGTGAAGCCAACACTGCGGAACTAAAGGCATTTATAACAAACTGTTTTGGCGTTCAGTTGGAGCGGTTATCTGCACTCCATTCGCAGTTCTTTGCTAGACCTGTAGATTTAGAAAACAATATTGAGATCAATGAAGGACTTGATAGAGTGCTCCAACATTTTTCAGCTTGTGGATTATCAACGAAAAAAGCTCTTAGTTTATTATTTCCCGATGCAATTAAGCTGGCTGCTTTTAAATATTCGGAGCAAGCGGCGAACAACGCTTATGAGATGGAAATGCACAATATTCAAATGGTAATACAACACGAAACTGAAGTAGAAGATTGGGTTTCCACACATGATAGCTAAACCGGAAGTGGGTACAGCTAATGCGAATCGAAGAATAAGAACTTTCTGAATATGGTAATGATGAATGGACCTCTGCAATACGTATTTATCCTATTGGCAATCCCGGTAACTACGTTGCTTCTAAGTTCAGTAATACAATATCTGTTCAAACCGCGAGTTTACTACAAGCGACATGCTAAAAGAGCTTACAGAAGGATTCGAAGGGCGAGCACGAATGAAGCAGCCCTGTTAATAATGAACCAGCTTTCACCGTATTCATTCGAAGAATTGGTGGTTTTAGCTTTTCGACGAGCCGATAACATAAGCAAAGCTAAGTCGTCCGGATATTCACGCGACGGAGGGTTTGATGGGTATGCAAGAACTAAGGGGGGAGACTGGCTAGGTATTCAGTCGAAGAAATATAAAGGTTACATAAACCGTGGTCATGTACTACAGCACTCTAAGTTATGCAGGAGAAGCAACCGTAAACCAGTATTTGTTTATACAGGTAAAGCCAGTACCGACACGTTGCTGGAAGCAAGGCGACTAAAGGTAACTATGGTGGATAGCCTTAGCGTAATAGAACTCATTAAGAGTAAATCAACTCATAGCTTAAATCATCTTTCTTAACTTCTGTCTTATCGAGTGATGTTCTGAACTCGCGAATGGCAGCTTAGCCGATAATACCCGTAAATAACGGAGGTCAGATGGCAAAGCTGAAGAAATTAATTGAATCAAAAATTCGAACCTCAAGAAATCGAAAAAGCATCTGGTTTGAGTTGTTCACCACAGGTGTGACAGATTTTGTTTACGGTAGTCGGTACGATGTTTCGAAATTAGAAGGGGAGCCGGGCATCATCTTTACACCCAACCCGGATGGAAAGTATCGAGTTTCAGCAAGAAATGCAAACAACCCAGACAAGCCGACAAAGGAAATCGTCGAGCACTTCTCACCAACACTAAATGAAACATTCGAAGTCGGTCAGCCAATTCGCATCGAAATTCATACCAATAAAATCGTAATCAAACTCCATCATTCAGTGACAAGCATCCAACGCCGTGAAGGGCGTATAAAACATAAAATCCGTCAAGGCATCCCTTTAAATGGATTGTCAATGTGCATGGGTGGTGGGGGGCTAGACTTGAGTGTAAGTCGCGGTTTAGAACAATCAAAAATCTCGACTCGTGTAGCGATTGCAAGTGAGTATGAAAGAAAATACTTAGAACCCTGCTTACGTAACAACCCTGAATTATTTGACGAAAATACGTTGGTTTTAGAGGGGGACATGAGAAGATTTCCCGTAAACCAAAATAGAAATGAAGTTGATTTTGCAGTAATTGGGATACCTTGTGAACCTTCGTCTCTTGCCGGAAGAACTCGAAATGGAAATGCACTACCTGAACAAAATGAGCGTACTGGGACTATCCCATTCCACATTCTTTGTTGGCTGCAATCATTCAACCCGGCTTTTGCAATATTAGAAAATGTAGAAGGGTTCTCACGCTCTGGGAGCTTTTACATGGTGATCAACGTCTTAAAGGAGCTAGGTTATAAATTGTCAGTTAGAACGCTATCAGGCAATGAGTTTGGAGCGATAGAAGACAGAAGTAGGCTATCAATTGTGGCGTTATCAGAAGGTATAGATGAATTTGACATCGATGCAGTGATGCCGTCTAACACGAAATTAGCTACTGTAAACGACATTCTTGATAATGTGCCTCTGGATAGTGAAATGTATAAACCCTACGAGTATATTTTCACCAAAGAGCAAGCTGATATCAAAGCAAACAAAGGCTTTCGTGCCGCCGTGTATACAGGTTCTGAAGCTAAGCTCAATTGCATCTTGAAGGGGTATCATAAAGGGCGTTCAGGTGAGCCATTATTAGCCCATCCTAAGATTGCAGGTTTATACCGATTATTAACTGAAGCTGAACATGCGAGAGCCAAAACTCTACCATTACAGATGATCAAAGGAGTCTCAACAGGTATAGCGCATCAAATCTGTGGGCAAAGTGTAATATATAACGCGTTCTTTGATTTGGCAGCGGCTCTTGGTAAGACAATCCATCGTTGGGCGATGGGGAACACAATAAACATGCAAAGTGCATAATGAAGAAAAAATGCCGCGTTCTAGTTACGCGGCATTTGAAGATTCAACAGAGTCATTTGCTTCATTATCTGAGCCATCGTTAACACCCGGAATTACCACTTTCTTTTTATTCTTTTCAAACCAGAAAACAACAGGATGGCGATTTTCTTGGAGTTGACCATATCTTTTGGCGAACTTGTATTGGTTTGTATACTTATTCAAAGAATCAATGAAGTTGTAGATGTAATCACGAAAGATTTCTAATGGTAATGAAGATTTGAGTTTGTTGCAGGGAGCACAAGACGGCACTTTATTCTCTTCAACATCCAACTCAGGTGACATGCATGTCCCATCCCCATTGCGTCGGATAGGAAAAAAGTGGTCTTCATGCCAGCGTACATTAGCCAACGGATCGCCACAGTACCAGCAGACCCCATTTGATTTGTCGAAAATCGCCTGTCGCCGTTTGCTCATCTTTTTTCCCATATGATGACTCCTTATAGATAGTACTTAAAATCATTCGAACAAGGTTTGCTTGTTAGCATTGAATTAGAGTAAAAAAAAACCGCAGTATCAAACGGTACTACGGTTACATTCATTGAATGAATGAGCAGATTCTTGAATTGACGTTGAAATTCAAGATGTATACACAACCTACCAAGTATACAAA
Source organism: Vibrio sp. YQ_11 (assembly GCF_043103065.1). Lineage (NCBI taxonomy): Bacteria > Pseudomonadati > Pseudomonadota > Gammaproteobacteria > Vibrionales > Vibrionaceae > Vibrio > Vibrio sp. YQ_11. The sequence goes on along the minus strand of NZ_JBICJM010000043.1, from coordinate 184,099 downwards.
ATATGTCAACATAGTGAAATCTAAAAGAGTGACAGGTTTCATAGAATTAATATGTATAAATCAGTGGATAAGACATAATTCTTTGCAGCCATTTAACTAGTCAAACATAATCAATATACGATTTTAAATAAGTGGTAGCCATATGGAAAAGTACACCGCAATTGGATTCAATATTACGCATCTTACTCCTTCTGATAAGCAAGTATTACAAACTCTTGCCGACGATCCGAGTGTTAACAGAGTGATGGATAGAGACTCGGGGTTTATTCTGAAGCTGTGTGGGGAACAGCCTAGCTTTGCAGATGGCATGTCTGACTCGTTTGAAACATTAATTTCAATCGCAAGAATGCATTTTGCTAATCAAGTGGAATTTGATGTTGATATTGAACAAACGGATGGTTTAGATACCTTTGAGTGATGGGATGCGCCAATTTATCGTTGTTGGAAATTAAAGGAGTTAGAGTGAACTTAATAGACTTGCAATTAAAAATTCACGAGCAGAATAAGGCGAAAGGCTGGTGGGACAATCATCGTAGTTTCAGCAAACTGACTAACCTGAATATTTCGGAGGTGTCCGAGGCAGTGGAAGCGGATCGAAGAAATCTGTTCGATAGTAAGCTTACGAAGTATAAAGGGGTTCCGGTTGAAGCGGCAGATGGATGTATTCGCTCGTTTGATGTGCTGGCAAGCCTCGGTAATGAAAGTTATGAAGCATCAAAAATGGCGATTGCCATTTTTGAAAACAAGCCGGATGACATTGACTACCTTCTGGCTTTTTCATCTTGGTGTTTTTCTATGGCTTGGGAGTTTCATGAACTAAAGAACGCCCCGAGTGCTGCAAAGCAATATTTAGTGGATGCAGTAAATGCACTTTTTGTAGTCATAATGAAATACGGACATAACCCAGTCGATTTGATGCTTGAAAAGATGGAGTTTAATGAATCACGTCCAGACCATTTGCCTGAGAACCGACAGGGTAAAGTGGGGCAGAAGGCGTATTAAACGCGTATCCCCTGAAGCCACTAGTGGAGTTGTAGTTCCATTAGTGGCGATAAATCCAAGTACAACACGCTCCCTCGATAACCTTCATTGCCCTTCACATTTATCTCAAACCCTATCAGTTAACCAGAATGTGATTAAACCAAATAGGAAGTGCCAGTTTCGTCTTTCAAAGTGTAAGTAAAAAATTGATTTTAAAGCTGTTATTATCTGATTTTGATAAAATAGATAGATTGGCTTTGTGAGAATTAGGTTTATGAATAGATACTTGGAAGCATTAAGGCAAAAGGAACGGAACTGGAATGAACCACCAAGGTTTGACTTTATTACGGAATGTGTCCTCTGCCAAGATCATGATTTATTGCAATTAGTGGATTGCGTAAAGAGCAATCCTCAGTATGTTGAGAAGGCATTGTTAGAAGAGTTGCAGTTTGAATGCATCAACGAAACACATAATATAAAAGATAAACTCGAAAATTCATATGGCTCCGAGATAATCTATCTAGATAATATATTGTTTTATGCTGTTGGTGCGAAGATAACTCTAAAAAAGTTCCGTATCACAAGCATTGAGGAATATATAGCTGAGTTCAAAGAAGAGTGTTTTGCATTGTATAGCGAAATATATAATGCACCATCAGAAAAAACTCTAGCTGAGAATGCAATTTACTATCGGATCTGTAAGTATCTCTTCGAAAACTATAAACGAAAAATGAACAGAGAAGAGTTTGACTTTACATCACTCATGCCAAGTGATGACACTAAAACTACACTAAATGAGGTTTTTGGTGGCAATGCTTTGTGCAGGTATGACCTACTTAAAGTGAATGTAGAAGGTTTGGAAATAGTAGATGATGACTTTCCTCATCTGGTTGTTCGTAACCAGGTTGGATATAACTTTTGTATCGATAGGAGGATAAGTGGGCTTGCAAGTTTATTTCATCACTTAATTGATATGGGGTTTGTTACTGAGATTGCCTTCAAGATTGAAAGTGTCATGGACTCCCAATACTGTGCAGAAGAACTTTTGTACGGAAAAAAATTCTCATTTGATCTTACTGAACTTCCATCGCTATCAAAATTCTATGACGTAGAAGCTCAAGAGGATAATGTTTGGGTCACTGTTGAACATAGTAGTGATAAAGTTTCCATTACTTTTGAAGAAACGCTGGAAGACACTTTCTATGATAAAAATTCTATGGTTATTACTCATGTGGTTCACCTCGAAGTTACAAAGAGCGGCGATGAAGATGTAATAAGTCATCTCGATCATGAGTATATTGTGTATGAACTAGATACCTATATCTCGCGATTGGACAATCCAACCACGAAAGGTGAAACCAAGATAAAAACATTCAAAATCGACAATGCGAGAATACCACTGAAACACAAGTTTCAAGAGGTCAATGTCCTCTACATCATTGTTAACGAGGTAATGAACAAAAAGGAATTAGTCACAGAATACTTTGAGAACGCGCTCTAATTTTAATGGTTAATCAGCAGTGACGTAAAAGCTAGAATAATTCGAGCAGACTATTTCTACTTAATTCACATTGGGGCTGTAATTTTCAATTTTTAAGCGCTATTGCCCCACCCATTTTACGGCAATCATCTATTCTCTATATTACAACCCCGAAATATGGAGACTGTTTCATGATCCGGTATGCTTTTTTATTTTCATTCACGTTAGCAGGTTGTGCTACTTTCAATCAACTGGAACAGGGATTGAATAATATGATGGGTGAGCATGAATCTATAGCGTTCAATGTACTGGGATACCCTGATTCTGCACAGCAGTTTGGTTCTGATACCGTTTACTACTGGGCTGTAAACAAATCGGGAACAGTTTTTGTGCCCCAAACCAGCACGACATATGGGTCCGTAGGAGACGCATCATTCTATGGTAAAACGACCTACAATCAAGCTGTGCCAGTAAATTATAGCTGCCTGATAAAACTGGTTTCTGATTCGTCTGGGTACTTAAAATCGTGGGAATATGATGGGAACTATGGTGGTTGTAGCAACTATATCAACCGAGTTGATGCCTATTACAACCGATAAACCATTTAGAATTCACTTTATCAGGTTTAAGCAGTTAGAAGTACATTATTCCAAACTACTAGAGTGAACGGTAGAAGCGCCGCGTATGTTGTCCTTTGACAAGGTCTAGCATTCGAGAAGCTTGCTCATGCACATCATGGACCTTTAATTTTGGAATGATCGCAGTAGTGATAATGTCATCTAAGAACTGACTGTTGAATTCAATAATAGACTGAATAGTGTCATTTAACTGAGTATTTACCTTTGAAAGCGTAGCTATTTGTGCATCTAGTGATTTAATGATGACCTTAAGTTGCTTGCTCGTGAACTCGCAGTTAAGACGCGAACCTATTTCAGCTAGCTCCTTACACTCCGAGTTTATATCATCGATAAGTCTGACCCCGAAGCTATCTTCGAGTGCTATATCGTGTTCTTGTCCAAAAATTTCAACCCAGCCTAGTGTATTCAACGCGTTGTCCAGTTTGACCGCTGTTGAGGTATTCAATTCAATCACTTGTAATAACTCAGTTGATAGTTGGGTTGAGTTTGCTTGGACTATCATTCCAGATTCAGCTTTAGATAAGCTGGCATATTCAAACTCTTTAGATGCAAAGTCACGGACACTTTGTGTTTTGCAAATTGCTGTAACCAGTTGGCTTTTGTACCCTCGAAGCAGACTTATACGTTCAATGAGTGTATTTTGTGATACCTCTTTCTGTTCCATCAAAGCTTCTGTCAGCAAGTTATCAATTGCATGGTGTTGTATGGTTTCACAATCTGATTGATATTTGTCGATTTTGCTTTTGAGTTTTTGATACTTCTTACGTCTTCTTCCCATGATTAGTACGTAAGGGATACAAAACACAGTTCGCCATATCAGACCAAGATCACCAAAATTTTGCTTAGCCCCTAAAATTGATCGTTCAAGTGAGTCCAATTGCGGGGTGTAGTTGTCGATGTTTGTTTTTGCTAGTGACGATGCAACGACGTATTCCTTGATGAAATCATTGTCAGTGCTAATGCTTTGTATGTTCATTTTCTTCTGGTTGAATTTTACTAATTGACTTTATAGTATACATATTAAATTGCATTTAAAAGGTTGAATTCGCTATGAGTGGTGAAGTTAAGGTTCAGACATTATTACTTGCAACAAATGTTGAGCTTGAATGTCCGGCGTGTGGAGAAATTGAGTCGGGGTTCTGTGGGAACCCAGCAGGACGACAGTTTACATGTGACTCTTGTCATGAAACCTATAAGGTGCATAAAGAAGCTGACATCGAATATAAATATTAATGAATATAAATTTTTCTGTTTCTGTGTTGCCCCTAAGAGATTGAATATCCTTAGTTTTTGTGACTAATCTCAAGTCAAAGCAATTCAATGATGTTAGTATGATTAGTGGCTCATTATATGAGTTAAATTCGTTAGCAGCGTTAAGCTGCGAGTTTCAAACTAAGGAATATTTAAGCTATGGACCCGATGGATAAAATCTGTGATGGTTGCGCCCATCCAATGTCAGCATGTGAATGCGGCTACTGTGAAAACTGCGATCAAAAAATCGGTGATTGTGAATGTGACGAGTAACAATTAACAATGTACAAACCTTCAATCAACTGGCTAGCCTTTTGATTGAAGGTTTTTTATAGTGTGTCAAAAAAGTATTTTGAAATTCGTGAGGTTCTTTTCTAAGTTATGATGACAATACTTTACTGATACACCAAGGAGAGCCTTTGTTTTTAAATTATGGTGTCGATCAATACGGCGAATCCGTTTATATATCAGAAGTAGATGCTGGGAAAACTGAACTTGTTTGCCCCTTTTGCCAAGCTCTATTAGTCGCCAAAAAGGGCAATGTACTTGAGCATCACTTTGCCCACCTTGGTCCCACCTGTAACGATTCAAAACAAACACTTTCACAAACTGGTGTTCCATTTTTTGACTATCAGTCAGGTTTACCAAACTATCAGATGTCATTGCTTCTTAAATTGAATCGGTGGAGAACGTTTAGTCGACACTGGCTCACCTCGAGGCAAAAGTTAGTTTACGATTCATTTCTCGACTCCGGATTGCTACTCCCGGCAGAAAACGTGAAGCCTTTTAAACTTTCAGACGAAGCTGACGCACTTGTTAGGTTAAATCAAGGGTATATGCGGTGTAGAGGGCTATTAAGCCACGCTCAGTTACAAGAAGCACTGTTCAGGATACGATTAAAGATGCTTACATACATCGATCTAGATACTGGCTCGAATACAGCGACTTTCTACAAGCAAAGATTATCTTCATACCTTAAACAGCATCTGTACGTCATTTCAGTCAAGTTGGAGTTTTCCGACGTATCCTATCCACTACTAAAAATCGGGATGACAAGAAGAAAGGTTACAGAAAGGGTTGCTGAGATAAATACTGAACTGTCAAAGTATGGAACTGTAATTGAAATAAAAGTATTAGGTTACTACGAACACTATGGGGCGCTTGAGCGAGTTATGCTTCAAATGTTGAGCGACCATCGCTTTAAATTTGGCACGCACCAAGAATACTTTTACGCTATAACAGCAAACAGTCTAATTGAACGTTGTATGTTGGACTCTTTGGGGCGGCGCATAGTGAATGAGCACGAAGTTAAGGTGCTATATCGGGATCACAAAGCCAAAGTTAAGGCAGGGCAAGCGAGACAAAAGCTACTAAACAATCGGCACTTAGGGCGTAAATCAAAATCTAATCAAGAACTGCTCAACGATCACCAGGACATAGTTTCTGCTTTCGGTGCAGGGTTGTCGCTTCGAAATGCAAATGAATTAACCGGTAAGTCAATAAATACAATTCGTAAGGTTTACGATCTTATTAAACGAACAAGATAAGTAAAAACTCAGGAAGGAGATGGCTCGTGACAATGGTTATACAGCAAACAATACCAGCGAACCTTGAAGAAGTTAAAGATAGCGCTGAAAAAAGACAGCATAGGCGTCGGAAGAACTTTGCTTTCAAAAGTTGGCAGCATCGATTAAAACGAGGGGACACCTTACCCCAAGGCAAATTCTTCCGTAACAAGATTGCTGGCGCACCAATAATGATATTAGATGAGTGTGGCTTTTACTTTAATTGTAAGTTGAATGATGACACTCTCAAACTAGTCGGCTGAAATAGCGCATTATGGCAGGTAGTGTCTATTCGATCTAAGACTCACCATATCGAGTTTGTAATCGAGCCTTCTCAATCATTTAGGCTCAGCATCTTGAACGGATGTTTTAACAGATGGTAGTGAATCTATCTTGCTTGAAGTACCTGCCAAAATGGGGCGAGGTTACATTTATAAAGTTTTTCAATATAAAATAGGGAACTGATTATGGAAGGACTTCGGTCAAAGTTGGTTGGTACGTTACGAACAAGCTCAAAACAACAAAGTCAAAGTCTTTATATAACTCAAGACGATTTGGACGCCGCTGTGATGTATCTCAACTCGAACGAATATAACCAAACGATGCCCAAAACTTGGCATGAGAGAATGCTCATAAATTGGATAAGTGAAGAATTACCAAGCAACGTGAATTGGAATACTACCATTCAAATTTCGTCGGGAATCTATGGTCATGTTGTACCATTAGCAAGCCATTTTATAGGGGCTGAAGATGAAGAAAGATACTTGCTCATGCTAACCTTTCGTGTAACCGCCCCAAAGTTAGACTCGTTAGTGACTATTAGAACTCTAAAGTCTTAGCGACTCTAATAAGAAAGTGTACCAGGCACCAGCGGAACTTTAGGTCTGGATAGCACTTTCTTGTCTGACTTTTTTCCATTACTTTGCTCGTTTCGGTGTATTCAAGTATCTCATCCGAGCAAGAACATTTGATAAACTGGTTAGCGCCCCATAGTGACTCATGATAAATGGCAAATGTAGCTCATCATTATCACGTCGGATTGCAACGAAGTTATCATAAACCACCAGCATCGCCTTTTCTGGAAAATCGGGGCGTTTAATCGGTTCCCATGAAATGAGATTCTTCAACCCCCCAAGCTCTATTGAAAAAAAGTTGTTCACAAAGTCAAAGTAAGAAACATATTCAACGTTACTTTTATGAGCATTACATACAGCGATGTTGTGTATGTCGTTTACCCCAAGGAATATCAGAGTGTCCTTAGAGATAATAACATGGACAATTGTTTCATTTGCGCTAGTAATAAGCATCTTTAGCTCTGACAGAAAGATGTGGAACTTGCGATAGTCTAGCTCATATTTCTGCACGTAATTTACCCCAATTAAATAGTTGACCCAGTTAGTTGATAGCTTACATTTCAAACGACATTTAAACTTTCAGAAATGTGTCGATAAGAACAAAACAAAGCGCAATCTAGCTAAAAACAGGTTCGAACAAATACTTTTCTTGATTTATGTGAATTGAGCATTCATTAGCTGCGATTGATAGCACAACGTTTTCTAGCATTTCTGGTTGCTGGTGGTGTGCATCGTAGAGGTCTAATAGTGGGCGAATACTGTCTATCACAATCGATGTAAAGTCGTCAGCTACTGAATTACTATCCATACCTTGCATTAGATTTCTAGAGTGGATGGAATCGTAGTTAGATGTAGATAGAGTGAGCCAAAAGATGTGTAGAGAGTTTGAGCTGTAACAGATCATGTAGGCGTCCGAATTTTCAGTCTGATTTTGACAGAACAGGTCTTTTGCCCTAATACAAAATTCGATCAATTCATCTTTACTTACCTTATAAATCATTCGTTAAATCCTCTTATGAGTCTAGATGAGTGTACTGTAGTCGAATTTTTTAATTTGTACTAATTGTGAGTGTTCTGTAAAATCATCTGTAATCTATATGAATTGCAATTGTGATTGGTTGTGTTAATGAAATGGATATCTTAACCAGTAACTACAGAGAATGTGAACTTTCAGCAGAACGCCATAAAAGCTCTGCTCAATGGCAGTGTAATGATCTTAAATCTTATACACTGGCAGTTGAAAATGATTGGCTTGGCTTTTTCTTTCCTCATGAATTTCCCAATTTTAAGCCTCGCTATACATATCAAGAAAGTTATCAAATATCTTGTGAATACATTAACCGCAATGAATGGTTTGATAATGATCGGATTAGCTTCAAGTTTGCAGAGCAGTACCATTGGCTGGATGAGTTTAAGCCTCTTCAAGCACAGAAACTTGATTACCAGAGTTGTTTTAGAATCGGTCGACAATTCGACTCTCAGAATGAATGGAAGCGAAAGCACTTAGGTTCTTATAAACAGGCTCGAAAAGAAAAATGGTTGAATTTAATTTTACCGAAGTCTATTCATCAATTTTCATTTAAAGAATGCGACCAGATCGCAAAAAAATACTCAAGCCGTTTACATTGGGAAAAGCGACATCCTGATAGTTATTTTTGTGCCAATTACCACGGTTGGGTAGATGCGATTAAACCACTTGGTTTGCCGATAGATTATAACTACGCTGAGCTTGCAAGAATATCAAAGCAATTTGATTCTCGCCCTCAATGGGCAAAACAAGACCCTCTATCATATTCCCTGGCTAGGGACAGAAAGCTCTTAGATGAATTGATGCCAATATACGATGAAAGGCAAGTATTTAGCTTTACTCGATGTGCTCACATGGTAAAGAGATTTAAAACAAAGGACGTATGGCAAAGGGAACACTCTGAGTCATTTCAATTTGCAAAGGATGCCGGTTGGATCGAAGAACTATTTTTAGTCCCAATGGATGGAAAAGTTGTTCATAAAAGCAAAGAACAGCGTTCTGCTAACAGGATTAAGAAAGCAGCAAGCCTTCAATCCTTAGCACGTCCACGCTAATAATTACTGAATAGATGGAATTGACGTCAGCTTTAAGCTGATTGGTTTGAGGGAACGATGATGCAAACTAAAATGAAACTTTATGGGGATTTATGCGACGGCAATAGCTGGCAGCTTCTTCATCACCATGATCTAGAAAACAAACTGAGGTTAAGAGCGGGTAAGTTAAAGAGAACCCATTTTGAAAATGGAAATGTGAGATTTGTCATAACCAATAGTGACCTGATAGTTAAATCTGTAGGAAGGTTACAAGGGGCGCGACTTTATTGGGACGAAATCAGTGATAAAGTTGGGCTGTTGGCTGGGTTTGAGAATACGGAACTTCCGAAGCTGAAACGATGCTGTTCTTCATTTACAGTCGACATCTCAACTTCTGAATATGGCTACTTTGTCGCTAGTTGCTCTAATCCCAGTTGTCCGGCTATCGCATCGTGTGCTCAGTTAACACCGCTTAAAGCATTTTGGGAAGAGATACTATCCTCCGAGGTAGAGCTATGACATTCCCACTTAAATTGGTATTCGTTAGTCACGTTTGGTTTTGGTCCTTGATGAGCGTCTTATTAATTTGCTATCTGATAGATCAGAGTACCCAAGGTTTAGTATTAAAAACGTTAACCTATGGAATATACTCTACTCCTTTAATTCCCATAGCGGCACTGGTTTGGTCCAAGTACGACGGATTTGAAGCTTCTGAGAATGAATCTGTAGATGTCGAGAAAATTGATTTTGACTCAAATCTAGCTGCTAAATCATCGAAACGTTGCTGCAACCAAAACTTTAAAAGCATGAGCATTAACTGAGATACGCTTGTGGTGACTATTTATGCGTCAAAAGGTTGAAAAGTAAAAAATAATGCGGGGTTTTACTTTTTGTGGTGAATTTAAATGTTTTATTTGTGGTTGTTTATGCGTGGTGGTTCGGTGTTTTGGTCTGATAGTCCATCCAAAAGACTTGCCACGTTGTAGTTCTTTCTAGATGCGATTGAACAGTAAAGCGTACCACTAACTTAAAAGATAATTTGAGTTTTTTTTATCAACTATATAAAATAAAAGTATTCTATAAAGTCACTGAGCATCAAGAATGGCATGTTTGTTATGGCATTCAGCGAAGAAACTACGATTTAGTTCTCAACTGACTGAACCTCACGTTAACAAACATATTGCTCGTGTGTAAAATTTAAATAGAAGAAATGCCACGGTTGCGTTCATCTGAACAGGTTTCGTGCGTTTATATAGGCTTTACTAAATGGACGTAACCAATCTGAGGAAAAGCGCTCTTGCGCTTTCTCTACTCACAACACTTGCAGCCCCAATGCCTCTGTTGGCATCGCAACAGGAAGTTCTAGACTTACAGGTTGCAAATGCTACTCATCACGAAGAAGAAGTTAAGTTTACCCTAACTAAGATCAATCAAGTTAAGGATGCGCTTTGGGCATTCTATTCTCTTAATTATGGTTGGGTTACGAACCTTACAGAGCTGACTACAGGTACTGACCCATTTTATGTCGGGACGTTCAATACACCTCTAGGTAATTTAAATGGGGTTTCTAACTCTGGAAACTTTATTTTAACCTTGTCTGCACCATCTAATGTAATGATGGCAGAACTTCAGTTGCGTCGAATCGCTGCACAAACTGGCGGTACATACAACAAAGCTTCGTCTAGCGTCGTTATCCCTGTTAGACCACCTCAATCAGCTAGTTTAGTAAGTAATATGCTTTCTCGTACAGCTGATCCATCTGGGGGCGATCTAAACAAGATGATGGTTGACTTAGAAATGGGGGAAGTTGGAGTATCCTCATTTCAAATTACCGACGTGAAAGAGCTATTTGGTATTGATCTTGATGCCACGGATAAAGTCCAAGCAGATTTACTTGATGTGGGGTCAGCATCCGTAGACAGTGTAACCACTGATGAAGCAACACTTAACTACCTAGAAGCAGGACATGTTAATGTTGATACCGGTACGGCAACCAACTTCTCTATTGCAGGAAAACTAAAGTCGACGCAGGGTGAAGGTGAAACAGCTACTTTCAATTCTTTGAATGCTGATATTGAAGCTAATAACGCATCGATCAACAAACTAAATGTATCTGACAAGTTATTCGGTACTGAATTAAACTACCGCGTAGGTTTAGTGACTGCTAATCTGGAAACACCGGAACTGATTGTTGAAGAAGCCCACGTACCGGACCTACAAGCAAATAATGTAGCAAGTCGAAATGGTAGTGCGATCACGATTGCTGACTCGGTTCTGTTGAAAGGTGCAGTGAGCGCAAATGATTTTACAGTAAATGGTAATATCAATCAGTCGCCTAACTTAACGGCAGTGTTCAACAAAAACCTTACAACTGATAACCTAACGTTACTTTCGGCTTCAACACTGAATCAATTAGAAGCTACAAACAGGCTTGACGTAGCGGGAGATACCACCTTCGGCTCCACACTGCGGATTGGTGGTACTACGACAATTGGTGGTGCATTAAACTCTGATTCATTTACTATTAACGGTCAGTTTAAATCTAAAGATCTGAATGCTGGTGGCAATGTTACAGTTAACGGCGGTATCTACGTTAACAACAAGCTTGTTACTCGAGATGGTACTGCACTGTATGAGAATGGACAGTTGATTAATTCGAAGTATCTAACTCGCGGAAGTAAAGCAGTTAATACAAGTCGATTGGATGGTAAATCACTGGCATCATTTGCTCAACTAGATACTGCCAACACGTTCACCCAGACACAGACCTTCAACAATTTCACACTCTCAAATGCAAGTTTAAGAGTTGGGGGTAAGCTCATTGCCGATTCAAATGGTAAATTGTATGAACGTGGGTCAGCGCTATCATCGTTGTATGAAACGAAAACTTCTCTAGCATCTGCTCAGCAATCCCGCCGAAGTAATTTAGATTCGCTTAAAAATGAAATGCTTAATAAGGTAGCAGGTGTTACTAGTGGTATTTCAAGCAGTACGGTTTCACAGCTTGAGTCGTTGCATAGCCAAAACGTTAGTAGAGCAAACTCAATAAACTCTAATTCAAGAAACTTGGCTTCATTAACTGATACGACTAAAACAAATGCATTGAACCAGCGTAACTCAGTAACTTCACTCGTAAGCTCTGTGAACGCGCAATACGATAAAAAACGTACATACACAGTAAACAAAGTAACAAATCGCTCGACTAGTAGCTCAGAGACAGAGTACGTTGGTGCTCAATGTCCTGCCGACGAGTTTACCCCGCCAAATGACTATGTCGCATTAGAAGGCAGTTGCTATCAGAATGGTGGCTATGGTCGTCCTAAATACCATGACGCGGTATTTAAAGTTACGTACAAATACAATTCAAATCTAGGGAGATGTACTTCTTCGCGGAGTCTGTATTCGTACACTTGGGAGCAATGTGTTGGGGTGTCAATAAACCAACCATATTAAACAAGTTACCACTTAGAAATCACGGCAAATTTACTTGCCGTGATTTTTATTTACGTAAGATAACTTTTAATATTATAAATATAATATTTTAAATGATTAATAAATTTATAATTATTTATTCCAAGTTTGATGTTTTGTGATATCCTAAAATAAAATAATCGCGTAACAAAGCGTGAGTTTCAGTAGGATAAATATATTATGATTTATATTAAAGCTTTTATTAAAAACTACGGCTGCGTAGTTTTGCGTGTTTTGGCATTAATTTTATTTGGAACGATTTCCTATTTTGCATATCAAAACATCAAGAATCAGATAGGTGTGGATGTCATATTGATCGAGGAAAAAAACACGAAAGATGCCTTCGAATCGGTAAGTAAAATTATTCTTGATGACAAACTCTATCCTGTGAATAAGAAAAAAGCCATCGAACTTGCTAAGCTTGGAATAATCCTTAATGGATATACAGGTCAAGGAGGTGAGAAGTGTGTAAATAAGTTCTCAGATATCCTTACGGGAGATGTTGAAGGTATCATCATCAATAATATGGGTTTGATAGGTACTTATTTGTTTATTGCTAATGCTACGAACGATTACTTGAAGAGAATATCTGACAAGGAGCAAGGTTCGGGGTCAAAAGCCGCACATGTTGCTGGTCGCATCTACAGTGATAAAGCTGTAATAATTTTGAATGGTGTTGAGCGAAAGTTTGCCTATGTGAAGGATCTTGGGGATTGTTCCAAAGCGTTAGAGGAAATCTTTGATTAACGTAATTTAGGGAGGGCTTGGTCCTCCTTTTTTTTTTGTTAATGACGTTACTAAAGGACAAGCCTTTAAGAGCGAGAGATAAGAACATAATCTAGTCAATTTGGACTTTCAATTCCAAGAACAATTCCTAAATTTCTCACCCTAAAATCTATGCAGCATCTTCATACGATTTGCACAATCAAACATACATAGTCGAAAAATGCTGCCACTTCTACATAATTTGCTATCCAGTTCATAAGCAATGGAAATTTTAAAGAGTACTAATTATACTGCTATAGTAAAATGTAAGAGTTTGAATTTTTAACCATTGGAGTTGCTATACATGAAAAGTCTAACGCAGGGTGCTTTGTTATTAAGTCTAGTTGTTGCCTTTGGCGCTGTGGCAGGAGAAGGGCAAAGTGATCCCCAAAAAACGGAAACAACAAAGACAACAGTAGAGAATGCAGTTGGAAATGAGCCTGAAAAGCAAGGTGATATCACCCCTGAAGAAATTAATCAAATGGCTAAGAACGCCGCGAAAATTCTTGCAGGGTCCAGTGTTGATCTTCAGCTCGAACAATTGAACGCAAAGGCACAAGAAGAAATGGGGGATACCGGAAAAGTATCCAATGATACTTCAAACTCAATAGCCCTACTAAGTGAGTTAAAAGAAAGAATTCAAGCTGAGTCGGTAGCTGATATTGGTTCAAGCAAGGTGTATGAGTTGACGAACTTAGAACTTGTGAAATTTGAGAAGCAATTGGTTGATTCAACAATAGAGAAGTGCCTGTCAAATGCAAAGTATCAAGTGGTAAAGCATGACAAAAATTATCTCAATAGCTCTAGTGATTGTTTGATTAAGGAGTTTACCGAAATCCAGCTAGGTCAGAGCAAATAGGGAGTTAAAGAGAATCCATGTTTACCGATATTCAATTTTTAGACAAAGACCGCAAAAACCTTCATGAAGCTATCAATGCGAAAGATGAAGCTAGTTGGTTAGAAGCAGCAAAAGATGCCCCTCTAGACAAAAAGGTTGAGACATTATGCATGGGTAACGTCGCATACTTCTCCATGCCGAAAGCTGCTTTTACAACATTAAAAGAAATTTTTAATGAAGAAGAGATTTCTCATTGGTTTAAAGATATACCATTTATTGCGCAGCATTGGTCATTAGCAGTCGCTGCAGAGAAGATAGTTGAACTTGCCGATGACAATCAAATTTATCAGTTCATGAAGTGGTTGCTCGGAGAGAGTAAAAATTACCTTTTATTTGTTGCACTTTACCACCAGGTTGACCAAAACTTTGATTGGAGCGGCTTTAGCTCCGAAGATCTTGAAGGGATATACAAAAATAGTAATCGTTGGGGGGCATCTGCCACTCACTGCTTGGAAAGGCAGGGGGTGCGCGTTAGTCCGGATTTTCAGCATTTATCTTGGTATTCAAAAGTAACATTGGATCATGATTTCTCTAACTGCCAAATTGCAGATGAAGTCATTGCTATTTGCTTAAAAGAGAACCGATGTTTGTATCAAGCTATGCCAATTTTGAATCACAGACATCACTATCACTTTGTTATTGCAAGGGCTTTGGTGCAGGGGGTACTTCCTTATGGGCAAAGCTTGGACAAGATGAAAGCAATAATCCCAGACGAAGAAATCGAAGATATCGTTATTGAAGACTCGGCAATATCGTTTCCGACAAAAAGCAATTTGGCGAGTAGTTTTAGAACGATTGTTGAAAATGAACTGCTCTTGACGATCATCGATGATGATAGCAACCCAAATAACTCAATTTTAAGTGTCGTTTCAGATAATCAAGACACTGATGATGAGTTTGATTTCGAAATCTTCGACACCATTTCGATAGACAACGTTGAATTACGAAGCAATATACAACCGATGGACGCTAACGATTAGTAGTAAGCTCCCATTAAATAATCCAACTCGAAACCATCGTAGATTCGGTGGTTTTTTTCATTGCATTAATTCAGCCTAATACAAGAGGCATAGATGCAATTAATCTATACATTGGATAGTAATGTAATATGTTTCATAAAGAAAAGAGATGGGCATCAAATTTGGTTAAAATCTGTACGTTGATATTCTTAGTGTAAATGCATATTCTAGCGATATTAATGGTTCTGTTGCTGTCATCTCTGTCAATAGAGTAAATGAATCATCATTCTGTCATTGGGGTATTAAATCCATATCAAAAAATATGAGAGTTCAGGGAATCAGCATGATAAGAAAAGTAGTTCTTGGCATTGTAATTTATTTTCTGAGCTTTTTATCCCCGTCATTTGCAGACCGAAACTCAACCGTGTCGTTCCCAATCGAAAGTCCATTGTCGTCAGCAACTAAAATCACTCATAAATAGCGTTGTGATTCAACTCTGGCGCGTTCCGCACCAATCCACTCGATGAGCTTCATATAATTCACCTTAAACAATATTATCACATTGCATCTGATGTAAATGTTTGGAGAATGACTAGGTGTATAAACAACAGTGAGTTTGTGAAATTGGAAGGTAAGTCGATTGTTGAAGCGCAATACAAGGTTGATAGTGCAATAAGGCATTTAGAATTCGATGTAGAGGGTGAGCGCTGCAGCGTTTCGATTAATACTAACCAGATCGCGGATAATCAGATCAATACTTTTTTTCATTTACTTCATGAGAGGGTATTGTTTCTAACCAAAGCACCATTACAGCGATCTAATTCTGGACACAGTCGTGCTGCATTTGAACTCGAGTTCTATAATCGGGGTGTACCTCCTGAAAACTCTGTCGTTGAGAGCGTTACCTCGTTCATTAGGGGACAATCTTATGTAGAAATCACTTCGAAGATGCTCATGAGATTAGTAAGGCAATATATAGAGCCGTATTTCTATGGTACGCCCATCCAAGAACTCACTCAGTCTGACTTGAATAATTTCAAGCAAGCGGTTTGCAGAATTGAGGGTATTAAAGCTGCCAATAGAGACAAGACGTTTAGAGTTATACAACATACTATCAACAGCCTATCACTCCCATTAGACATTTCTACAGGCGATAAGCCACGTCCTGACCGAGACAGAATCGCCCCTCTTAGCTCCAATCAAGTTAGTGAACTTTCTGCATGGTTTCGTACAACGCACTTTCATGAGTATTTTCAATTTAGGATATTAACTGGAATGAGCACCAGGGAAGTGAATACATTATGTTGGTTTCAACTGGATTTTGAAAATGAGATGTACTATCCATCAGTTGGCTGTTCGAAAGGCGTAAAATTTTTACCCCATATGGCAGAAATTCTCAGCAAGCAGAAATCGAAATCTCAGGGTTTAGACTATGTCTTTTGTACCCCAAATCACCACCTTATTGATTCACATAACTTTCATCGTAGGTATTGGCGCAAAGCAATAGATGATGCCGGATTAACAACCTCAATATCTAGACTGCGCGATAACGCAATAATCAACATGATTAACATCGGTATATCTCCCGACACAATCAGTGCATATACCGGCTATCAAGACTCAAAGCGTCTAATGAGGTTGTATCGACCGTTTATAAATAAGGAGTGCAAGTAGGCTCGTAATGGATGGAAAGACATATAACTTGATAATGGAGCAGGGTGCCCGAGCATATTACGAAAATCTCCCTTACGACCAGAACCCGCACACTGATGATGAATCTAAGGCTGCGTGGGTCGAGGGATGGCAATGGGCTGCGCATAATGAACGAAAAAACACGACACGTAGTGTTCAATAAGGAACCAGGTATGCAACTTTCTACGAAGCCAAACCAAGGTATCTTTAGTTTATCGACAGAAGAAGTAAGTGAGGTGTTTTGTAGCGTTTTGGAGCTTCACCATAGAACATATGATTTGGATTCGATTAAATCAAAGTGCACTTTGAAGTTACTAATTGAAAATAGGGATCAATTTGTCGTTGAGCATTATCTAAGATACCTGCCGGGGGCAGACTTGATCGATACGGAACTTCCTATTGAGCAAGTTTTGCAAACACAGGAATTTAAATTTTGTGAGAAAGTCTTCAATCAGCGAAAAGAACTCGTTCTAACTGAGCTTGATCTACTGGTTAGACGCTCTCTGGTTGTTCTAGAACGTTATTTGGCTGCGTCGGAAGGGGTGTTGCTCAATAAGTCAATCAATCATGCTCAAAGGCAAGTTGTGTTGACCATTTCAACGAACAACATACTTGCTTCAGATAGTGTAGCTTGGGAATACTTAAGAATGCTCGGGATTAGAAGAGAGCAGTTATATGTAACCAATACATTAGATATCATTAAGTTGTATCTGTTTAAATGCCCGGTAGGGTTTCGGGTGGCGTTAGAATCGAGTTACACTAGGGCGTTCTAAATTCAGTAGTTTAAGGCACACTTATGAAAGCAACTCTCTTACTGACTCTAACATTGTTACCTGTTACTTTTTTGCACGCTGAAGAACAAAGTAACACACCATTAACTTGTACCACTGAGCACGGAAGCATGTTTTTAGTTGATGATTCATTGGTAACGGAAATAGGTGGAAAACCAGTTAAGTTTAAGGTGGTAGACAAGGACAACTACTCGGTGACTGGTGTATATGAGCAAGAAGATGATGTAAAAATCCACATCAGGCTTGTTCACCTTTCGTATCTAAACAAGGTTGTCGCATATTCTGCAGTGTTCGAGAATGGTCTGCTAAAATCAGCAAATAAGGTTGACTGCAAACAATAATCGCCCCTCTCTTTCTATCTCAAACATCTCAGGCTGTTCATAATGCTAGACTCATGATTGGAGTAAACTGTACTCGTGGGTCTAATTCATTTCTTTGGCTTTTCAGACTCACCCATCAATCCACCACTCATATAGGAGGCAATAATGACCATCTTTGGCACAGTCTTATCAGGTGTTTTAGTGTTTGTTCTTGGGCAGATAATTTTGAAGCTGTTAATTGAACCCATCCAATCGTACAAGAAGCACATATCTAAAATTGGGTTCGACCTAATAAAGTTTGGGAATGTTTTGGGGAACCCAAAAGGCAAAGAAGACACCGTCACAAACAATGCTTGTACTAAAATGCGTAGCCACTCTTCAAGCTTGTACTCATATTTCTATTTGGTTCCGTTTTATAGAGTCACTTGTCGTATCTTCAATCTACCAACTGAAGATGACGTTTTAGAAGCGACTAAGCAGCTCATCGGTCTTTCCAATGGTCATGATGGGGAGGTAGCAAATCAAGGTATATTGAACAGCTACTCTGCACAGAAAGTGAAAGTAGCTCTTGGTATAGCCATTCCAAAGAGTGAATGGTTAGAACCAGAAAAAGAAATTGAATTCATCAAATCAAAGTAGGGCTTGCACGCAGCTTACTTTGAAGCGATACGTTTGGCATTAAGTAGACTGAACCGAATAGCAAATTTACTTTCTATTGAGGGGGCGAGAACGTCCCTTCCACTAAAATCTAAGGATTATGGAGGTCAAATGAGCCTTTCATTTGAACAGCTAATAGAAAATCACATGTCCCAACTCGATGTCGAGTATATCGACAGCTTTAGATCAATGTTTGCTGAAGTAAAAGATAAGGAGTTCGCTAAATTAGAACGTGACCAAGCCGACCATGCCCAGATGACATTTATCAACAAAGACCACCAGCAGCTACATCAATCCATCATTGAGGATGAAGCAATGTATTATTTTGGGGTGTCCGATTTGGTGGATGAGTTATCGATACTCGCGCTCTATAAACGGATTGAGCTAAAGCATAACGATCTGGTTAAGTTTTTTCACTATTCGGACAAGGGCATTTATCGGTGGGCAAAGCTTAAAGAGGCGTTGCCAGATGAGGTGCAATCGATACCAGAATTTGACGCCGTTAATGAACTTCGTTTGTTGAATAATGCCATTAAACATCAAGGCTGCGTGAGCGATGAGTTAGTAAAGTACTATCCAAGCTATGGAAAGAGAGGGGATGAGTTTACTGAGCTAGACATTACATACGAAAGACTGAAACCTGCAGTTTGTATATACGTGAACCGTCTTTACACGCTTTTAAAATCTAAGAAATGACATCTAAGCTTCTTGTTAGTCGCTAGCGAATGATCGCTTGCGACTAACAAAGGAGTTGAATGATGATTAAACGCAAAATGGGGTATTTCCGCGCAGTTAATTTTTTTCAAATTGCCATAGATGCCCGTGATCGTACTCATGCTCAACCAGAACAAGCATTGGTTTGTTTGATTTTTGCCTCTAATGCACTTGAAGCATTTATCAATGAGACAGTTGCCTGTTACGAAGTTACGGCTGGTGGGCAATTTTCCGAAAGAGAGAATTCCTTCTTTACCGTGATGAGCGAGCAACAAAAGAACAAAGGCTCGATTCTAAGCAAGTTCGAACTCGGTAAACTGATTTTAAGCGGTGCTGGCTGGGAGCGTGACAAAGCCCCATACCAAGACTTAAAACTGATGCTTAAAGTGCGAAATGAGCTTGTACATCGAAAAGCAGAGGTGCACAAAGATACCTTAGTCAGTGGAGTAGGGTTTCCTGAAAAAACACTGAATTCGCATCCGAAATTCTTCGACGAGTTATCTTCAAAAGGACTCTGTGATTTTTCTGCTATTGATGGGAGTTGGATTGACATTATCCAAAACCATACATTTGCAAGTTGGTGTTGTGAAACCGCCAAAAAAATAACAACTGAATTTTTGAACAGTGTAGATGATGCCCCTAACAGTAATTTTAAAAGCAAACTGCAAGAAAAATTGGATTTTGAACCGCTACTTTCCACTTGATAGCTGGTAAAGGCATAATACGTCCTGAATACAATGGATTCTTACTAGGAGACGTAGTGCAAGTACCGGATATTTTGTACAAATACACGACCTCGAGTACAACACAAATCGTACTTGAAACTGGACGTTTAAGATGGCAAAGCCCATGTCAATTTAATGATGTTGCAGAATTGCAGCGAATGCCGACACTATCCCCCGATTTCGATGAAGCAAGACCAATTTATGTCAATAGACTGTTGGAAATAGGGTATTCAGACTTAATAACGGACTACTCATCTTACTCCGAATGGACTCAATACATTCTTAGTCTTATACAAAAGCTGAAGGTACAAGGTGTACCTTCAGCCGATGTACGGCAAATGCTTAATTCAGTTGTACCGAACAGCACGGTTACATTGGAAAGCCTGTTTAGAAGAAGTACAGAGTTAAATAATGATGGGTCACTTCGTGTCTTTTGCCTCACAGAAAACGTTCTCAATGACCTGATGTGGGCACATTATGGTGATAGCAACAAAGGCTGTATGTTGGGTTTTAGACATATTGATGAATATTCAACACCTTTTGCAGCAGCGGAAAAGGTAAGGTATACCGATGAAACACCTGTGATTGGTAGTGCTGTTGATTTCTATTTGTATGGTCCTAGTGCGGCTCAAAACAAAGAGACACGCTTGGCAATATACCACACTAAAAAAAGTGCATGGACGTATGAAAACGAATGGCGTGTCATACATAAACCTAATACACCAAACGGTAAGTTGTATTCGGATTTTAAGTTTTACCCAGAGGAATTAGAGTCAGTAACATTTGGATTGAAAATTAACCCTGACGACAAAGCCAAAATCATAGACCTTGTTGAACACGGATACCCTCAATGCAAGCTTTACGAAATCGTTATGATTGATGGTGAGTTAAGTCGCCAACAATGTACAGTTGGCTAGTGACGTGGACTGAGCAAGAGGAATTAACAATAACTAAAGGGCAAGAGTATGTTACCAGGCGATGTGCTTCTCATAAGCGGAAAAGGCAAAATTTCAAAGACTTTGATTACGGCGCAAAAAGCGATTTACCCTAATGCAAAGTCAAGTCATGTTGAGCTATCACTTGGTGATGGAGTGTTTATACATGCAACGAGTGTTAGTGGGGTCCATATAACCATTCTCACAGACGAAGACAAGGCGTGCAATGGTGATTGGAGAGTCATAAGGCATAAGTCTATCACTGAACTCGGGAACGTTACTCAGAGCCTTCAGATCGCAGCCACGTATCATGCACAACAACGTTACAATAAATTGTTTATGGGCAAAGGTAATGACCACTCTTCCTTTTGTTCAGAGCTGGTGGCTAAATCTTACGCTAAGACTGGTATCAATATAATCAATGGTAAGCAACCTAGCAAAGTCACACCAGCGCATTTTGATAAAGAAGCAGATCAGTTAATTGATTGGATTGATGTTACAGCCGAGTATCAGACTTTATTAACTGATATGAAACTCAACGAGTTCCAGTATCGAATGGTCGCTGGATTAATTAGTAACAAGTTAAAAATTCGTCAAAACACTGAAGCTTTTCGGGATCTGTTTCTAGAAGCGTTAGAGGGAGGTACAGAGGTTGAACGAAATACAGCCGATCGATTAAAAGCCATGCTGGGCGAGCGAGAGTTGAAATTCTGGTACGAAAAGAAAAAGTAGTTCGTGTCTCTAGTTTGAAAATTTAACAAGGTTCTATTATGTATGAAGATGAAGATTTGGGGCGAATTGGCGAGACACTAGTTGATGCCGCAGCAGCTCAAGAGTCAATAACATGTTCGCCACCAGCATTAGATAGGTATGGCTGGGATCTGATACTAGAGTTTCACAATAAAGGTTCAGCGTTGTTATTAGATGCGTCTGATAGTATGTACACCGTTTACGCTCAGGTAAAAGCATTTAAATCTTGTTATGACAACTATCCTGGTAGAGCAATAAAACTATCCAATCTACACCATATGATTACCTCGCCAAACCCGTGTTTTATTTTCTTTGTCGATGCCAATACAAAAAATTTCTATGTTGTCCATTTATGGGAAGAATTGATTTATGAAGGCTTAAAGAGCATACGCCAAGCAGAAAAGGACTGTGTCCCATTACACAAAAGGTCGCTTACAATTAATCCCAGAACTAGAAACGCGTTAAAGATAGAAAATTGCAATGGTGACTACAATTTAAAAGATAAGCTATTAAGTCAAATTGCACTTCAACCATCTTGTTATTCAAAGCGAAAGTTGGAGATCAGGCAAACTGTTGGCTATGAGAATGGTAACGTTAAGATCATTGCTAACTTAGAAAAAAAGGAATTTGCAAAGCTAGAACTAGGGCTTATCGATTCGCTTGAATTAAACGTTGAAAATTTTTTTGATAATCGTTTCAACATACCGCTCGTTCCAACGAAAATACCAGAAAAAATCGAGTTATTAAGTGATGACTACTCAGTTGAGTTGGGGCTAGCAAAGCAGCCAACTGGCGACACATGTGAATGTGTTGTTTTCGACGACAACAATCAAGAGATTTCATTGTCTGGGGTGCTCAAAGCTTATAAGAGCAAGAAATATCTTATATTCAGTCATCGATACTTTAAGTTCTGGATAGATAATACAGCCTCGGTCAATAATGTTGCTGGTGACTTTTTGATAGGTAAATTGGAAGGTGATAAATTATCTATTGATGAAATAGAGCGAGTGTTAAAATTCGCATTTGTCATTTTTGACCCTAGCCCTAAAACCTATGATTTCCATACCGACTCTAACACTTACTCATTTCAAGTAGATTGTAAAGAAAAGCACAATTCTGATGGGTTGAAAGGTTTTAAGTTGGAAAAAATACTCGGATTTATACCTAATCTGAAGAGGTTATTTCAACTTTTACAAATCGACGTAGCAACAAAAGTAACTTTGTATGACCTAGGACGGCTCGAAAGCAGTTTATCAATTTTAATGAATCAACTAAATAATACTGAAAAGTCAGTAGCAAGAATTTCTCTGCCAGAAGGTTGCGACTCAATTGAAAGTGAAAAAGTCCACTATTGTTACATTCCTTTATCTCTGCCGTTGTTCAATGAAATCTATATTATTTTAATAGAAGCTCAAGGAACAATTGATACTTTCGATGGTAATACAATGTATAGCACGTCCATGCAGATGAAAACGCCGCTAATACGAAAAATTCGAAGAAAAGCTGATGTTAAGCGATTTGCGATTTCAGCAAAAAATTTAATGGATGTTGCCAAATCAAAAGGAAGGATGATCCTGAGTTATCAATCATTATCAGAAGAACACATACAGGTCTTTAGAAAGGTACTCAAAAATTAATTCTTTAGTGGAGGTACTTACTGAAGATAGTAAAACTCCTTATCATGAAAGCGATTCTTGATAAGGAGTTTAACGTTTATGTTGGAGAAATAGCGTCAAGGCTTTGGTTTTCATTCGTGATCAGGGAAAGTATTGGAGACATTGGAATCGACTCTATGTCAACTTGTTCGACATCCCAAGTAACCATTAGACGAGACAAGAATGAGCCTTCATATTGAACAAATATCTCAATACTGAAAATGCCACCATCACCTTGCTTTATGCTTTTTAGATCCTTCCATGAAAGTAATGATTCAACAGCAATAGGATCACCTAAGACTTCGCAAGAACCATACATACAGGGAGTATCCATTCTTGGCTTTACATAGGACATATTGGTGAACTTCACTCCCAGTTCTGAAAGTAACTTGTTCATTCCTGATTTTGAGAAGTACTTATCTGGGATATCAGTAATGTTTGCCTTAAATAATGCGCCATCTACCTTCTCACTCGATATGTATCCCGTATGGTCTTCAAACATTTCTCTAAGCATTGGTTTAATCCACTTCAGCCATTCACATCAAACGAAAGGCATTCCTTGTTGAAAAGTATCCTGCCTTCGATGACAAGCCGCGAGCTTTCTACACTAGGGAATGTTAATTTGTTCCCGTTATAGTCATAAATTACACAACCCTGATTACTTGGTGTAATGCCTACAGACATCAATTCAACCGAATGTAAGTATACTGGTTCATCGGTTGTAGTTACGTTCTGATGTGCATTGGAAGCTATCACATTCGATGAGATGAAAAATATCATAGGTAATACTAAAAGTGCTTTCATTGGACTGTTGTTCCTTTGCTTTAGACTCAAGAGTTACACAATTTTGGCAGCTATGAGATGTAAATACTTGGTCCAAGGGTAGATGTTTTCTTTAGATCATAGCTTATCATTAAAGTTGAGCATTATTGCGTGATATTTCGTTTTTCTAAAATTTGTTAGACTGTAGCCTATGTGCAAGACTAGTAAATATTAGAGATTCAACTTTTACTAAAAAATGAGACTTAACTCATTGACTCAATACATCTTATGTATATAACTAGTTCAATATACGTTACATAATTTTTTTGTGATTACACTTCAATAATCAAGGATGATAAATAAATGAAAACTAAGTTAAGCAGTAACAACTTACTTATCGCTAAGGTACTCAATAAGTTTGGAACTTTTTCATATGTAATGATTTTATTTGGTTCTTTTGTGCCTTTACTAACATTTAACGTGTGGGGGACTACTCAATCAATTAGTGGCGTAGATTTCTACGGATACTTTGTGCCGTTATTAATGTTTGTTGGTTCGTTTGCTTGCGCACTTGGTGTTCCAAAGCATGTAGCCAAAGGGATAGGTGTACTTACATTGATGTATCTATACTATCATTTTTTCAAATTCTACGGCGATGTAAGTGAAGTCATTAGGTTGATGGGTGGAAGTCAGTTGATGAGTAAGATTGAAGTGTCTGACATTGCACAAGTCTCACAATTAGCGTTAGCTTCGGTAACTGCAAGTTCATCAATCTTACTGTTGGGATTTATCTGCTTGAACATATTCATTTTTAGACCATATAACCTGAATCCCAAACATGAATATATGGATCTTTTATTTAAAAATTGGTTATCAAAAGCACTCCTGGCTACAAAAGTGAGGTTTAACAATTTTAAGAACACAATAGAAGAAAAGGCTAACCAAGAAGGTTCTTCTAAAGAGAAAGACCAGAATAATACTTAAGTATGATAAAGAGATAACTTTCATCACATGCTGAACATAGATTAACCGCCACGAATGGCGGTTTTTTTTCAATTAATGCTGCGAAATGTTTACGATAAATTAGTAATAACTATATGGTGTTCATGAAATTAATCGCACCCTGAAATAAATTTGGAAATTATTCTCTAACTAGTAATAATACAAATAGTACATTATGTGGTGTGTTATCAGAGCTTAATAAATCTGGGGGTGAGGGTGAAGAGTGTTCCAATGGTATTTCAAGGAAAGATGGTTCAGGCATTGTTGGACGATCGAATGAGTGTTACGCGTAGACCAATTAGTATTGAAGACATAACTAAGCTTAAATCTGCGGCGGTAACATTAGGGGTTAAGTCTATAACAGATCCTACAGCACAAAGTTGTTTAAGTGGATTTGCACCTTGTCAAGTCGGTGATCATATTTGGGTGCGAGAAACTTGGGGGGTGGTATCGCATTGTACGGATGAAAACGGTGTCCATTCTAGCTGGGTTCCGAATAGGGACGCGCAACCGATCAGCGAGCTTAAGTATGGTTCTGGCTATTACTCCGGACATGTTATCTACCGTAGTGACGGAGAGTTCATCTGGGAGAATGATATTGGGGATGCGGTAAGTGCATGGCATAGTCCTATCAGCATGAATAAATTTGTTAGCAGAATTACATTGAGAGTTAAGTCTGTTCGTATACAACGCTTAAAAGATATAACTGATGAAGATGCAATTGCAGAAGGGATGCCAACTGAAGCTGAAGCAAAAGCTATGGCAGTTGACGCTGGGCTAAGCTGGTACGACAAACCTAAAAAATGGTTCAAACGCATGTGGATAAACTCATATGGCGATAAATCATGGAACTTAGACGACTATGTTTGGGTTTTCGACTTTGAAGCGGTTAAGTCAAACGTTTTGACAGTAGTTAACCAAAACTCAAAAATTTAGTCTATTTAAGCGATAAAATTAAGGCTTGTATTAAGTATGAAGAAACAAAAATCTCTAATTACATCCCTCATTGTTTGGGCTATCACATTGTACTCGTTAGAAAGTAATGCAATGCCAGTGAATCAACCGTTAAAAAGTTGGAATCAACCTTTGGCTGTTGAACTGGGAGGTTATGTACGGCTACTTTCTGAATCAGCAGGGTATACATTCCTGGTTGGCAGCCTAGATCAACGTTGCTCGAAACGAAAGGTCGGATTACCCAACAAAGCAAATACGCTATTAGATGGGTTGCTCGAACTACAGGCAGAATATCCAGGGAACTATCAAATCGATTTAGATGTCATTAAGCGTGAAGTAACGTTCACTTGTACTGACATGACTGATCGTTAACCAATATTCATACTCTACTAAGTGAAACTATGAACAATAACGGAATTTTTAGTGATGAGTTTAAGTTAAGTGGACGAATGGAAGCCTCAAACCCTAGTTTGATCTTTAATGTACCTCACCTCCCTCTTAGTTTAGTCTGTCAGTTCGATTATGACTTGCTAATCCATTATCACGCGATAAATGATGATTATTTTGAAATCTGGTATGACGAACTAATGTCATTAGCAGAAGAGAATGACTTGGATTCAGCGACTGAAGCTTTTTATAAGCTAGTACTGAATACCAACTTAGATCAGTTTAACGATCCTCGTCGTAAGGAAGAATTAGCGAATATCATGACTTTGTTTTCCTTATCCATACTCTCAGTATTTGATAAGGTAGTCCTAAAAGGGCAGAGTATTCATTTTTTTGAAACTATGCAGGATATCACTAACTTCTCAGCAAAAGCGATGGAAGAGAAGGTTTTCGATGCATCTTTTAGTATTCATTCTCACGATCTAATTACAGTTGGTCACAAGTTATTAGTAAAGCAACGTCGTATGGCACCCCAGCAAGTTAATACACCAAAATTAAAGTATCCACTCATTCACAAAATGAACGGTCGATTGAGTGATATGGAGTTTTGTCTATGCCATGATCATGAAAAGGTGAAACTGACAAACCCAAATCAAATTATTGTTGAAATTGGACGCTTTAAACGGGTTATTGATGACTATTATGACGAAGAAAAGCTTAAAACACGTCAGAAAATCCTTAAATACTATAGCGAAGTTAAAGGTTGGGATTTGTCTAACGCAGTAATGAGAGAGCTTTTCTTACTGCAACTTTCAGAGCACTTTAAAGCTCATGATTCAATTGCTGAATACGAGTATTTGATTGAACAGCACAAAGAAATGATGAGTGACATTCTGGTCGCTTTCTCACATCAATTGAATTACAGAGTACAAGGGGTAGTTTCAATTGAGATGTTACTAAAATCACTTTAATTGAATTTGAATAAGGATATTTATGAACAGTTACGAAAGAGCCAACTTAGAAGCGAAGCTAGCCCTTAGTGCAACATTTGAACCAGCAACTGAAAACGTAATAGTGCATACGCCGTCTACGGCAGAAGCATTCATAAAAAACTTAGTTGATATCGATATACCAACTTGGAAAAGTAGTGAAGAAATGGACCGCAAACGAACATATTTTTTGGGGTTAGTAACTGGTTGGGCAACCGCCGGGTTAATTGACGCGGTTAAACTCGATGAATATCAAAGGCGAATTTCATTAGCTTTAAACACCAGGATTAAAGAACTATTGGTTTAAGTGGGAAGGTAGCATGTTTTATTCGATATTTGACTGGAAAATTAAGTTGGGCATTGTGGTTACTGTACTATTAGCCGTTTGTACAATAATTAGCTTTATTCTCGCTTGGACCGCAACAACTCCCATTGATGGTCACACTGCGATAAATCAGTATCTAAAATATCGCTGGTTTGCTTCGTTTATAGTAAGTTTCTTCATGGTTGGAGCAGCCACGTTAAGCTATCATCATAACAGCCTTAAAAGGCACTAGGGGCAGTTATGTGGAATGAGTGGGCAGGGCTTGGTGTCATACTTCTGGTTGGGTTCGTAATTTTTATCTTTTGGGCATGTAAGGCTGACACAAGTTCCTTTGATAAATGGCTATCAGCTATTCTTGATAAGGAGCATTTATCTTCTAATAAGTCAAAGCATAGTGATCACAAACAGAAAAGGACTAGCGTTTCTGCAAACAATGGGTTGTACCAAAATCATCGCAGAGCGAAACGAGCTAGAGAAAATCTAGATCGTAATAGACGTTGAGGTTTTGAAATCAAATTTTACGCAGTTATTGAGCAACACGGAGGTATTAGGTGCGAAAACTCGCAGATTATAAAGATACAATCGCTGACTTGATTGCAAATTTAGACGAAACTGAAAATGACTATGTTGTTCGACAAGACCGTTATTCCGTATGTTGCAATGTGCAGTTAGCATTAAGAAATAATGGCTATGACATTTCTTTACAGCAAGCTGAGCAACTTTGGTCCGATTATTCACATAATAATTACGCCGGGTGGATGGCTGGTGGGGAGAATATAGAAACCGCTGAAGGAGCCATAGCAGATCTCTGCCATGATATTAATTTTGGTGAAAATCATATTGGGTTATGACCATTGAATTCATCATCAGCTACTTATCTCGGTCAACGGCATTCTTGAACTGTCAAGAATGCCTAACAATTTGAGAAAGATAACTCTTGAATTGAGTGACGCCGTAACACAATCCATTGAGCCAAATCCTTCTATCTTCACATAGAACTTACTTGCTACTGTTTTTCGAACCAGTCTTTGTTCTCAATTTTTTTAAACGTAAAAGGGCTTCATTCCGATGCTGTTCGGTGATCTTGCTCCCCGGTGTACCGTCAGGATTGTACCGCACCGTACCGTTGATAATAGCAAGTAAATATAGCTTTGATGATGTAAAGCGATAAATAGCATTGCTTGAGTCGCGGTGACTATGTCCATGTGACCTTAATATCTCACGAACTTCCTTACCAGTACCGACCTCTAAGGGTAACTTGGTGAACAGTGACCTTAAAGTTTGAACTGCGGCTTTAATTCTCTCACGCTTACTATTCGTTATTACATCTTGCTCTTTTAACAAATTCTTCCCATCTGACTTTTCTGAATTAGAAACGTTAGTTACTTTGTTCTTCAATGTTTTAGACATGATAATTCCTCGGTGGACACAATTGAGAAAGCTTGCATTTAGAAAATACAGTCGTATGTTTTAATTATGCAAAGCAACTATCAAGTATACTAAATCTGCATTCCTAATAAGCTCATGTTTGGGTTTTTTGTCTTAAATCCAGATTTCCGAAAAGATGAGTTCAACATCATTAATTAGTGAGATATGAAATAACCATTTAGGGTTAATGAATGTGATGTATGCAATAACAAATACAAAATGAAGTACTTCATTGAATGCTTGCTCATTGAAATTAATCAATTCATTAAAGTTGTAATTAATATCATCCATTCTCTTGGACATGTTACAAATTGAATCACCCAGCCAATCGATGCAATCCTAAACGGCACATTGAGGAGTAAGGAGGGGGGGATATCAAGATACATTAGCATATGCTCAACTATTGAAAGTCAAGCAAATGACAATTATCAATACACATCGACACCGGTAAGTAGAGTGACAGGTTTAAAACTGGCGTTACTTCATTCGCGTAGAACGGCAGTAAGTCAATATAGTTAGCCATTAAAAAGGGGCTTTCTAAGGGAGCTAAGCACAGTAATGACTTTCTCGGTTTAGAATTCACCATTTAAAAACAATAATTTATGCACTATGGGCAAACTTAGCGTCTAAACACAAGTATGGTTGCATACATTCTATTTGAGAGTCAGACCCATCACGCCCATCTCAACCCACGCGTTCGGCTGCTAGAATCATTTTTCCATTTCTATTCCCATTCTTTTCCATTTCATTCTCATTAATTTCGGTCGAGCAGGGGGGCTATGCACATATGAGTTGGTTTGGAGTGTTAATTATCAACAGAGTTGAAATCATAAATTAAACAATTACTCGAAAGTTAAGTCGGGCAGGGACTTTCAAGAAATAAATAGAAAGGAAGAAGAAATTGGGTTTAAAGTAACGCTCGATACCAGCCAGTTACTCGATCTATTTGCTGGTCGCGGGGCTGATAATCTATACCAAGACTTTAATAGAATGTATGCAAAGTAACCAATTCGATTTAGAGTTAGCTCAACATATAAACTGGGAATCTTTAAATAAAAATGGTTAATCTTAGATTAGGTCTGATACCATAAAATCGACGAAAATTAAAAGGGATGACAATGGAGAAATTATCGGCTGAGACTGCGACTCACTTATTATCTTGTCGACATGCGTTTGGTAAGAATGGCAAAACCTATGACATGAAATGCCATATTCTGAAATCTATGCCGGATGGTCGATTAAAAGTTCAAGTGTACGGTGAGAGATATTGGGCAAACACCCAACATGTTGTTAGAATTCGGTACGTAGAACCATACCGTGTTAGGGTGCGTTTAAAAAATACGAATGCTGGCAATCATCATGATGAAAATTAAGCTTCCAAACAGAGAGGCGACACTTAGCCTCTGTCTCCATTATCTCATTGCATTTTTGGCTGCTTGGTCCGGGATGGCTTGCTTTAATGACCTATCCTTTAAAAATATCACTTCCTTTAGTGTGTCACTGATTGTGTTGGCTGCTTTTAAAACTCTCGATAGCAAATCAGAAATCAGAAAAAAGCGGTTGTATATCTTTGGTGGGGTAACTCTTATTCTCGTCGCGGTAATAGTGCCACTACCGTTCTTACCTGGGTAGTGGCAACGTAGCGTTTATTAGTTAGTAAAGGTTCGGGGAATACCGATTGTTGATCCTAACCGCGATTTGTACTCGTTTGTAATTCTGATTTCCCGACTCTGAGCCTTCGTCATGAATCGTTACATACTGGCTTCCATCCTCTCCTGGTAACAATTTATACCGGTTCGAGAAATCAACCACTTTGACATGTGGCATCACAACATTATCCATTAAAGCTATTGAGCTTATATAGCTATGACTAAGTTCTATACGGTAGACATCATCACTGTTTTCAATGCGCAATGTACTTGGACAATCTCGAGTTAAGTCATTCATCTTGATGTGACAATTGTTATATTGCTGTTCATAAGGGAACGAATCAATATTGAAGGTTACTTTGCCAGTTGCCATCTTGTTTTCTACCATGTCTTTAACAAACACAGTCACATTCGCAATGGCATTATCGCGCTCACCGAACTCTTGAGTAACCATCGGCACTATGGTTTTGCTTGAGCTACACGCTAACAACGAGCTTGCCGTCAGTACTAGACTTAAAGTCCTTTTCATTGGAGTTCCCTGTTACTTAAGAGTTACTGTAGTGATTACTTTCGGGAAATCATTGCCAATTTTTTTATCAGAATTGACTAACTGGTCGGCGAAACCGCTTTCCTCGTCACTGAACGAACCCCTGAACACACCATGAATAGATCGGACAACGTGCGTTGGGAGGATTGTATCTCCACGTCTCTCTAGTTCTTTCAGGAAATTGACTTCTGATGTGTACAAATAATAATCGCCATGCTTGATAAGTTGAAAATTCGACGGGCAGCTAACCTGCAATGGATTTGCCTCTTCGCAGGTGTCAATTTTTACCCTTAATGGCAGTTCATTAATGAAGATTGTGATGTTTCGCTTTTGTACTAGATTAGCGTCATCCATTTGTTGGTATTCAATTGAAATTTCACCAATTGATGCCGATTCCGAGCCAATAACCATGTGCTGCGTCTGATTTAGGTTTTCCAACATGCTTTCTCTTTGTAGGTCAGTTGTTGTTGTACAACCAGCAGCGATTAGAATTGAAAGGGGGATAAGTTGTTGAAGCTTCATTCGGACATTTCCTGAACTGATTATTGAAATTGATAACATAGCTTAGTATCTCATAAAATATACCTTTTATGTCGAGTATCTGAATTTATAATTGATGTGATGTGACTAGATATTGAACATGCAATGTTAATTATTAACAATTCTAATTGTTGATGTTATACTTCAATATAATTGGGCTTTTGCTAATTAATTATTGATCACGAAAGGAATTTCATGAGAAAAGAAAGTAGCGGCAGTAACTATACTGATGTTGAGAAACTTATTAAGGGGTTGAGTGTTGAAGAACGCCTAATCTTTGGGCTTAACGTCAAGTCGTTGTTGAGTAAACGCGGCATGACCAACAAAGCAATTGCACTTCTTTTGGACATTCCTGCAGTAACCGTCACTCATATAGCGACTGGTGAAAGACCTGCGCCCACCTCTTTTATTCTAAATTTTGTCAATTATGAAAAATTAACCCCCGAATCCATCAAGTTGTTATGCAAACCACCAGCATTCACTGAGAAGTTGATAAAGATGTTAATTAATGAGGACATCGATGACGTTAACACTGCGCTTGTGCTTTTAGAGAGAAAGCAGAAAGCAAAAGGTACTGATAAGAAATCTGCGAAAGGGAACACTACAGTTGATCAGTGCACATAGGGTAAAAAGCCCGAAGTCTTATAACCTCGGGCTTTTCCCTAATTCGAGACATGGAAAACGCAAACAATCAATGCCTCAAATTAAAGTCCCAGGACAATTCAAATTAGGTGTGCTACTAACCTTTGAGTAAAGTCTATGGGAGCAAAACTCTGTCATTACCAACTTGTTCAATGACGAATGGTGGTCTGACTTAAGAAAAAAAAGGTCCAACTTAATCACTTGAAAAAAAAGTTGGACCGAATCTAAGTACCCTCTTAAGGGTCAAAACGTCAGTTGGCTAGGCGACAAGAAGAGTGAAAAGCATATCCTGTCGTCACCATTTAGATTACACTGTTTAATTTTAGAGTCAAATTATTTTTCCCAGTTTAGACTGTGGCATCATGAAGTGTACTGAATAAAATGGAATTCAAAATGAAATTAGAAAATATGTTGCCCTTATTTTTGCCTTTTAAGTACCACAACATTGTTGTTCCATCGTTTAGAACACGTCTGTTAGAGCTGTTTCGTTCAGACCCTAATCGTCAAATGATTTATGAGTGCGCAACAGACTTTCTAACAGAGCACCTGACCAATAAAAATAATTATGATGCGATCCAAATGGAGCTATCGCGCTACCTAAATTGGGTCTGGGCAAATGAGCTGGATGTTCGAGAGGTTAAGCGCCCTGATATGGTTTCATTTATAAATTTTTGCAACCAACCTCCAACCGAATTGATTAACTGCAAAGCCGCATCTGTGTTAGTTGAAGAATACGGTGAGTTAGAATTGAATCCAGAATGGCGACCGTTCAAAACGAAACAGAATGAACCATATGTTCGAAAGGACTCGACGGTAAAGCGCCAGTTGTCCATTTTATCGTCATTTTATGTGTATCTAGCGGATGAAGATATTTGTCATCGCAATCCTGCAGAACTTGCATTACGAAGACTAAACCTGAAAAAAATGGATAATGTGAGTATTGAGGAAAAAGATAATAAAAGCTTATCTCAAATTCAGTTGAGCTACGTTTTACGTGTTCTCGATGCCCTATGTGAGATAAACCCTGCTAGATTTGAACGCTCTCGGTTCCTATTCTATCTCATGGTTATGGCATTTCCGCGAAGAAGTGAAGTGTCAGCCAGCCTTACATACTCGCCTAAAATGTCCGATTTTGAGCGTCATTCAGTTAGCGGAGGTAAGGTTCGATTTACCTTTAATATCCGTCAAGCTAAAGGTGGTAAGCAAAGAAAGGTACTTTGTGGTAAGCAATTGATTAACGCACTAATGCGGTATAGAAAATTTCTTGGTCTTACGCCATTACCTAGTGACGCAGAGAAGGATGCACCATTATTTATTCGACATCGCCCAGCATCACATGGTCGAGAAGCTGGTCTAGTGGATGCAAATCTATCATCCAATACAATTGCGGGTCTGATTAAGGAAATTTACTTGCTTACGTCATATCAGCTCATTGAAGATGGCTACCATGATGAAGCAAAAAAGATTGTAGAACTTTCAGCTCATAGTACGCGTCATACAGGGATTACCGCCGCGTTGTCGGCAGGTAGAAAACCTGAATTACTTATGAAAGATACCGGGCACTCATCTATTGATTCTTTGATGATATATAACAACGACAGACTTGATTACCGCTTAGAAGACGTAGATAAGTTAGACAGTAAAATTATTGAGATTGCAAAGCTTGAAACGACTCAACCAGTATATGATTTAGCAATTTAGTTCTTTAGGTAAATGATATACACACTCGTGTACAAATTGCGTTAGCGTATCAACCTTGCTATGAAAATGAACGTTTACACATTGCAGATGACTGGCATCGAATTGCGTTGTATGTGAAGGTCGGGTGAAAAATATCCCGGTTATTGTCGGCATCCCAACCTACCACCAGCTCCGCTAAACAATCGATCTGGTAACACAATTGAAAGATATGCTTGTTTGCCTATCTACGAGTACGTAGAGGATCGTTCTTCATTCGGTAGTGGATGCTTCCCGAATTCGCAGTATTCGTCAGAGTTTGCTTGCGTAGTCTTTCCCGGTGGATTTTAGACATGGGCACTTTATGTGCCGCAGGTTTTGCATCATTTTCTAACAGGCTTTTCAAGCGTTCATCAAAGCCGTTTGTTTTAGCTGTAAAAGCCCATTTCATAGCGAAACCAAACAGGCAGATAAGAACTATGCCATAAACTACACTTTCAGCGTTCATTTTGTTGATCCTTAATTTTATATTCCTATATCATGGTCAATCAGTACGCAATAGGAAATCAATAGGTTAATAATAATTCTACAATGTTTTTATATATCATCAAGGTTGAATAGTAAGTTCTGATTCCCTTTAAACTCCTGCTTAAATAGCCTGTAAAACAGCGTCAGTTACCTTCTTTGCCATGAGAGGTGGCACCGCATTGCCTATCATCATTTTGGTTGCTGCTTAAATCTTTTCATTCTAAACCAAGTGGTCGCTTGCCTGATTTTCAGGGAGCACTATCGATAGAATAAAGGCCCTCATTCTGTTGTGATATCACAACCTTTACTGTTTTCCTGAATTGATACTATTGAGCAAGTCTCGAAAGACAAAGATTGAAACTAACATTTGCCCCAAAATAAGCTGGAATAAATACTCTACAAAATTTGGTACTTGCGTTTTACCCTACGAAAAGTTATCCGATAGAATGTAACCCAACACTACTGAGCCTTCATTGTGTTTGTTTAATCTGTCAAACTGCCTATTTAATTGGTTAAATCATCAGGTTATCTTGTTGAAGATGATAAATTACTGAAAATATTGTTATTATCCTTCTTATTCATCAGTAAAACCGACTTCTATGAGATATGAATCCGCTCCTGTAACCCCTATAGAAAGGCCAAAAACCACTAGAGAAAGAGCAGCTCGCCAACGCCGAGAGCGTCAGGAAGAGCTGAGATATACCGCGAGCGATGAAAAACGATGGGCTGAAAATAGAGAGCGCGTTCTTGCTGAACGAAAACCTGCTCAACAAGCGTATGACCTTACGAAAGAAGAATGGAATAAGGACTTACAGGATCAAGCGAAAGAATACCAGTGGGACACCTCACAGCAAGAGAACATCAGTATTGCCGTACTAACCGTTGAAGAAGCCAACGAGTATTTAGATTTGCTCATCAAAGACACACACGGTCAGCTTTCTACAGGTAAGGACTACACTGGCGTTGGCGTAGGACTCAAAGGGGCTTATGAAGTCGCTAAAGAGCTTGGTGGATGGGGAGCAACCGCCAAAGCCGTCAATATCAATGGTGTAATGAATATTGTGGTTGAGAACTACAAGCCTCGATATTTAGATCTCGGTATCCGTTGGCAACAAGCAACGCCTAAAATGCTTAAGATTGGTCACGCATTGAATACTGTCCAAGGTAATGTCCGTTTTTTGAGAGGCAACATCTATTTAGAGTTTGTGTTTAGTAGTGCGGTCAATGCGGTTGATTACATGCTGCACGATGAGAAGACGCTAAGCGAAGTCGTAGGCCAACTTACGGCGGATGTAGCTAAAGGTGTAGTTGCTGGCGTGGCCGCTCAGGGAGTGCTTTTGGTTGCTCGTGCTGGTGCTGGGATTTTGTTTGGGTTTTCTTTACCTGCCGCAGTTGGGTTAGGTTTGTTTGTTTATTCAGCATTTAAGATCGGTGGATATGTATCGGAATTAGATAATAAGTACAAATTCACTAAGCCAATGAAAGAAACTGTAGAGGCATTAATTGACTGATCATGTTAGATTTTTTAAAGAAACTTACATTTTTAATATTTTTTACAGGACTTGCGTCATGGTGCGGGTTGGGAGCTTATAATTTAATTCATACTGTAGAAAATGTAGGAATTAACCCCGTAATCAGAGTATCGGGATACCTTAACAATACGTCGTCATTTGTATTGTTTGGTTTTTTTCTTCCTTCTATCCCAATGGCATTACTCAACATTGCCAATGGCATTCAACTACCAAAGTTAACTCTGAGATTAATGCTATTCGGAGCATTAATCTTTGCTTTAATCGGACACTATTTCGATACCTCGTTAAGAAAAGGTATAGAAACGTCAAACTACATCGAATGTACATCTAAGCGAGAACTTACATTGAAGCACTCAAGCCGTATTTATGTTCTTCCTCCTGCAAAGTGCGATGATTTAACTTAAAGACTTTTTACTGCGAACCCAGCTAATACTTTTTCTGGTGCGATGTTACTCATCGCATCAGGGCTTCATAAGTAAACTTACCATACCTGTAGTTATTGATAGTTTGCCAATCTAACAAAGTCACTAGCAAGCTTTTGTCCAAAAGTGAGTTTCTAACGTTGTTGTCAGGTTTGACCTCTGGCAACCTCGATAGGAAGTTACTTTATGGTTGCCAGAAACTAAGATCGAATAGATTTTATAGTTTTATTAACCAGGTACATAAAGTACCTTTTAAATCTTACAAGTGATATTCTAATGAGCAAATTGATTGTTAGATGACACATGGAATGGATTTACAATTAACTGCAATTTTGTTGCTCATAACTGGACTCAGTGCATTATTAATAACCTTTAACGGCTTGATAAAACTAAAGGCTTTTGGACTTAACAAAGGCTGGAAAGCTCTGTTAGCAATGCTTATAACGTTATCGATTATGTATGTCGTCACGATTATTCGATCGTTGTCAGGGAATATCACACCAACATTCATCATTCTTTGTTCAATGATGGTTTTAATCAGCCTCTTTTCAGGCGTAGTTATACAAGCTTTTTTTTCTAACCTAGTAAAGATCCAAACTCTTGCAGAACAGCATAAAGAAGTATTATCAACTGACGCTTTAACTAAACTTCTGAATAGAGAATCTACTATTGCAGCTTTAAATGAATCTTGTTCAACCAAAGCTGGTTTGACTTGCATATTGGTGAACATAAACCAATTTAGTCATATAAATCATTCAATGGGGCGAGAGTTCGCTGATAGGGTTCTTTGCTATGTTGGCGATAGGCTCAAGTTAGCGTTCATTAATGATGCTACTGTTGGGAGAATTTCTGGTGATGAATTCTTAATAAAACTCGATTCGGTAAGTAAGCACAAAATCCAATGTTACATAACTGCAATTGAGGCTATCTCTAACGATAACCTGCTAATCGACGATTTCAGTGTTTCATGCAAACTCTCGGTTGGCTATTGTACTTACCCGAATGAGGCTGAGAATCTGGACAGCCTACTTGAGAAATGTAATATTGCCTTGAAAGAATCAAAAAGATTATGTTGCCCGGTAGATTACAAGGAGTGTGATTACTTAAACGGGGAGATTTCCACTTCAGAGATGCAATCCATTCTGAATGGTCTAAAGTCCGGGTCATTCGAGGTGCATTATCAACCAATCCTAGAAGCTCAAAATTTAGAAATAAATAGCGTAGAAGCACTTATTAGATTACCAAATGGTAATGGTGGATATTACTCACCATCTATTTTCATTCCAATTATTGAAATGCAAAACAAAGTATCATTGCTAACCACGGCTGTAATTAATAGAGTTGCAAAAGATATTCAGAAAATAACTAAGTTTACGTCGATTGTAAATGTGCATATTAATTTATCATCTAAAGATCTCTTAAACGTGAAGCTTCTTGAGTTAATTGAATGGCACGCTCATAATACTCCTGAATTCAAAACCATGATCAGTTTTGAGATTACTGAGTCGACGGCATTTGAAATGAATTCGACGAGTAATAATGCAATTATTCGATTAACTCAGTTGGGATATCAGATCTCATTAGATGACTTTGGTACTGGATACTCGTCACTTTCATTATTAAGAGAACTGCCAATAATGCAGGTAAAGCTCGACAGAATCTTTGTATCTAACATCATTGATTCAAAGGTAGATTACAACATCGTTAAAACCATGATTCAGTTGGCACATGCATTGGGTTATACCGTTGTCGCTGAAGGGGTAGAAACAGAAAGTATTGCCAATCTAATCAGTAAGTTAGGTTGTGATTATATGCAAGGCTTTTTGTTCAGTCCCGCACTTCCACTTACAGACTTACTTAAAATTAATATCACAGATGCTATAGGTTCATCTGAATCTTCGCTTAACTATGGATAATTTTTTATTGAATAACTTTAAGTGGTATCATCCATAATAGTTAAGGAGATTACTCATGAATATAAGAAAGCCATTTACTGTACAGCAATTTGGTAAATTTATTATCACAATACTTTTAGTTAATTTTGTAATTCAATGCATGACGCTGTATACGTTCGGTCGAAGTCAATATAATTTGGCTTTGGAACTTGTCGATAATGATAAAAATGCTTTGCCAAAGATTGCACTCGATAACAGCATATATTATTCAATTGATTCAATAAAAGAACTAAAAAAATGGAACGATAAGAAATTTTTTGAGTTTATTACTGAAAACTCAAGATTAGAACAACAAGAGATTCAAAATGTTAGTAACGAGCTTGAAAAGTCATCAAATATTGTAATAAATCAACTTGATACTCTTGTATCAATTAACAGTATATCTTTCGGTCTTGCTAAGTGGATAGCGCTTACTTCGATAATTTGTTTCGTCTTAGCGAACTTACCATTTGGTAAAGCCAGAAGAGAGCAGAACACTAAAGTCGTTCGTATATTTGACGGAATTGCAAGTTCACCGACATTGGTCTATTGTGGTGCGCTAGCAATTGTAATGCATTTAGTTAATAACGGTCTATTTTAGACCATACTTATGAGGCACCGAATGGTGCCTCATTGATCTAGTTAATGAACGCTACTACATTTCACTGAACTTCATGTGAAGTTTACCCTTCTGACAAACCTATTCATACACATTCTAAAAACATCTTTTCTGACTCAGTATGCATTTGGGATCTCGTTGATTTTTCTTGCTATAATTAGCGTATATAGCCGTGATTATATACGCTAATTATTACTAAGCTTTTTTAATCAACCACTTATGAAAATTCTTATTCAAGGTGGTTGAGCAATTTTGACTAAAATCAGGTGGAATGAATGGTAACTGATTTGATCGAAAGATCTGATGCCCCCAATTTAAATCATGAGAACAAGTACGCCTTATCGTTGATAGATTTAAATGGTTACAATGTCACTAATCAGTTCACGTTTTCTCAAATGGGAGAAGTCAGTCCCTGGGCATTAGACCAAATTCTATTCAATATGCTCAATACTGATCAGGAGATTCAACCGAACGAAATTGGAGCTTTGGTCAATGAATGCATATTGCACCGTGTTCGACTTACACAAAGCAAAATTTTACCCGTTGTTTCATCACTTCTCATTCAATCTGAAATTAACGCCATTGAGGTTAAGAACACTCGCGATCAGGTTAAAGCCAATTTGAATGTGTGGGTAAACTGGTGCCAAGAAGCCGGTGAACTTCCATTCCCAGCAAGCGGGGCGACATTTGCTAGATTTGTTGAGAGTAAAATGGACGCGGTTAAAACGAAGACGATGCAATCTTATGTTTGGGCAATTCGAAAGGTGCACATAAGTGGTGGACTACCTGACCCCACAACTATGCGTTCTTCTAATTCGTCGTTAAAGAAATACTATGCTCACAGAACGGAACATTGGAGGGATTCACCAATACAGGCTGATCCTATGAGGCTTGAGCATGTCGCTGCATTGTATCAGCATTATGAAAAGTCCTTTTCTGTTAATGGCTTAGAGTGTCGTAATTTATTAATAATGCTTATTGCATACGATACATTGCTTCGTGAGGCTGAGTTGGCTCGGATACGATTAAACGAAATTACAGAGCGTGACGGCGTCACTTTAATACAAGTCACTTACACAAAAACGAACCGTGGTGTGAGAGTTGAATACCGCCCACTTTCAGCACTGACAGTTTCAGTATTGGATACATATTTGTCTCTTACAAACAGAAGCAGAGACATGAATTCACCATTATTCCTTGGGCATACTAAAAGTGGTCGAATTAACAAAAGATCGGCTGATATCGTTTTGAATAGCACCCGAACTTCAAAGGCGCGTCGCAGGAAAGATTCAAGTACATTTACGCCGGGAAGTGATGAATATTTAAGACCACAAGCAATCTATAAAGTCTTTGTTAAATGTTCAGATGTTCTTAATAGAATGGGATTTGATACTTCCTTTTCTGGACACTCTGGGCGTGTTGGTCGTGCAAAAGATCTTAACAAGGAAGGTGTTAAAATACACCACATCGCAGATGCCGGGGGATGGAAAGATATTAAGACTCTTCTGACGTATATGGAAGATGCAGATGACCGGATCAAGCTCATTTCAGAGGTGAATAGTAAGGCGTCGGAATATATAAAAAATAGACATTAGTTCAAGATTTTTTACAAAATTACTAATGTCAGTTTTTGTTAATGACACTGTAATCAAATTTGTGTCTTAAATAGGCATTTAATCACCACAATACTGGCATCTGCCTTCAATATAGATACATCAAGAAGGTACTAAAGGTGAATTAAATGAGTGCATTAGAAAATCAAGTAAAAGTAAACCTTAATATACCGAATATCGGAACAAAGAAGCTTAAGATTACCCAGTATTCAGACGGAAAGCGTAAGTTTCAGCTAAGCAGTAATTTACTCCCTTTATTCAATTTCAATAAGGGCGATAAAGTATATGAAGAAAGTCGCGGTGAGGGGCTTGGTTATGTAATAAGAAAACTTAACAGTACCCCCTTAATTAGACGCGTAAAGCACGTATATTCAAGAACTTATAAAAGAAGGTTATCTAATCCGTGCGAGGTTTCTTACGAGAGTACTGCTAAGGATATTTTAGCTTCAATTCCAGATACTTGTACACATGTTCAGGTTATCATGCAGCCGGATTGCATTTACGTCTTACCAATCAATAACCTTGTTGCTGATAGAATTAACAAGGTAATGACCGCTGAAAACCCATTCACTGTTTTTTCATGTTGTAGCTCTGGTATTGATGGTTACGCAGCATTTAAAGCTGGATTCCAAATAAACAGCCTACTTGATTGGCGACCTATTGAAGCTCGTGACGAGAAGAAGGGGCAGGACTTTTCAGAAAGTGGAGTTTTAACAGCCCTTAATAACTTGAAAGTCAAGCATGTATTTAATCAGGATATCACCGATATATCTACCGGGATGCTAAAACGCCTGATAGGGAAAGACGACTCAATGGTATTGACTATCTCATTACAGTGCGATGGGTTTTCAGGAGCTTGCAGCCCCGCTGACAAACAAAGAGCCATTGATGAGTGCAGTAGTAATATTGATATGCTAATTGATGGCTTAAGGCTCGTTTCAGCCTTACAATTCCCAATAGTCGTGCTGGAACAAGTTCCGGGCTTCAAATCGTCCGATATTGGCAATGTATGGAATCTAAGACTTTCCAAAATGGGATATAAGGTTCATGAAGCAATATTAGATTCGCGTGACTACGGTGGTCTAACGTCGCGTAAGCGTTATTTTTCAGTTGCAAGTACATTACCTGTACCATTTGAGTTTCCTACACAAGAACCAAGAAGGACCACTCCATTTTGGAATGAAATTGAATCCGAGGTTGGAGAACTACGGAATGTAAGTAAATCGACTAGCATTCAGAAAGGTGCAGAGTGTGGTCGGTTACGTGCTTTTAACCGAGAGTCTTTATACGCAAATTCATTACTCAAATCCCAAAATAGGATGTGCAAAGATTCCGTAGTATTCGAAGATAACGGTGAGTATTACTTTCCAAACGAGATTCTTGAAAAGAAACTCATGACTGTTCCGGATTCATTCAGTTTAAATGCAACATCAAAAACATTAGCTTCCGAAATACTAGGGCAGGGCGTTTGTTTTAAACTGTATAATAAATTGATGGTTAGTGTTAAAAATCACATTGAATCATTTATTACAAATAATTCTCATACGAATATTGACCTCGCATGATAAGGATGTATGATTATTTCCATCGTCATGAGGGTTTTAATTATTCCAGTGTTAAAGACGATAGCTCTAGCCAAGCCCACCCTCAAAAGTGCATCGAACGATAGCATTTCTAATTGCCCATATCTTGGAATGCTATGCACGAACAGAAGCCGCACTTACTTGAAAAAGTGCGGTTTTTTCCTATCGTTTCTCTGTCTTTTTTCAATACTTAAATGTCGGGATAAGACCGAATTTATCGCAATTTACTAGTCAAAATCTTATAAATAATCATCTTTTATATGATTGGATTAGATAGTTATGCTCAAACATTCAAAGGCAATAATTCAGCAAGCTACATATATTAGTGGTAGAGATATTTTCTTAAATGAATTTATCCATCACTGGTTCTTCTTACATACAGGTATGCAACAGCCTAGCGAAGTCATTAGCCGAAATCCGAAATTAGAGTGTCTAGCAATTGAACTCACTCATGAATGCCAAAGGCTGATGCTTTCAGGTAAACACAAAACACCATTAACGGACCTAATTGCCGAATTTTGCGTTAGCACAGTGCGTTCAAAATCTTACTATCCAACAAGCGATGAAGTATGCAAACTGGTCGCTCAATTACTACCAAGTGATCAGGCTCATTCGGTATATGAACCTTGCGTTGGTCCTAGCGGGATATCATTCAAGCGAGTTGAACAATACTTTGAAGCAAATTCTCACTTACCCAATCCATTACTCGGGTTACGAATTTCTATCGAAGATATCGATCAGGTTGCGCTAAAAGCGTACTTCATTCAGCTTATTCATCTTTTGCAGTATCTTACGGCTACTCACGGAGAAGGCGAAGTTAGACCTGATTATGTACACATTTTACAAGTTGACACTTTAACCAGGAAGAAAGGGCAGCTCGATATCAGTTTATATTCTCCGGAGTTACATTGAGCAATACGTTTGAACCAACCAACTATTCATCTGAATCCTTTACATGTTAGCTCAATTTAGTGTTAGCATGTTTTTTAGACTAGGCATTTTATATACATAAAAAAAGCTTTTAGAGAATGGAGACAAGCTAAAGCATGATTAAAAAATTATGTGCATTATTAGTGCTTCCAATCACAGTTGTGCAACCAGCCATAGCAAGTTCAAACTTTGATCTTACTAAGTTTGCCAATCCAGAGCGCTATTTCAGCATCCAGTATGACGGGTTTTCAATGTTTTATGATTGTTACGAAAAGTCTCCTGTCATTGTTGAGGCGATCATTGGTAATGATACTGGTAACGTCAAACGTAGTGA
This sequence comes from Vibrio sp. YQ_11, assembly GCF_043103065.1. Classification (NCBI taxonomy): domain Bacteria; kingdom Pseudomonadati; phylum Pseudomonadota; class Gammaproteobacteria; order Vibrionales; family Vibrionaceae; genus Vibrio; species Vibrio sp. YQ_11. The sequence continues at coordinate 140,540 of NZ_JBICJM010000043.1, read as the reverse complement.
TGATTTCAAGCTCGATCCAAATGTACCTTTAGAGTGCCAACAGAAATCTACTAAATCTTATAGGAAATACCGCAACGTAGCATATGATAGAGGTCATTTGATTTCTCATAATCAGCTTGATTATAGTGATAGTGCAGCATCAGCAAGCTTTTACTTTACAAACATACATCCACAAGCTTCAACGTTTAATCGTTCTGGCTGGAAATATACTGAAGATCTAACAGAATGCTTTAGAGATGATTACGAACAAGTTAAAGTGCTTGTCGGGTTAAAATTTGAAGATAGTTCTAATGATTATCAGATAAAGTCACATGGTATAAAAACCGCTGATAAATGGTGGAAAATCATCCAGACTGGTGATTCATATGTAGCTTGGGTTTTTCCGAATTCAAATTCAGTTCGTAAGTCTTCCGCAAATAGGTATCTTGTCAGCAGCCAAGTCATAGAGCAAATGATAGGGTTGCCTTTAAATATCAAATCACGTCAATTGACAGAACGTGAACTGCCTGATGTATCCAAGTGCGATTTAAGCTAATGAAAAGGGGCTAAGCCCCTTTAATCTCTAATTCTTCTCAGTTAAGAAATAGTCTTGGGGTTTGTTTAAACGTTTCATAGCACTTTTTAAAGCTGAAGGTGTCCTGCCTTGCCCCGACCAATGATGTGTAACGCCGTCTTCATCATCAAAGGTATACTTTGGTTTGGATTTGGGTTCTTGAATAGCCCGAACAAGATTGTCCAAATCTAATCCTTGATCTTGAGCGGATTGAATAATTCGCTGTATAGCCAATTCTTCAGCTTGTCTAGCTTCTTCCGCTTGTTTCTTTTCCAGTTTTTTCTCTTCAAGAACTTTATTTAGCCGTGTGATGTATGTTTCAACATCTTTAATACTAGCTGATTTAAGCTCCTTTCGTAGCTCTCTCAGAGTCTTCTCTAAGTCCATTGTCTTTTTTATACCTAAAAAATAGTTGTTTTTTCGGTTGGATCTTTTTGTAGTGCCATGAACGAATGGCAACATTATTTAATAAATGCTTTCAAAAGAAGACCCAAGCTCCAAATGACGTTTCCTAATTTTCTTTACATTTTATCATCTCCTTTCTGTCTCATTACTCTTGCCCAAGGTAATGAATACGGAGAGAACTCTATAATACAACTGTACTAAAGAACTGACAAATAACAGCTTTTCAATTACTTGCCACAAAAATTTACAACTAAAAGTAACAAACATCCATCGGTTACTTTATGCAATGGTGCTGGATAAGAATAACGAAAAGAATAAATTTTTTCGTATTTTTTGACTCATACCTTATTTTAAACGGCTTTGTTTTGTTCGTTCGAATTTGTACTACCTTATGAAGTGACACAATTTACTGTTTTTATATACAATAGTTTTAATACCAGAAAGTAATATGATCTTTATCTTTTCAGTATGCACTTATAGAATGTACATAAATTAACGTCCATGCATATAAGGAAATATCACATGCAGCTAAAATCTAATCTTATCCTAGTCCCATTCATTCTTCTATCATCACAAACTATCGCCGCAAGTAATCAATACCAAGGCTACCATAGCACCATCGGTGTACGAGGTTCTTATGTACAAACCCAATTTGAAGGAATTAAAGACAAACTTGGTACTTACGGCATAGAAGTAGGGATGGAGTTTGATACTTTTGAAGATACAAGCATCCAATTTGGATTCGATGCTTATTTCGAAACTGGTAAATACGAGCCTAACAAATCAATCGGTTCCGTGAACTTCGACACATTTGCTTTTATGCCCAAGGTACACAAATTTTTTACCGATGATTTCGACCTATTCATTAAAGCCGGTGTTGCTAATTGGGTCCATGAGCCATCTACAAAAACAAAACTAGATGGGTATGATCCAATTGTAGGCGTCGGTACGCGGTATCATATTCAGGATACTGTCTATATTGGTGGCGAATATTCATATCTATTCGCAGACGAAAACAACTTTGAGTTTGATACTTCTTACTTTACTTTAAAAGTAGGGTATCGATTCTAGTCTTGAACCACATGGCATCTTTGCTCTTGGTCACGATTCAATATTTCGTCAATGGAAATCAGTACCAATTTCGTATAAATAGAAACTCATTCACAACAACCTGAAGTGACGCAATCAACAAATTTAATGTTCAAGATATTTTAGTTTAAACTTGTCTAAAATTCTAAATGGAGAAAGAAAATGGCATTTGCCCTACAAGACATTAATAATATCCGTACTCTACGCGCAATTGCTCGTGACACTCCAATGGATGTCCTTCTTGAGTTAAGAGAAAAAATTAACGTTGTGGTCGAAGAACGCATTCAAGAAGAAGAAGAGAAGAAAATAGAGCAGGAAAAACAAAAGGAAAAACTAGAAGCTATCATTCAAAAAGTGAATAGTGAAGGTATTGAAGTAAATGAGCTGATTGCAGCACTTGGTGCCACCGGCGCTAAGAAAGCTGGTAAAACGCGAGCACCACGCCCACCAAAGTATAAGTACGTCGATTCTAACGGTAATGAGAAAACGTGGACTGGGCAAGGGCGTACACCTTCAGTGATTCAAGAAGCACTGGATAACGGGAAAAAGCTCGAAGATTTTAGTATTGATCGCTAACGTTTTCTTATGATTTCACAGCTCAGCGCTCATCTAGATTTGAGCGCTTTTTTATCCCATTAACAAACATAGTTTAAAGTAGGGTACTACGAAGCAATTTATGCACAATTGTGCATTCTGATTCACTTTATTATCAAATTCTTCGGGGAAATACTTTTCAAACTGAATATTCATTGCATATACAGTTCCATAGGTAATAACAATTATAGGCTTAGATTCGTTTTGTATCTCTTTTAACAGTAACGACGTGGTCTACGGACTTGTTTTAGATTGTTACGTCGGTCGTTTTGTATTATTAGTACCGAGCGACTGAAACTGCTATCAGTGTTTGCCCAATACAAATGTGTAAGCTTTAGATACTAGCGACTCATATCATCGTTTGGTCAGGTCATCTTGAAATTAATAACAGTCACTTACACAAGATCGTACTACGGCTTAATAAAGCCACTTATTAATGTAGTGAGTAACCCTTGGATTGTATGTGAGATGAGAAGGTATATGTAGAAAAGGCATTTAAAAGGTTTTTAATCAATGCTTTATGTTTAATAACCCCTATTATTAAACACTGCATATGAGATGGTTAGTAGGTTTAACTTAAAGCACATGTTTCCCTTCACTCTTCCTTGCCCATAGCATTCAGCAAACATGTGATAACCTCTGGTGCTGTTAGCATTAAATAGCCAATAAAGAATAATGTGGCGTACTTATGCTCGCTTAATCCTAAAAACGCAAACGACGTTATGATTGAGATTGCAGCTACCCAGCGAACATAAAATGAAATTTTCTTGATGCCCATATCATCCCTGCCTCTCATCAAATTTCAATACCAGGAACGCTATCATTGTGGGTATGAAACAAATCAACCAAATTTTCCAACTTGGATTTTTTTCATTCAGATACTCTAAAACTCCGACATCGCCACTTTCAATCAAGCCAATTGCCAAGTAAAAAAAAGTTGGAAAACCATACATTATTGCTGCAAATCCGAGGTTTTTAGCTAGAGTTTTTATTATTTTACGGTCCATCTCAAGCCTCTTTACCCAACATTTCATCTATGAGTTCGCGCATTTCGATAAGGCGATTCTTCAGTTGTTCCTCATCTGGGGTAACGTTTAACATTTCTGATTTAAAATCGTCTATCCGACGCATTATCGCGTTAAGATTAAAATACAGCTCAGAAGGCACTTGATCATTAAATCTGAAATGCGCCAACTTCCCCACTTCAATTTCAGCTAACTTATTTTGTATCCTTAGCAAAAGGTGTTCATTTGAAAGCCCCTTAGCTAGCTGAAGTGAAAGAAAGATCCGTTCTGCAGCATGAGATTTTAATTCTGGTGTTAATGAATATGAATAGGTTGTTGTTGCCAACCCAATACTCTTGTCATTGACCAAAATCCGAATGCTGTTGTTGTTGCTAATCGTAAAGTCAGAGTTGTTCAATACTGACTCATCATCAAGTTTGTTTATTGTATTAGACATTCTCACACCTCAAATTTCTTGTTAATTATTAACATTCTACGCTTCCATTTTTAGTTGTAAAGATGTGCATAATAAATTTTATTAATTTCTCACTTTCTTCATATTTTGTACATTTAATTGAAGAAGTAGATATGGTTGTAATGTAGATTACACGTAACTTGAAATTAACTTCGGAATGAATGATGGAATTTATACAACATTCGGATAACTATTTGCCTTTGAAATACCAATCAATTTTTCATTTGATTGAGTCGGGTAAATCACTATCTCAAATCAACATCAACCGTGAAACTCAAAAGGTTCGGAAGTTTTTGAACACCCAATCTAAACAAGCAAGAAAGTTAGATAAGATGGCAATTGGTTCAACAATTGAAGTTGTTACGATGAACAATAGTGAAGGTGAAGAAGTCGGCTTTTACATTTTTTCTACAATTCGTGACTTCACTATTCTGCGAGGGTTGGCAATCTATGAGAATTTTCGTGGCAAAGGTTTTTCAAACTACCTAATCGATCATTACAAAACCAAAAGTGAACATCAACTGATTGAGGTATTACCCTCATACGTCGACTGGGCAAAGAAGTTTTATAAACCACACGGTTACAACAAAGCGGTCCAAGGTTTGTTCGGAACTAATTATATGCTTGTCACGGATATCAGTGTTATCAAACGATTCGAAGATCTACTCAAATCGATGTCTAACTAAGCCGTTCTCATAACACGCTGGTGTGTACCAAAGCACCAGCGTACTCTAACCCTTTATACAACATACCAGCCCTTTGCTGCGTCCCCTAGCCTTTCATTGCCTTGTAAATTTCAATCTGATTCGCAGATAGCGGTACTCAGATCGCACTAAATGCATTCTTGCAAACTGGATTAAAGACGCATTCAATGTACTATGTATAATGCATTAGCAAACTGATGGATTTTTAACAAGGAAGCAATTTAAAATGAACAGAAGTGCCAAATATCTTTGCATCGTTGGAATTGTATTAATGGCGTTCAATTTCAGCATTGCATCGTTTTTACAATTTCATTTAGATAAGTTCTCTGAGGATGCCGACAGTATAATCATACATTACATTTCTGATGACCTTGGAGGGAGCCAGCGCATACCACTTTCGCTAGTTTTACTCGCACTAAGTAATGTCGGGAAAGAACAAACTGGTACTTATAGGGAACAAAAGTTATCTATTGAAACGCGCCTTGAAATTGCTCACCAACTTTCAACTTTTCAAATCCCAAGCTCTCAACTAGCGCAACTCACATCTAAACAATTTTTTTTATTCACGAAGCGGTATAAGCATCTGATAAAGCTTAACCAAAGCAATTTGCTGTTCTATCTCGTATTCGCGTTGTGCATTACATCGTTTGCTACACGCATTGTGGTGAGCACTCGAGGGAAAAATAACAGTAAGCATATGTCACAGTTGTCACAGTTTTTGATACGGGAGCAAAATAATGAGAAATGAAAATAAAATTGCAAACGAAGCAATGAGTCATTTAATGAAAGTTAAACCTGCCCCATTAAATATCAATAACTTAAAACAAATTGTTGATTCAAAGTGTACTGGTAGTCACACTGTCCAAGGCAAGGTTATCGTTTTTTCAACGCTTGGTACTACAGCACATCATGAACTTAATAAACTTACAAAACTCGCGCATGAGAAAGCTCACAACCGTTTATACAAAGCCTCTCCAAAGCTTGCTGTTATTGGCACCGAGCCGGGTAGCATATCTAAACATTACAATAGCTCAGATAATTCACTGACCAATCGTGTATCACTAAAACAATTGGAGCATAACGCGCAAAAAATCGATCTTCTTATGAACATCAATAAGGCAACAACAAGTTCATCACGAAGTCTTACACGCCAGGTTAAGCCTGAACGAGAGCTAATTTCTTCATTCGTGTTTGCCGCGAGTGTTGTTTCATTGATGGAACAGAACAAAGAGATCGCAAGTCAGCTCATAGAAGAATTTATACATTTACTCGATAAGTTCCCGAAAGAGTTTGAAGAAATGTTCGGGGGCAACGTTGAGAACATTGAGCGTTTTCTAAGTGAAGCCTTTACTGTTGCTGAAGTATCAGAACTGGTCGAAAAAATTACTAATGTCTTGGAACATTTTCCAGATCCAAATAGTGAATTCGTCATCGAGCTTGCGTTGCAAGCCATCGATAAGGTGATTAATGAATTTGAATCGGCAAAAACACCTATATTGAATGATTTCTTACAACTTCAGCTTAATCCCGAAATGTCGCCTCTCGACCTCAGTATCGGTCCAATGCGAGTTAGAGATGCAGACAAAGAACGGTACAAACAGGCTCTTTTGGATCACCAGCCATCTAGTGAACTTTTACCAGACTCGCTGTTAAACCTTGAAATTGTCAACCAAGTTATAGGTCCGGTAGTTGAAAGCGTAATTAGAAAACATGTTGAAAATCGAATAAGCATGGCAAATATCATTGAAGGTGAATTGAATCGTCTTAACCAGAAACTCCATGAAGATATTAACCAGATATACTTAGATAATGTTGTCGTGACATCATCTGATATTTCTGCCCCATCTCCTTACGATTTACCTTTCCAACCAATATAACAAAGGGAGCTAGTGCTCCCTGTTTCAATGTTTAATCGATGCTTAAGTAATCGTTAAGCGTACTTTCTGCGCTGGAACTGCAAGTCGTCAAACGCTCTTTCATCTTCAAAGGCGCTGATAAAAAAATCACTCCACTTTCTTAAAATGTCGGTCCGGCAGAGCTTTGAATCTGTTGGCTTGTAATTAGCCTGGTTATTAGGTAAGGACAAAGCAAGTACATCATACTCATGAACTTCCTTCAGATAGTCACGAATAGCATACAGTACGACCCCTAGTCGATGTTCATTTGCAGCGTAGCTAATATTCCACATGTACAGTTGCTTGAAATCGAGGGAGTATACGTTAAGTACAAACCATTCCAATATGTACTTAGAAAGCTCAACTTCTGTATCTGCGGAGCCTTTTATTGCAGGGTTACATTGTTCTGGACATTGGATGATGCAGTGATAGCCTCGATCGTCATGATAAAAGTCTTTTTCTGGAACACTGCCACAACAGTCGCATGAAACAAGCCACGTTTTCGACGGTTTGGGGATATTCAATGATTTTAGGTTTACATTAGGATGATACTTATTTAACTCTCGAAATAGGCGATTTGACAGCTCTCTAAATCGCACTTCATCTTTGGACAATGGTTCCGGCTTCGATTCCTTTAACTTATGAAATTGCTTTACTTGTTCGGTAATATACTGATTATCAAATTGTCCTTCTACAAAGAGTACTTGAATCAAAGACATGAAGTGATTAAACGAAGCTAGTGTCTTAATTTTGCTAATTACAGGTGTATCTACCATCACTAAATTTGGCATGTAAAGTTCACAGCCACCTTCCATCGTCAACAGATCACCAATTTTTGAAGTGGTAAAAGAGCATTGTCCTAACACCGACCACATATTTAATCTTGAAACACATAGATTTCTAGTTTTAAGGTCGCGTTTTGGTAGCTTGCCTATCAAAGCTTGCTTTAGTGACCTTACTATCCCTGCTATCTTATTTGCTTGAATTTCTGTCTTGCCCCAAGTGAAGTCCACCAGCTTGAAATCAGGATCGTCAAAAAGCTTTTCTTGGAGTGATAGATAGCGATAGTAGGTTTTCTTTGCTCGGCAAAGCATGTATACACAATTGATAATCGCGTCAAAACTATCAAGTTTAAATTTACCGTTACTCGGGATAAGGGGAAGCCCATTATCCGTTTGAGATTTAACTGAAACATAAATTAGGTTTCGTTTGATAACTAAGTCAAAGAATAAGTGATCATTAAGAGTTCGGTCTAACTCCATAACTTTACTTTTTAGGTTGACCTGACTTATTGAAAATCTTTTAGAATAAGTTTGTGCTGTCGTCCCGGCGCTATAATATGCCTCCAAAACCTCGTCAGATTGAGCTTTTAATTGAGCTACATCTTCACTGGGTAGGCAATTTGGAACGTCAAGGTAAAGCGTATCCGCTAATTCCACCTTTTGGTTACGTTTGGTTGAGTCTGCCGAAGTTTTGGTAGCTTTTTGTTTAGGTTTGGAGTGATTCTTAACAGTCGTATTGGCACTAAATGAATCAAGATATGTTCGGTATGCAATATCCCAGATATTCTTATCAAACTTTCCTTTGACTAAGAATGGCTCAAGAGTATCTATTTCCTCTTGCCCTTGGCTTAATAACTTATTTAGCATTAGTTTGTTATAGGCAATCGCAACCGCGTTGTAATGAGAAATCCATTTTAAATAGCGCTTTTTAAGCTCCCTTTCAGCTTCACCACATGATTTGTAGGAAGCCCAATACACTTCTAGGGTAGTAGGCTTGTTTGTCTCGAGTACCTTGATACTACAACGGGAGCGTTGAAATTTTTTTTGTCGCGTTATTGATAGGTCTGATTCAGTTAGCATGTTCAGTTGGTAAAAGGCAGGGACATTTCCAACTTCAAACTGCTTTTGACGATACTTTAACGCAGCCTTAAGGGGGTTATCATATAAAGTAGATGAAAAACTCTTAGAAACTTTACCAATACGAATTTGGATAGACGTAGGCAAAGTGTATACACAAAGAAACTTTGACATAATCGTAAACCTAATAATTAATGAGACTTAAATCTCGAACAGGTTTAGATTAACACAGAGATTTCAACTTATGTTGATATGAATGAACAATTTTACCGTAATTTTTGGGGTTTAAGGTAATGTAAAGCTTGTTGATATGAAGTTCATTACTTTACATGAGATTTTTCTGAAAAATCACATTATATGATAAGTGGAGCATTAGGTGCTTTTGTATTTGTTTGTTGGGAGTTATTTACGTAACACCACTGAAATAGATTATTGAGACAACTTGGCAGAAGAATGATTCGATATAATCTCAGCCAATGAAACATCACTCGGAGAAGTATTGAAAATTTTACCAAAAGCCTCCTGTTCTTTGCTTGTGAGGGTAAATCCAATTTCTCTTGCTCGCTGATTTAAATCAGAAACATCTCCTGATTGAACCATGCGAGATTTTGAATTTGCTTCGCTACTTTTGCACATTATTCAACTCCTTATATTAACAATCAAAATAGTATTAGCTATCGTATCATAGCAATTTTAAAAGTAAAAAATTATCCAAGCAACCATTCAATGGGTTCTTTATTAGTAGGTTCTTCGTTTGACGGTACTAATTGAATCATGCCGTATCCACCTACTTCTGAGTTTACGGCAAAACAAGCGGCTTGCATTGATTTTTCATAATTTTCAAAAACGGCTATCTCTTTATTATCATGAACCAAGGCAACACTACCTACATGATCATCTGATAACTCAGACACAATAATGCCGTTATTATTTTCAATTTGTTGATCGCAAAGGTCTATTTGAACTGATTGATCAGAAACAGAAATCGAACTTTCCCATATTTTATATGGAATTCCATCCAAGAATGCCGGATGGAAAGGGTTTGAGATGGATTCAATTGAATACGCTGAGTTGTGAGCCTTAATGGACGACACCACACGAATAAACAGTACTAACTCATTTTTCAATTCAGCGTTGAACTGAAAGTCGTACAGTCCAGACCATCTTTGAAACCCTGACTGATTGCAGAACCATATTGGAGCACGATTCTTTCTAAGAGTACTCTTAACTAACTGTCCCATAATGTTGTTATCTCATCCCCATTCGTTCGCCACGGTCTTCGGCATAGTTCTCATGGGGTTCTTTCGTTTGTGCATTAGATAAATTAGAAATCAATTGTTTTGTTATCTGACTATCATAGTCAATCCAATCGCCCATATACGCACAGTTCAACCCATTTAAATCTAAACTAAAGGTCAACAGCCCTGTTTTGGGGTTTATGGAATCTACGGTTAAACAGCAAGCATCCACTTTTAGACCGACACCAGTACCATCAAACACCGTATGTGATGTGTCACCGTAAACAGTTAATCTCCCTTCAGAAGTAACATGATGCGTGTTTAAAAGGTTCTTTCCTTGTTGGACTGTTAAAGGTAAATAAACCGGTATTCTGTCATCTGAGATTTCAGTAAGTGAATATCGATCTATAATCTGGTTGATGACTTCATCACACGCTACGTAATCAATATTTCGGTTAAACATAGACGAAGAATGCAAGGCTAACTCATTGGGCGGCAATGGAGTAATTTCCGCTTCTGTGATGAAATCTTGATTGACTACAAATATCTCATTACTTGGAATACTTTCAGTCTCGATGGCGTCAATTCCTAAATGCCCAGAAAAGAATCCATTTGCAGAAGAGTTTTCAATGTTCGTTATGTCCTCCATTTTGTGCAAAGCAAATTGCTCTTGAACCAAAAAATATAAGTCCATTAAAGTGAAATCATCTCCATATGAATCTATTTTACTTCGCAATTCAACACAGTCGGATTTCGTTACTGTTTGTAAAGTCTTTAGATATCGCTGAAGTTTCTCGTCATCGACTAATGTGTTTGAGGCAACTCTCAGCTCTGGCAAGTAGACTTCGTAATGAAATCCAGACACTACACCGATTTCCTTATCCAACTTGTCACTGATTACCCTGGCAATAGTGACTAGATCTAAGTGAGCATGAACAAACCCAAACTGCTTGTGGATTTCTTGCTTAAGCTTTTTTACATAGTCTGACTCGTCTAGAACCTTACCGGAACATATATCATACACACTGAACTCATTATTCATTGGATGAATTACTGGTTTGTGATGCAGTTGAATACCATTCCATGATTCTACAGGGATTTCGTAGTATTCAGGTGCAACAACTCCATCAAGTTTTTTATTTGTCGATAAAACAAGTTTCATTTGCCCTCTCCCTTTAGACGTATCAAGATCTAATCGAACACTCTCAAGCAGCATTTGTTACACCCAACGTTTCAAGCGACCACTCAACATTAATTTATTGTATACCTTTTTTGATGGATTTGCAGAATCATGCAATTTAATTAAAATGTGCTTTTAGTCACACATTCATCATATGAACATCGTTTATCTTAGACATCGTGGTGAAAAGCCAAGAAAATCACCAGCAATTTCAGGTTATATGGATTTAGCTTAGAAATGCCGAGAAGGAGCAGACTTTGACATTTTTAGAAAATCACGAATCAGCGGGGTTCACCAATGAAATTTGATAAAGTTCAAGACTATTCTTGTGTTGATAAGACTGAATTGGTGCAGTTAGAGAGCTTTAATAAACAATTTTGCTTCGTCTTTAAACAACCATTCGTGAAACAGTTCCTGCTACTTGTGATAGTCGGTGGTCAAATCAAAACAATTTCTGCATGGCGTAGCAATGAAGCAAGAATTTATAAATCTAGCTCGGCTGCGATTGCTAATGCCAAAAAACTAGGGATTGACCTAGTTATACATTTAGAAGGTAAAACGATTTCTCAAATTGAAGGGTTAGTTGAATCATTTGGGCAATGCATCACGCCACATGAATCCCTTGGAGTTTCTTATGCCTAAAGCAACTCCCCAGGATCTCACTAAGCTAAGTGACATTGCTGCTAACAATTACTCAATTGATAAACAGTTATTAAAAAATGGAATTTTAAAGTCAGACATACTAGCCATGTTACAACGTCACGTAGACGTACTGATACACCTCCGTTCGGACACCTCTATCGGCACCTACCTCGGCAATACAGAATACCCTCTGGCTTTCCACTATCAAGCAATGTTTAAAACCGCCAACTCTGTGTTTGTTACCGCTCTTTCAGACATGGATCTTTGTCAAACTCAAACTTTCAAATACCTATATATTGAATCTTACTTGTCTCTCCCAATTCTTGAGAAAATTTTCAATATTGAGCTTACAAAGCGAAAAGTTACTGAATTTGAACTTTTGGCAGCAGTGACTGAGCTAGATCAACAAGAAATTAATCTTTCGTTGCTCAACTCATAAAACAGGACATATGGTGAGATCATGATTGGAACTACCAAAACACAAGATACCAAATTCAAAGCTAAGCCTCTTAACATCATTGAACTACAAGGAATGATTCCACTGTTCAAAAAGGAAGACATTGAAAAGCAGAATACTATCAATCAACAAATCATCGATAGAACGCGTGAGAGAAGTGAGTGTAGAGACGAATCAGATAAATCAGCCATAGATACAGACATAGCTTTACTTCAAAGTCGCTCTAAGAAGATTGCAGAACAATTAAAACGCTATGATGCCGTTGAAATTGCGATTAAAAACAAGCAATTCGGTCATTGCAATGAATGTGCTGAGCCGATCGATATTCTTCGTTTAAATCTTGAGCCTACGACGACAACATGCATGACATGTAAGTCACACCGCGCCTATCGGGACAGAGTTCAATTTGCACATCATTAAAAGACCGCCCCGAAACGATTATTCGGGGCAGTGTTTAATGCTTAACCTGTTAGCTTACAATCTCGATTATGAATAAGAGTTAATTTATTCAGTTTTTAGTAATTCATCTAAGCCATAATTTATCTGATCTGTGGTGAACCCCCTGTCAAGCAAGTACTTAAAGGCTTTTGATTTATCAGAATATTCTTTTAAGTTTAACCTTCGTTTGGATGCATACTTACTTAACTCTAAAGTAGCTATCTGGTAGAAATCTACATCCCCATCCAAAGCAAGCTCATTAGCCAATTTTTCAATATTACTGACATCAACAAGTTTTGATTTAAGTACTTGTGTTATAAAACGCAGTCCTTTGCCTCGACGCGACATTTTAACTATCTCTGCTTTAACATCGGTTTTTTCTGCTTTTACTTGAATCTTAGTTTTTAACGTATTGGACTTAGGATGTTGCTTGATTGCTTGATCTACAGCTTTCCAATGAAACCCCCTCTTTTCTAGATTGCGACGAAGGCTCTCAATAGTAATTGGAAAGCTGATATAGGTGCTGTTTACATATCCGTTAAGGATTTTTTGCTCATCTATGTTGTGGGCTAATTTGTATTTTGAGATATGAGACAATACAAATTCTTTCGAAAGCCCTTTTTTCGTTAATTTATTTACAATATACCCTGAGCCGTAATCACCAAAGAAACATTGTTGCGCGTAGCTTTCAACAAAGGCAGAGTCTAATTTAAGCGAACCTACTTCCACCAGCCTATTAACTACTTGGTCAATCCATGTTGTTTTGTTCGTCTTACGTGCTAAACGTTCTTTCATTTCTGGGATTGTCAGAAAGTAGTTTTTGTACTCAAGCCAAAAGCGTGCATATGAACTTACATCATCGATGCAGCTAGCTTGCTTAAGTTGCTTTTTCTTTACCGTTTTGGTTTGAACATCAGTGTTGAGTTCATCATTGTACATATTAACTACCAGAAGTTGGGTGATTCCTTATTATGCCAGGCACATTGAAAGATAAGGGAAGGAAATCAGGCGCTAAGGAAAAAGTATCTTATTATAAGTGATATTAGTAATGCAGTTGGTATGAGGCACTTAGCAATCTGACCAAACCTAAAGATTCATTTTTAACTGTCTTGCTGGATTCTTCGTGGGAGACACTTGGTAACAGGTGTCGTCTACTAGACAATATCCAAAGTTTTTGTTGTGTTAATACGCGTTTGAGTTATTCTGGAATTAGTCCGTAGCTAAGCTGCGCTAAAAGTCGCTTGTGTTACAAGATTAGGAAAACCATATGCGTTTATTGATTGTAGAAAAGCCCTCACGTTTCCAAAAGTTGGCTGATTTAGGTCTTTTACCTGATGACACCGAAGTTGTATTTACCCAAGGCATGGGATTGTGGCAATTTAGTCTGCCTCGTTTATCTTTTAATGACATTCCTTACTCTCAACAACCCACAAAACTTAGACCTAAGCAAACCCCGTTAAAGAAGTTGCTGATTACAAAAGAAGGAGAAACGTTAGTCTCAGTTCCTGACAATCCATCTCGTGTTGATTTAACTAACCAACTTCAGCAATTAATCAACTATTTAAATAAAAATTTAGCCAACTATGAAGAGATCATATGCTTAGTAGATCCAGATAGAACTGGATATGGAGGGGCAAATCAACTTCTTCAAAACCTTTCTATTAATCAACTACCGCCAGTTCATTGTTTATATTTGTCTAGTTACACACGATCCAATATCAATAAAGCATGGGAGAATAGATCCCAAAGTGTTTGGGATGATAATTCCAAAGCTAACAAACTTGCAAAACAACAGAAAGTTAAAGATATTTTTGACTACTGGTGGAATTCTAATGCTTCGATCGTATTTTCTGAACTTTGCAACTGGTCAGGGCTAAAAGGTGATCCGATAGTTTCAAAGTATGAACTGATGTTATTAGCCGTTTTTGCCGAAGAAAACCGGCGCATGAATGTGCATGATGTATTGGAAACAATGAGTAATTGGAAAGGAACCGGCAAGTACCCTGTTGACCGTTTAACAAAGGGGTTCGGCACCGCGAGTTCTCGATATCCTATTTTAAAAAACGCAATCAATCGTGGGGCTTTTGTTTTATCTGAGGTCAACAATCAGGAAGTCATTGCATTATCTTCAGAAGGAAATGCTTTTGTCGCTGGACTACACAATAAAACGTTTGATCCGGATTTACCTTTCAGGTTGAACGAGTGGATAAATACGGAAGATTACGCATCAATGGAACGTTATATTCGCACTATTTTCGGTAGACAGTTTCGCCATCAACGAAAACATAAGCAAGCACTCTACAGCTAACTCTTTTTTTCATCGCATAAGATCACCTTATGCGACTTTTCCATATCCCGCTAATGTTTCGTGTACTGTTAAAATGAGTTAGCTCGTCTTGAGTCAATTTGCTTTCCATTATCTAACTTCCTTAGTCATTGAATCTAGCATTACCTTGAACCTGGGGATCACCAAAACCAATATTCACATCAGTTTGATTTGCTAGTGATTCGACCGCTTTTTCAATGTCGATGCCGTAAGATCCACCTCTTAATTTAAGTGGTACTTCCATAGCAATATCAGATTCGATATTGAAGCCTCTTATGTCCCAATCACTATTTTTTACTTTGTAGTTGGCTAACTTGTTACCACACTTAGCTAAGAAAACAGATTCTGTCTTATCTTTGTGATAACCGTGAAACTCGCAACCCTCTTTTACATACAAAGTAGTCCCGTAAGATTGGTGTTCAATTACCTCTATAGCCAACTTAATGCTTTGTGACCCCAAGACGGAGAAGCTACAAGCGGTGAGGAAGGTAAGTAGTAAGCTCAATTTCATCTTTAGTTTCCAACTTGATAATGCTCATTGACTGAGTATTGTATTAAGGTAATGTTCGACACCTTGTACAGCAACGCCCTCATGAAAAACATCCTCTAAATCATCACACATTGAGTTCCGCATAGCGTTATCAAGCTCATCTAGCAGTAAGTAATATTCTCGACTATGCCCACTTGGTACGACTCGTTGAAGCTCAAGGAGTTCTTCAACGAGTGGCTTAACTGAACCTGTTAAATCAATTGGGTAAATGGCGCGATTAGTTGGTACAGTTACCAGCCAGTTGGATAACAACCGATTTAACTTAGCGTAGTGAACCCAAGAGCATTCATAGCTGTGTATGAAGGTTTTGTTGTTGGTGGTGAATAGCGCTACTGTTCGTTCTGGACAAACGAGAACTGTCATTCCCTCTATTGTGTCAGGATTCATAACGTCAATAAGGTCTTGGGCGGTTTTTTTAGAGGTGCGTTTATCGAGCACATAAGCCCAGCCAGCACAAATTGAGCTATTTTCAACATCAAAAAACAGCTCGTATTCATTCGGAACATCGGTTGTGGGATAGTCACACACTTCTATGTTGTAACCCGCGACAAAAACAAGTTGTTCAAATGTATCGCTATTAACGTCAGGGTTTTTAAGCAATGCTCGTAACGCCCCCGCTGAAAGCCCACATCTTCCTGCCAAATACTTAATTCCCCTCCAATCACACTCTAGCATATTGGCGAACTTGATGAGTTCTAAACCACTAAAAAAACATCTATGTTCAGTCATTCAACAATCCTTGAAATTAACGAACTACCCTTTACTTGTGAGTCTAGAAGAAGACTTGTGAATCACGTTAACTTTCCAGAGAGAACTAGCGAGCAACCACTGACTAGAAAACAGAAGCCTTCAAGGTCAGACCAAAAATAAGTCATGAGCGGGTTTTCATGTAAACCCAGTTCTATTTAAACTCCAATTGTTGAAACGTACTTACTGTTCCAGTGAGAGAGTCTTTCGCATCATCTTCGTAAGGTATCAACTCTATGTCTGCATCAGTTAGACATATGTGTTTATCCACTAACCATTGCATCGAATTTTCCTACCTGTATTTAATTACGTTAAAGTCGTCTTTACGCGCCCTTTTAACTAGGTTTCTTACTGCTTCGACTTCTTCACTCTCGACCTGTATATTGTGGTGTTCGCACAAGAACATCCCAAATGATTTTGGAATCCAAATATCCTGCATAAACTGCTTGTCAGAGTTAGAGAATCTTAACTTACCTTGGCATTCAACAACCCGTATTCCTTTAATTGATAAAACCGTTGAAGAACTAGCCTTATCAGTTTTAAGACGGAAAAAAAGTTCTTGGACATCATCATTCATCCATCGGACTCTTAGCTTACAGTGATCACTCTGCCACTCGGTATTAGCAGTGCCATCTGGTTGATATTCAATTTTATAATCTGACATAATTTTCCTAAGCCGACTTTGCGGCGGTTTCAGTGGTTTCTAACCACTCAATTACGTTCCAATTCAAATCCAGATCGGAGCATCATCGGCTGTTTCCCAGCTATGGTCTGGTGCATCAACTCGGATCAATTACTAACTCCGCAGTTTAGTAATGAAAGCCTTTAGTGTTACATATTTGTATGCAAACACTATCTGCATTATTAGACTTGAGGTTAAAATTGCTACCGACTCCATAATGCTTATATTTTGGCTAATCAGACTGACTGTACCTAAAGAGAATAGAAAACTACATAAAAATGAAAGTGGAAGTTGTCACCAAGCCATAATCAAGTTAACAACACCGCCCCTTTCGCTACGAACTTTAAAGCCGTCATAAAACAACCAATAGAGAAGTAGGTAGAACAATGATATTGTGATTGTGACTAGAACTTGCATTTATTATTCCTAGATTGACGAAACTAGCTTTAAGCGCTGTGTTTTCGACATGTTTAGTAATGTTTCTGCCAACGATACGCCCTGCTCGTCACCACACTTACGTGCCTGTTCTAAGCAGTAGTTGATATGATCATCTTTGATGTTCTTGTTGTTAAGAACCATGTGAAGACTGGTTTTGTTCGTATTCACATAATGCCTAGCAATGACGAGCACATCTTTAACTGTCGGTTTTTCCATACGAATCCCCCTTATGACCTTTCCAATGTTGGCTTTGTTATTGTTCAGCAGCAAAGATGTGCTTCAGAACATTGCTGAGTGTCCAATCGGCAATTTCAATCCCTGCATTGAAAGCAAAGATCATAGCCGCAATTAGAAAGAACAAATGAAAAGGTTTAGCTTTTGCTAAGTAACAAGTCTGGTCCCAAAGGCTTGTGTTTCCTTTTGATTTTACAACCATTCTATTTCTTCCATATTTCCTAATTTTAATAACCATCTTTTTTGTTGATTGAATCAACACGCTCCTTCCAAGTACGACCATCTACATGCTTAACTAATGAGCGCATGATTTCCTTAGCTTCATCAGTAAATTCACAAGCGAATGGGTTTGTAGTGTTTGATAGTTTATCTAGTTCAAGGTCATCTCTAGTTTCAGTCTTACTCATGTTTAATTTACCTATTAGATAATCTTAAGCTTGTGCGTTACAAAATCGAGTCGCGAATAAAATTTCCGACCAATTATCTTGATACGCTTTCCGTCAAAATAGTTCCAGAAAGCACTAACAAAGCTGCCACTTCTCTGTTTCTTCGCTTTTTGATAGCAATGCCAACCTTTCTTCAATTCTTCCCACTCTAAGAGTGATGCGTAATTGGAGTAGTAATCAAAGAACCAGCTCACTAGATCTGTATTGTCACTATTCTAAGGATGGCACTTAACAGAGATGAAAAACTTATTCCCGAGAGTCATTTTTGACACTGAGTTAGGCTCTCCAAATACCTCTAATACAAGGGTCTGCCCACAAAGTGGGCTAGATGTGTAAATTTCAGACGATACGTCATTCATGCTTCCTCCTGCGATTTGAAAAAACGTTAAACGCCTTACGGTAGGAGTGAATGATCGTCCGGTTGTTAAAGAGCTTGTAGAGATTAAATTTTCCCTGGCATGTAGTTGGCGAGTGCACTCACATTGTACACGCCTAGGCGTATACTTCTAGTTTATTTGCTTATTTTGTATGCGTTTTTTATTTCAGCATCCCAATTGGAGTATCTTGTAACGCCGTTTTGAATCGCAGATTTTTTGGCGTTCAAAATCACTGTCGCCTCGGTTTGTGAGCGACCTTCTACAAGTACTAATTTTGCAGCTTTATATGCAATGGACTCGCGTTGACCTCTAATGATCTTGTTAATCAGCTCAAGTTCATCGATTGTCATTAAAACATCTCCTTCGATTTATTTCTGAGGTCGTTCCAGTTAAGTTCTACTCATCTTGACTGCGAATATCGCGATGATGGAGCAAGTTCTTGATTATCTCACATAGCACGCTGTCAGAGCATTTATTGCCGAGCACTTTCGATGCCAAACGAGAAGTGCATGACGCCCTGTATGACTGCTACATCCAGCGTGACCACATGATCGTTTTCTGAAGAGACGTACAAAAAGAATAATCCTTCCCAGACACTACTTTAGTGTGCATGGCGAACGGCTCGCAATAGACGTGATGAAAGCTCATGAAACCCCGACTGTTCGGATTAAACCCACGATAGAGATCTTAGTTCTTTCCTGTGAAATTCATTCCATTTCTGTGTTTGACGCGAAGGTCTAACCATCTATCAATGAAATAGCGCGCCTTATCAATGATCTCGGGAGATAGGATATACTTTGGTTCCTTTGTACATCTCGAAGTCATAAAATTATATAGGAAATAAACTTTACTATATGATAGAGCATAACTTGACCACATTCACTAACTCATTGTTTTATTTGAGGCGTATAGGAAACTACTAAGCATGAGCGGCTAGTTCGCCAGTTAGAAACCCCAAATGGCAGATTCTAATAAGCCACCATAAGGAGCACTAATGCCATTATTTGAGACGTTTTGAAGTAGTTGTGATGTTTTAAATTAAGCCACTTAAAGCTAGCTTCTAATTAGTGATGAGATTAAATAGGAAGAGTGGTTTTATTCCAAAACTTTGGCATTTGGATTGACTCACCAGACTCAAGTTTACGCTCGTGTTTATGAAAAAAGTTCTCATAATGCTCAAGGTTTTGTTTGCAAAACTCATTTAATTTTGAAATTGGCAACCTTGGTGAATAAACGTTTGTACTTCCATCTGAAAGATCTGCGATAATCATTGAGCCATCATCAAATTCAACTGCAGGGCTGAAAACATAGTCCATAACCATATGAATGTATTCACGATTTTTGTCAAAGTTTAGGATGATAGTTCCAGATTCATATAGCTCTGCTGGGATGTTTGGTTTACCTTCAAGCAAGTATGGCTTACCCTTAACTATATAAGTTTTTCCTTGGTGAGAAAAAATATCATCAACTTCCAATGCAAAGACATCAGTGTCTTGCCAGGTGTCATGTTTAAAGCATTTAACTGTTTTCATATTCCGTCCGATTTCGTTGAAATGGTTAATGAATAATTCAAGACCTTGTTAACTGTTCTGGTTTACAAATAAGCACGCGGTATGTCTTTTTCTTTACTTGACTCAATAGTACAAAATGCCTTGCTTTAACATCTACTCTCCAATGACACCCTCTCTCACTTAAAAAGCTACTAAGGCTGGTTTCCAACTCCGTATGGAGTTTGCACAGAACGTCTAAACTGCAAGAACCATTTACTTTATATGCGCTATACATCTAAATGCACGTCCTTTCACTAAATACACTTTCATCTAGAATTTCACGCGCTAGCCTTCGGTTAATAACTTGGTCTTCTATCAGAACTGAATGGTTTGAAATATTCGGGGTAACTTTTAAACCTGTCTCATAAAGAGCATCGACAAACATTAGATATTCATTATTTTGATCGGCTCTATATTTCATCGTAACTTGTAAAACAGTAGAGCTTTGATTCAGCCTTCTATTACCTGTTTCAGTAGAGGAAATGACGGTGCTTGGTCTGACAAGGGATAATGATATGGATGCCTTTTGAGGGTTAAAAACAGGGAAAAGATGCCAGCCATCAGCTTGTAGGCTAGCTAAAGTCGTAGGAGGAATTGGGTCAACACCTGAGTTGCATTGATGTACAAAGTATGAGGAATAGGAGTTAATGATTTGGTCAACAGACTGAACCACTCGCGCCTGACGATTATACTTTTCCTCAAGCGCGAGCATCGAGTACCAATCAAAAGCAGCGGCTGCAATAATGGATAAAACCACACCCAATGTTAACAACAGCGTATACCCTTTGCTACGATTGATACTCTTCATTACAGCCTACCCTAATTATTCAAATTCAAAGAAAACGGTTGTTCCTGTTACCTGGGCAGTACAGTCATCATAATCGTCTTTTACTCGGAGTACCGCATCATCAGAATTTGTTGGCAAAATCAAAGCAATTTTGAAAATGGTTAGATCGGTAGGTCTTGCAGTTTTAGTTGTACAACCTGAGCCATACGTAATACCACCGCCTGTAATCGCATAGTCGATATCCCAAGGGTTTTTTACATCGATGTTAGATGGTAGGTGATGATCAATATCGTCAAAGTCAATTGTCGCTGGGTATTCACCATCTTGCGAGTATGTTTTTTGTACCGCTCTTGCGATGTGAACAACTTCTTTTTTACCATCAGCAACTTTTTTACTGACACCTGAATCGAGTAGTTCAGGAACAAATTCCGCTGCAATTACTGCAATGATGGCAATAACGACCATAAGTTCGATTAACGTAAAACCTTTGCTTTTACCCTTGCGAGTATGCTGTAGGCGAGTTCTTAAATTTGTACTAGTTAACATTGAGTAGTCCTTTTACAAACAGTTGGTTTATGCAAATTAATGTATTTGCCTAATCAGATTCAAAATATACAATAAAAAATGTATTTACAAAATACTCAAGAGCATCATTTGTCACTATGCACCTAAAGATTTCATAACTGCCATGCCAACACTCAATCCACCAGCCAGTACCCAGACCCCTATACCACCAAGTATGAGCATCAATAACGTAGATAGACGCTTCATTTGGTTCACCAAATCTCTTTGACCCGTATTGCATATAATATTTAATGCAGTTTTTATAGATGCCTTTTCACCTTGACCTGCAAGTTTTAGTTTTAGCTCTAGCTCATCAGGTAGAAGACCTGTACTAAACTGGTCAGTACCTTCTGCACCAGCGACAATTGAGGCTTTGATCATATCTAGATGATCGCGCTCATATGGTTTTGCCCAAATTAAAAGCTTATCGATAGCAAGTCTCGGCTGTATCCCTGCATCTTTGATAAGTAGGGCGATATTCGAAAACAAACTCATAGCTAACTTACTTCGATACAATACTGCTGGTGGGTAGTACGAATCAGCTTTCTCACGTACTTTTCCTGATAGTTTTGGAAGGACATATCGATTAATAATCGATGCAGTGAATACAAGCAGTATTAATGGGATTGTAAAATTGGCGATGAAATCTGCGATTAAAAACTTTAACTCTGGCTCTTTAAAGAATTTGAATGCTTTAGGTATTTGAGCCTTTCTCTCTTCGTAAAAGGAATGAACTAAATTCATAGCATTCCCAGCTAGAATCAATATAAAAAATCCAGCGTATAGTTTAATCGTTGATACCAGCTCAACCCTAAACACTTCACTTTGTCTTTCAGTCGCCCCCTTTATCGCGCTTGTAATATCACTACTAGCTGCTGTCGCACTCATCAGAGTACAGAAACTATCTGAGAACATGCCGTACATCGCCTCTCCTAGTCCCATACCGCCCCTAATTCTTACAATTAGAGCCTTACAAACAATCGCAGATACACCCCCGAGTGATGAACTCTGCTCATAGATTTTTTTCATTCTTTTAATAACCAGCAAGTCTGCTACACCGCCCCCCTTACTCTGCATTTCATCTTTTCCAGTATCCGGTTTTGATTCCGTTTTAATGATCATGAGTGAGTTGATGAATTCAATTTGCTTTTTAGACCTAAAAAAAAGAGCAATTTTAAGACGCTCACCTGTGGTTAAAATTGATGTTAGTTCTGTTGATTTCTGAACAGCATTTTGGCTACTTTGCACTTTAGATGCTTTTAGTTTACTTCTGGCGGTCATAGATTGGCTCACTCTTATCTGTAGTAGTAAAGAAGAGGTGAAGGGTTAATTAATCAAGACTTTGAATTAGATAAATATGACAGCTATAAGTAACTGTCATATCTCATCCTGTAACGTCAGATTAATAGTTGTATTGGAAATTCTCTTCGTCATCGAGGGCAATCTTGACGACTCGCTGAACTTCAAAGAGATCTAATTCGCCTTCTAGAATTTTTTCTCTTGCTTGAGTTTCGAAATCTTTCCAACCATGACCGACAAGGTAATCCTTCATTCCGTCCCAGTCTTTAACTGCGATAAACTTGCGAATTGAATCATTTATTTTAATGACTTCTTGCATTGAACTCATTCCGCGCTTACCTCGGTTGCAAGTGCAGTTTTCAGAATGTTCATTTGTAAAAATTAGACTATCAACTTTGTCCATATCTGCTTCACCTAGATAGTCATAAACTGTTTTCTTTTCTTCGTCAGATAAGTGGGTGAATTTTCTTGCGCAAAGTTTACAAGGAAGGTTATTAAGCCTTGTGGCTATGATTAAAGTGAGGACTTCATCTGCTGCTAAATCTTCTGGCTTACCGCCAATGTTGATCATTCGCATCAAAGTTGAAATAGCGCTATTTGTATGGAGAGTAGATAGAGTTAAGTGACCTGTATCAACAGCTTCTAATAAGGTTCTTAGCATCTGACCGCTGCGTATTTCACCAATCATTACTACGTCCGGGTCTTGACGTAAAACGGATTCTAACGCTTCTTGCCATTTGTGTTTTGGTATCGACATTTGAGAAATACTACTGTTGTATGTCGCTCGTAATTCTACAGGGTCTTCAATTGTTCTGGCTGATAAACCAGGGAGCATTTCACGTAGGATTGCATGAAGGAGAGTTGTTTTACCTGAACCTGTAGGTCCAGTTACAATAATCATTCCTTTAGGCAAGTGCATTGCTCTGCGGAACATTTTTATCATTGGTGGTGCAATTTTTAACTGCTCTAAGGTCTGAGGTACATCGTTTTTTGAAATACGAATATACATACCAGCTGATTCTTCGCGAGAGCCACCATCTATTGGTGCTTTTTCAATACGTAATTCAACGGTAATAGGGCTTGTTCTTTGCTTGTCTTTGTAGACCTGCAGAGCAAAAGATGTACCTTCAAAATCAACATAGTTCATCGTGCCCGAACAACGTTGAGCACCCAAATCGTTAATTATGGTGTTGAATAATGATCGCCCAATGATATGTTCTTCGTTTATTGTAAGGTGGCTTTGGATAAGTTTGTTTGCACGAAATTGAATTTCAAAGTTTTCTCTTAGATACATATGAATATCAGTACAGTTATTCTGGACAGCCAGGGAAACGGTACTAACTAACAGTTCTTTAGTAGCGGCTTCGTCTTCTACTGAGCTTGAATCAACATCTGTATTTTTTCGACGAATATTTTCTGTGTGGACTTCTTTAGCATGAACAGAGAATAAAGTATCGTCGATTAATCGTGTTTGAATCTTATTGATGTCGATATCACCAGCAATCGCGACCAACTTTCTTACTTCATCGACAAAGCGAGTTTGCATCTTTGCTTTGGATCGTGGAAAGAGCACAATTTCACCAGAGTGCATAGGGATAGCAACGAGGTTAGTACCTGAGCCATACCCCGAATTAAGATCTTTTGCTCTAGAAGAACCTTTACTTGAAATTCCTTCATCAGTGTCCTCAAAGTCGGATTCTTTTCTATTGTTATAATCGTCAAACGTTGGCAGTAACGCTCGATAGATTGCGTAATCCACATGGAGGATTGAAAATGTAGAATGATGCTGATCACTTACACGATTAATTTTCACATCTTCATCTCTAAAAACCGATGCAATAGACGTGAACTCATTACTACTATGGTCAGTAAACTGTATTTCCGCTTCATCCTCTTCGATTGATTCTAAATCCTTTTCAAGAGACTGTTCTTGCAATGACTCGTCAAAGACTTCAAAGTCGGATATCTCTAGTTCATCCTCAACTTCTGTATCGTTAACACAATTTTGAGGTGACTCCCTTAACTTTTTAGCGTGCTTGATCACTTCGGAACCAAATTGAGCTTCGAATTCTTCTTGATAGCCTGACTCTTTAAGTGCATCTAAATCCAACGACTCAGCCATCTGCAATTCTGTTTCTGATAAGATGCCTAGCTCATCTGTCTCTTGTGCTGGTTTATGGTGAAATGGATGTTCCGATGACAAAATCTCTTCTACTTCAATCGCTACCGATGATTCTGAACTGGTAGCTTCAATAGTTACCTCCCCTTTCTTTTTTAGAAAAGGGATTTTCAATTCTGATATGTTTATTGGTTTCTTAAAGAAAGATATGTTCATAGCAACCTCTAGTTAAGGCAAATTGGAGCAATTTCGTCACGGTCCTCTGTTTTGAGATCCGCCAAATGTACACATTCCAATTGCTTATCTATCTTTAGAACCTCATATCTATTAGCAACTGTTTGCCCCTTTCTCGCATGAGGAAAAGTTTTATTGTTAACAACGATATAGGCTTTATCTTTAACCAAAGCTCGAAGTTCGATTTGATCTTCTTTACTAGAAGCAATGACCATGTCCAATTGTGAGCCATTTTCACCACCCGCAAGAAGCTTCCCTAGCTCGTCTGTTGAAGCAGAGCCGCTAGCACCTATAAACTTGGTTTTTCCATTCGAACCTGAATCGACACCTTCACTTTCATACTTTGCAATGCGAGCACTTGTTTCTGCCATTTCTGCATCGATTTCTAATTCTACTTGCTGAAGCCGCTTAACATTGATGACTTCTCTACGACTCGCATCATCAAGCTTTAAACCAGCCCATACGTATGCATTCTCACGTCCCTTTTCGTTTACGCGAGCGACCACATTCCAAACAGCCATAATTTTGTCGAATTGAGGAGCATCATTGTAACTAGGCGGTTTAGGTATATGAGTGTCGATATACATTTTGCCATCAACGATTTTGTTAGCTAACTCCTTGGCTTTAACCTCTTGCTGTTGAAGACGTTCACTAGATTCAATACCGGCAGAGTGCGGTTTACTTTCTGCAACAGCACTATTAAAGCTGAATCCAATTGAAGAAAATAATGGTTTAATGTGAGGTGATAACTTGTAGGTTAAGATGGCAAAGCAAACCACGAGTATAATGATTGCCACTTTGTTATCTTTCTTTTTTTGTTTGTTACCCATTTTCAGCCTCATTTTTTGTTGAGCTAGATAAACCTGTACCTTTGTGACCATATACTTCAAGAGTTATCTTTCCCGAGTACCCACAAGGCATAATTTTGTTTTTTTGATCTTCTACCGTGGCTTCGTCAGAGTACGTACCTTCAACTTTTACAAACCCATAGTTTCTTGGGTAAAGTTGGGTGCTAAAGTACTCGAAATGTTGCGGAAGCCAGCAGTTATAATTAATGTCCACCATGACTGACGACCAATTCTGGTGAGCAGTTCTTTGACCAATGCTTACGTTGGTGTGGTCAAACAAAAAGTCGACGGTATCTTGGATGTAATGGATCTCTTTATCCACAGGCGTAAGATACAGCTCAGCGTTCACCGCATAATGTGAAGCACCAAAGCCTACAATTTGATTATTATTTAAGAAGAACTGAGCTAACCCGTTTTTTTCTGCGAAATCAGATAGGTTAGTACTATCAATTTTTGAAGAGGTGGATTTCATCTCAAATGAAATATTGGTGTTCTCAGCAGCAATAGTAACCGGTCGCCAAGAAAGTTCTTTCGAGTCACGCGCTTTATCGAACTCCATGATGGCTAACCCTATCTGCTTCAACATCATCTCTGCATTAATGCCAGTTTCTAAGATTAGCTTTCGGTACTCAGCATATTCGTCAATGGTACGTTGAATTTGGACTATTCGGTTTTTCTCAGCTTCTTCAATTTTTTTTTGCTCTAAATAAGAGGGGATTGTTGAAGCTACTACGGCTAACAAGGCAAAGAGGGATAGTCCAAAGCGAGTATAATGTTTTCTTTTTAGGTACTGACCTACATCTCGAGTTACATAGGATGTCGGTAAGTCATTAAGTTCCAGATCCTTCTTATAATACTCAATTGTTAGTTCAGTAATGAATGGCTGAACTTGAGAAGCATTAGGTACATAGAGATCTACTACGCTATCAGCTACCCCAACCTTAATAAATGATTTATCAGAGTTAGCATCAGCCAAGTCAAAAGAGATAACCTTACCAATTCGAATCGATTCAAGTACTTCTTTGATCCGTTCTTGAGAAGTATGGATAAGTCCGTCAATTGAAAAAATGTCCTGGCTCAAACCTGCAGCCGATGCAACAAAGCCTTGTACAATCTCTTTCTTCGAGTTAACAAAGATCTCGATTCTGTTGATAAGTAAGTCGAACTTATCTTGGTCGAAATCAAGATTCGCTTTAAATCGTCTATCGGTATTATCGCTAGCACGGCTAAGCTCCGACTCACTCAGAACTTCCTCAATTAGCTCAGATTCGATTGTTCCGTCTTCATTAACTAAAAGTAGGTAGAAACCCGAGCCATAATGTTCGATAAAGACAAATGGTCTTCCTGGCTTAAGTTTGCCTGACTCAATCAATTTACCTGTTACATACTGATTAATCAGGAAACCACGCGTAACTGCAAGCAAAGAGATTTTGCTGAATTTTGTTGGCATATAACAAAACTCAGTTAATCCATCTGCTAGGTTTGCTTTAAATGTTTTGTTCTCTAGGTGAAAAATATGGCTACGAGTTGTTACTATCTCGTATTTATCTTCACCTATAAGAAATGGTGGTGGTATAACCATCGAATCCCCCTTTAAATGGCACTAGGGCGAATGATTCGAGGTGTAACAGCGATGATCGTTTCTACGCGCTCATTTTCGGCATAGTCGTTATATCCAAACGCATCGATACCAGCATTCGCTTTTCGAATCTGCTTATTAGAACGGCTTAACCCTGCAAAGAAGACGGTATCGCCACTTCTTACTGTGAAGCGGTTGAAAAAGTCTTTGTCAGTTGTATAAGGACTTTCAACATAAGTAGCAGTTCCGTTATCAGTCGGAATCCCGCTATCGCCATTTCGTACAAGCTCAATTAAGTTAGACAAGTTGGTTGCCATTGCAATTGAAACATCTGACTCATAAACGGTCGGAACAACATACATAGAAAATCCAACGTCCAAATCAGCTTGGCTAATGCTCTGTTCTACGCCTACATTACTTGTTGATGTGGTAGAACGTTCTTCGATGTATTTGATTCGGTCAAGATCACGTAATTTAGCAATAGAGTTGTGGTGAGCAATAACACGAGGCATCGTGCGAGTTGTCACCGACCCTTTTTCATTCAATAGCTCTATCAACGCACCTGTCCCTGATGCACGACCCCGGTTAATTTTTCCTCCAATACCGAACGTCGCTTCTGTTCCAGAAAAACGAGACGTGAAGGGGTCGCCAGCTTCACCCACACCACCAGCAGCTAATGAGATGCCCTTAGAGGTCAATTCTTTTATAGCAAGTTGAACATCAAATGAGTCAATCGCTTTGTTATCAAGTTTGACTTGAATTATTTCAACATCCATTTCAACTTGAGTGCGATATAACTGGTTTCTCTCCTTTATGATTTGAGCCATTTGCTCTACAACATGTGGAACATCACGAATTGTAATCGTGCTAGCAGAACGGTTTAAGAAAATTGGAATTTCAGACTCGCTTGAAGCAATACCTTCTTCATCGGTATTTGCCTTTGAAATTACATTTCGAAAACTAGAATATGTTTTGAGTTCAGAAACCAGTTCGTTTAATGGATCTAGTTCAGAATTAGCTGCTGCGTATTCATCACCTGACGATACGTTTTCATTGGTGGATGACGAAGCCCCTTGCTGTTTACCCAAGGCAAATTTGAACGTAGATGGGATTGCTGCAATCTTAAATGACTTAGTTTGGAATTTACTCCAAGTAAGGACATTATCCGACTGAATCGCGAATGAGTAACCTGATGCGTGACTGATTGACTCAAGAGCATTCCCAACCGTCGAACCATGAAATGAAACCAAGAGGCTTTTATCGATACCATCTTCATACTTGATGTTTACAGACCGATCACTCATCACCATATTGATTGCATCGAGTAACGGAATTTTACGACCGCGACCAATATCGAATTCGTCGAACCACCAGTTAGGTTTAATAAGGTCTTCATTTTCAATTGGTGGGACAAAAATATTTTTATTGTGGCGAATATGACGGTAACGACGCTGGACGTTATCTCGGATATCAATTGCTAGATCGACTTCCTCATCAACAAACTTAGTTATTTCTTTTTGCTTCTGGTTAATATCACCATTAAGAGTTTGGCAACCTGACATCAAAACAGCGCCTACCACAAAAGCTATATACTTAATTTTCACAGTAAATTCCTTTTAGTTTCCGACTTGTAAGGTAACGACCTTATTTGGGTAGTAGTCACCGACTACATTCCTTTTGTCATAGAATGGCGCAATCATCTGGTCCAAAATGTCCAGTACGTCATCACCTTGGAGTTGAAAGCTATTAAACATACGTAACGCTTTAGGAAAGTTTTTGGGAACCCAAAGATTGGCACCTTTTGTGTGAGCAAGTAGATCGCGTGCATTTTGTTCCAACGTCTTTGGATAAACAGTGAAAAGAATCGTCCCATCATCAAGAACTTTTAATCTTTGTGACTTTGTAATGTTTAGTTCTAAGTATTCATACGCCACATCTTTTTTCAGCTTCAAAGCTGTCCGAGGCATAGCATAACTCGTAGAATCATAGCTTGAAGACGGTTCATCGACCGCTCCACCATCCGAAATTTGAACTTTAGATGCAGCACCGCTTTGAGGTGATGATGAAGCAATCGTCACTAAGTTCGCATGTGATGTAGCTGAGAGTGTTACAGCTACAAGTACGGGAAAGTATTTTAACTTAATCATTTGCTATCCTTGTGCGTTGCACAACTTTAAGAATTTATTGCGTTCAACTCTATCTACTGTGTCAAAGCGTATAGAAACGTAGTTGTCTTCAGGCTCAATCACTGCAGAGATTGAAGTATCAGGAGTGTGCTGCCCCAGGTGACAAATCATTTTGACTAAATCAGCCTCGAGGCTATTCCCAGTAAAGTTGAGATTTTTTGTATACTCGATTGAAGGGATTTTGGAGTCATTGATGTACTCATCGTTCCAATCAAGCTGGTAACGCCAGTATCGTTTTAAGTAATTTCTCGTCTTTGACTCACCATTACCTGCAAGTAATTGACGTTCAAATTCCGGGAAGTATTTTTGACGGACTTCTGCAACTAGTTTTTCCTGTTTGACCAACTCTGCTTCGCGTTGATTTACAAGCGCTACTCGTTCATCGTAATCTCGTTGTGTCTTAATAATGAATTGCTGCTTGTCATCCGCGAGATCTTGTTTAAGAGAGGCAATGTCTTGCATCAGGTCATCAGTACGTTTTTCAATTTCAAGTTCTAGCTTGGCATGACGACCTTTATATTCGCTTTCGAGTTCAGCTTTACGTTGCACTAAAGCTTCTTCTTGAGTCTCAATGTAAGCGCGTTCAGTCTCCAACATTGACTTAAGTTGCTCAAATTTATTCTGGGAAATCTCCGCATTCTTACGTTGGGATTCATATTCAGAAAACTTAGCCGCAAGTTTCGACTTCATATTTACTAAATCGGATCGTTCTAATTCAAGCTGCCTTGAATCCAACTGATACTGAGCCTGTAAGTCTGAAAGCGTCTTGGCTACCATAGCGTTTTGAGTCGCAACTTTGTTGTCATAGAACTCTTGTAGTGCTTCGGTGTCTTGACGATATTGAGCTTCGTGAATACGCCTTAATTCTGATAGTTCCAATTGTTTTTGAGCATATGCTTTCTGTAGCCGCGCTCGTCGAAGTTCATAATCCTTTTCAACATTTCGAACAGTTTCAAATACCACTTGGTCCCGAGCACGCTCTGCTCTCATGTTTTCTTTTCTAATGGCTTGCTTCGCTAAGGCTAGTTCTTCTTCGTAGAATTTAGCTTGGTCTTTTAGAGCATCTTGCTTCTCTAGACGACGCTGGTGGTTAAACTCAAGTTGCTTGGTTTCTGTTAGAGCGATTAGTTCATTCCATCCATAACGCTCTACTTCGTGACGCACATTTGTATGAACGTAATGTAAACCAGCGGTTTTAAACTCATCTGCCCAAGCAGTGATAAGAGTTTTATTTCGGACATCAACCAACACTGCAACGCCGTAAAGCTGCCCCCACTTATCGTAGATAGTGCTCCATCGTGGCTCATGCTTATATGACGAATATCGGACAGGAAATGCACGAAATCGATTATCAGCAAAACGCACATCCCACCCAGAGCCTAGAAGTACTGAATTTGATTGCTCAAAGCCATATGAGTGATGCTGTTTATGTGTCCCATTCTCTATATAGTTCGCACTCGAGCTTGGAGTGGCTAACACCGGAAACATCGCAGAGGGTGCAAGAGTGATAGCTGATAACACAATAGGCGCAATGATTTTTGTTCTATTACTCATTCCGTGTCCATTCTATTAATGATATTTATTGTATATATATTAAATTGAATCTGTAAAGAATGAAAGGTTGAAGTTGGTTCATTTCAAAAAAGGAGGGCATCTAAACGAAAAAAAACCGCTTGGTAAGCGGCTTTAACTACTGATTTGACTCGATGGTACGTTTAAAAACTTGCAATGCATCTAAGATGTGTCTTTTGTATTTGTAATGATGTCTAGGATAGTCACCCCTCTTATCGTAATGGTAGTTTCCAACTGCTGTCATCCAGTCCTTTTCTGACGGCTTTAGCTCATCATATTCAATTCTCAAAAGATGACCTGTCATCCTAATGCCAACGCATGGATCTTTACGTATATCTTCTGCTGTTAGCCTTACTCCCATATTGCGATAATCTAGAAGTCGAACATCATTTATGCCTGATGGACCATGATCTTTTGTTGTATTCGGATTCACCAAAGATCCTCCGATTGGTCCTCTTTCATGATATACAATTGCATAAATCAACCACTCCGGCACCTCGAAATATTCGCTAGCTTCAACCATACAATCTGCAAATTTTGCATAGCGCTTCAATAATGTTTTAGAAAGTATGATTTCCCTATTTCGAATAACATCACTACCAACAATCTTGCGTTGTTGCAGTGAGTTAGACCTCTCTAGTTCATGATTTTTAAAAAATGCATTACTAAAGGGATCGAGAGAACCGCTTGCGTTCGCAAGACTTACATGACATTGGAGCGTAATGCCTAACAAAGATAATGCAGTGAGCTTAAACATTAGCAATACCGATATAAATATCCGGCTAGGTCTGCCTGAACAGAAAGTACAGGTGGTAAAATGGGTTGATCGGAGATATTCAGTTCATGCCATGCATTAGCCATTTCATTGAGCTTTAGCTCTCGGTGGGCTGTACATTGTCCCTTATCAACATCTACATAAATTGTCTCTGCACTTTCGTTTACAACGAAGTCTATTGGGTATTGCCTTGAGATTCTGCTCAGTACATTCGTGAAGTGCTCTGTATCCGCACGCCAATTAATCCCCATATCTTTAAGATTTGGGTTGGTAAATGAGATTTGCATCATTGGGGCAATCTGTTCTAATGCCACGTCCAAAGGCATGTTTCTACCTCTCGCATTGACGATCTCTGTAGAGTCTGCGACTACGCCTTTATCAGAAGAATTTGAAAATGATACAGCTTCATGAATTGTTACCGCTGCTGATGCATTGAAGCTTAGGGCTATTAAGCTAGAAATTAAGATTACTTTCACGTACTGACTCCTTGAATTAAACAGCTTCTTTCAAACTGTCTATCGAAAACTTTTCTTCGCTATGGATTACCATGCCGAATTGGTGATAAACATATGAAGCCAAGTCGTTGTGGCTGACTACCGATTTGACACCTTTAGAGAACGATGTAGTAATCTCAAAAATATCCAGTTGCTTATCTATCTTGTCGACAGGAGTTTGGGTTCTTCTTGCTGTTGAAATTGATAGTTTTAGTTGTGCTAGAATTTGCTTTTTAAGTGCCAAAGGTATTGATGGGTCGAGAACTACATCAGAAACGAATTCATGCGCTGAAGCGTTCCTAACGCCAAGGACTACAACTGTTGACTTACTTAGATATGACACTAGCTCCAATTCATCACTATCTAACGTCTTATCTATCGAGAGCATGATATGGCTACATGATAATTCTTGACTGAATTTCAATGCATGGACTAAATCTTGAAAATCACCAAACTTTCCAATTGAAAGGTTCATCACAATTGGTTTATTCGCGTCCTCTGTAAGTTGCTTATCAAATGTGGAGTTTGATCGTTTGTCATAGATATTGACTAATTTCAATGAATCTCTCGTATGATGTCTGATTAACAAATCTGCTAAATAATGATTTATCAACTGACCTTTAGGAAGTCGGGAGCCAGTTGTTAAGTACATTCCACATTTTGGCAAGTTAGTATGTGACTCAATCTGCCTATTCATGATTAATAGTCCTTACCTTTTAACATTGAGCGGGTGTGGCGCTTGCTTCTTGGTGTTGGGTAGTACACTGCAGACCTTTTTCTTAGTAGGAATCCGAACAAGTCAAAAATTGTAATTCGTTTACGCATACAAAACCGAACTACAACGACTTGAACAACCATTATAAAAATGAACTTTGAAAGTCCAATAAAGTTGATTAGCGGAACAAATAATTGGAGTAGAAAAATAAAAGACTGAAGTCCAACTACCACCCAAAAAATAATGGGAAATCCCCAAAAAATGACTGTTTTCTTCGTGTTAGAACAATAGGTTTTATCAGGGTTCATTTCGAAGTCTTCATCGAGCTTGTAATCAGCCATTTTCATCAGCCCCATGAGTTTCAGCTATATGATTAAAAGTAGACTTAAGTATTTTTCCACTTTCATACAACTCTTTAGCGTGTGATAACATTGTCTGACCGTGAGTTTCTACTGCCTTGCGTATCGCATTTAACAAGTTACCCTCTGTGCTCAATATTTCCGACTTTACTTCAGGAGTAAATAGCAATGTCTCTTGGATTGGCACAACTTCTTCGCCATTTTTTGCAAGATACTGGACAATAAAAAGGTGCGCAGTGTTCACAATAGAACGAATAATTGCATCTTTATCACCACCTACTTCATTAGCAATTCGTGAAAAGATCGAAACGATACTATCGGCATGGAGTGTTGTTAATCCCATATGCCCAGACTCTGCGATTTTAGGTAATGTTATAAATGTCTCTCTATCACGAGACTCACCCAAGTAAATTACTTCCGGGGTTCGACGTAAGGCGTTTCTTAATCCATCATAGAAGGATGTGAAGTGACCAAACTCTCCCACAGAATGTTGTCTAATTGGATTTGGTCCTTCAATTTCAGTAAGAATGTACTCAATTGGTGACTCATAGGTCAGCATCAGTCTTGAATTATGTATATCTTGACGAATTTGAGTAGCAATAGCGGCAC
Source organism: Vibrio sp. YQ_11 (assembly GCF_043103065.1). NCBI lineage: Bacteria > Pseudomonadati > Pseudomonadota > Gammaproteobacteria > Vibrionales > Vibrionaceae > Vibrio > Vibrio sp. YQ_11. The sequence continues at coordinate 106,517 of NZ_JBICJM010000043.1, read as the reverse complement.
AAAGTGTAGACTTACCGGAACCTGTTTCACCAGCCACACAAACCAAACCACTTTTGGGAGTACAGTTCCTAACGATGAAGTCACTTGTACCTAGTTGCTCATGGGTAAGCGGTCGCGTAGTTAGCCGTCGCATAGTAAGTGAAAGACCAGTGCGTCCCGACGTTTCTTGATATGCACTTAAGTTTATTCGGTATCTGAATCTAACTGTCGGCTGATTTTCTCCTGGGTCATATTCAAAACCATACGCATCATCGTAATCTTCACCGGGAGAAAGTACTTTGTTAATGATTTTATCGCCATTTTGTTGATACATATGACGAATAATTTCTTCTATTTCGTTACGCATAAATCCACGATGGAAAAGCTTTATCAATTCCTTCTTGGCTTTGCGGTAGGTAAAATCTCCACTAGAGAATATCACATCATCAAATTTACCGTTTTGCTCCATTATCCTTAGCAATGTATCAATCTGATGACCCATAAATATATCTGACTTACACATTTCGATATATTCCGGGTTTTGGATCAATGGGTCGCGATAATAGCGTGGAGTGATGAATGCTAGGTTTGGATAATCACTAGCAGGTAAGCCATTTAAGAGATCGCTAAAGTCATCATCGTTATGTTTTTTGTGAGATGATTTTGCTTTTTCATCAATGATAGCAGCGAATTCCATTGAATCAGTTCCAACTGACTCAGTAGGTACACTGCTTGCTCCCCCATTTTGAGGCAATGGACTATCAACTGTCGCGAGGAAATCAGGCATAAAGTCTGTCATAACTATAGCCCCGTTCCGTATTGAAGAATTTGATGGTATCTGACAGGTAACAAATCCTCCAATACAGGAAGTTCTGGTATTACACGCCATTTTCGAAAATCATGCTCAAGCTTGGGAACTACTGATATTGATACCCATTTGTTCCCTATGTACATTAAATCGTCATCACCAGAGACAGGGTGAGAAGAGGTTTTGTACTCAGGCGCTGTGATATATCCTGCACTATGAAGAATATGATATCGTTGAATGCCTATTGAATCGAAAATAAACCTTGCCAGTTGTAAATCTAGGTTTAACTTTGCCGATTCAACGCCGTCGTGCCATCCTGATTTAAAGTTCTTTTGCCACTCTTCTTTTTGTTTTGGGTTTGAAGGTAAAAGATTTTTTGAGTATAGCTGTGGTTTTTTTGCATTGAACCTTACATAGTCACGCCAAGTCGGGATGGCATCTACAAATCTAGGTTCGCTTCTGATGTGAAACGCTCTATCTGCTATATAAAATGTTTGATGCTTCGAGTCCTTATATCTCTTTTGACCATTTGACTCCGTTACTACTGGTGGCATTACATAGTATTGTTTGTATCGCAGCATATACGGAGAAATGTCATAAATCGTATCTAAGCGTTCATATAGGCTTTTATCTTCTGCACTCAACCCTGATAAATCACCAGCTAAATTTTTCTTAAATTCTTGCTGCGCCCAATACTTTCCTGCTTGCATCCCGATTGATCTAGCTTCTTGAGCAATACCGCGAGTCATTAGGCTCTCGCCAGCAAAACTAGAACGTCCTTTAGTAGTGTATTCTGAATTTTCGTCGAAGTTGCCTTGCTCGATTTCAAAGAAATAATCATAAATATTTGAATTCGCAGACGATGATGTACTAATTCCTGCAGTAGTGACAAGCAGACAAAATGAGCAAAGTGCACTGCGTAATGATTTAGTTAGAAGTGTTGAATGAAACGAAAATTTTTCCATTTTTCATCTCTCCCATTTCAGCGGTTCCATTCATAGATAAAGCGTCTTTGTTTGGGTATATATCGATACTAATTCGACCTTTTGCTTGGTCGTGAATATCATAGATCCAATCTTGTGCACTACGCTGTCCCTTCGCTAATGTAACCCATACCGTTGTATGAGCAGGTCGTGAACCGAAATCGATTTCATAATTGGTTAAATCAGCGATGAGCTTCAATGGATCTTTGACATCAGTTTGTATGTCCCGAAATGAGATGGGCTTATCCAGACCAGGAGCAAACCTTAATCGCTCTTGCGTGATTTTGTAGATATCACTTGGTGTGGAATCCAATTGCAACAATGCAGATTGAGTCGTTAGCGTCATTTCCTTCGCTTCAATTGCTTTCGCAGAATACTTTTCTAGGGTTTCTAACAAACTCTTTTGTAAAGCAATTTTTTCTTTTTCCAATTCAGTTTGCTTTGGATTACTCGCACACCCTTGCAACAGTGCTATCGCAGCGACTACCGACCATTTCAATTTTGGTGACATTTCCATTTCCGTGTGACTTTGCTATTACATTTTATGATATACTAATTAAATCATAATATCGAATCAATCAAAGTATGATTTTGAACGAAAAACCAGTCAACCATCAATGCGACATACTTGTTCAGCACATTCTTAGAGATAGCGGCAACCTCCAAGACAATAAGTTTTGGAATGAGTTGGGATCTGACTATCAAAAGAAAGTAACTAGTTTGATTAGACAATTTGAGGATGACAGTCACACACCCGCTCTAACAGGTAAGTTCTCTGATTGGGTCCAAATTGCTGATTTTTTAGTGGTAGTTAAATCTCGCGTATTAAAGTCAGCTTCTTACCGAGCTGTAAAATCCCCTATTACAAAGATTTTAAATTACGGACTTAAAAATCAGTTTCTTGATGATGACCTTTTACGAAGTGCCCTACTAAAGCTAAAGGAGTCCAAAGGTGTTCCAGCAAACATAAAAAGTAAGTCCACCAGTGGAAAGAAAGCTCGAAGCCTAAAGCCTGATGATATCTACATTTTAAGAAGCTATGCCCGGACAAACCCTAACTACAAGTTCGCGGTTTCTTGGCTAGAATTCAACGTACTAACGAACTGTCGCCCAAACGAATTGGAAAGCGCAACATTGGTTCTGCCTTCACACTCAAATACAGAGCCATTTCTAAAGGTAAAAAACACGATAAAAAATAACAGAACGAAAGAAGCTATTGAAAGTGGCGCTCAAGATGAATTCAGACATATACCTTTAGACAACTGTTCTTTCCATGACCTAGTATTCATCGACAACTTTTTATCCAGTTATCGAGAGCGTCGGACGTTGAGTGATTATCAGGACATCTACAATACCGAACGAAATCTCCTTGGAACCGCTTCAATCAAGGCTGTAGGTAGAAGGTTTTCACTTTCACTAGGTAGAACTCAATGGGCTGCAAACGCTAAGGCTACGGACAAATCAAAAACAGAAATATCCACTTCAATGGGTCATTCCAATGAGGAACAAGCTACTAGGAATTACGGAAAGAAAGTTCATGGCTGGCAAAGAGTGCCTTCTAGAAGTGGGTCAAAGACCGATAGTCAGCACTCCCCATCTCAAACAGATTCAAAGATGATGCAGATGGGGGAGGACCAAGTCTTAGATATAGATATTGATGATGAAATGGTTAATTAGGCGTTAAGCTATTGCCTTTTGTAAGTTCAAGCTTGAATTTTCAGCCAATACCTGGCGAAGCTTAACCTTTTGACCTGAACTTAATGAGCCATAATCGCGCATATTTCTTTCTAATAATGCTAAGTAATCTTCTTTATCTTCATCGAACTGTTCTGTGTACGCCCGTTGACCACGCAGCTTAATAAAAATACCGTTCAGATTTGGGACCGAGGGTAATTCTAGGTTCTCAGGTATACATTCATACGAAAAAATAACCTTAATTCTGTCAAGGCTCACCGTATTAATATACTCTTTTGAAAATGAAACATTTAAGGCTTCACTATTACCTACGCAGTCAACAACATCAACGTCCATTAAGTACCAATTATTGCTCAAGCTTACCTCCCCTTTGATTGCTTGCTTTTATGAGCGTGGATAAACGTAAGTACATCTTTGATGTAATTATCCACTGCTAACTCAGTATTTCGTTTCGTTTCTAAAAACTCCATGTTTGCTTCAAAGAACTCATTAGTCATCTCAAGCTTCATTTCCGACATGAGAAGCATGTACATAACACCCTCACTCATTAATCGCTTTATCAAGTCCTGATATTCAAAAATTTTATAAAATGGCTCCATCATTTGAAGCACTACATTTACTTGCTGCATTTTTTGCTCAAAAGGTACTTGGTTGTCCATACGCCCCCCTATTGACTTAAGTCTGGTTTCATCTTCATTGCACCGCGCTGATATGCTGGCGTTTGAGACATATCCTCAAACTGTTTTCGGTAGCGTTCCATTTCATCCAACTCTTGTGGCGTCAATGTTGTCTCCTGTCTCCCGGCAATTGATGAAGCAACATTACTTGAGATCCCTCTCAACACTGTTGAACAAAGATTTTGTTGATTTGGGTTTGATGCAACCTTTTTCGACATATCATTTAGTGCGTCCCTCACATCGCTCGGTATAGCTTGACCAAATGGCGTTTTATTCAGGGCATTGAAAACAGCACTATATTTCTCTTCAGCATTCTCACCGAGGTTTTCTTTTAGCGTTTCCTCTATGGTTTTTTCTATATCAAAAGGCACTACCTTGGCTGGGTTTTTAACACAACCATATGTCCTGTCTTCGTTTGGCTTCAAAAGAGTACTATGCAAAAGTGCGTACATGGCAGACATAGGCAATGAAGTTGCAGCATTGTCCCTACCTTTTAAATATGGGCTATCTGATGGCAAGAGTGAATTAGCGATTTTACCAAGTCGTCGCGATCCATTTTCTACTCCTAACTTAAGGAGCTTTTTCCCTAAATGGCTAGCAATAAATTTGACACCCAACTTAGCTAGATATGGTGGAATTGCCATTATTTATGTTTCCTTCTAAAGCGTGATAAGTCTTGGTCCCGAGTTTGGGGTTCTATCTTCTGATTTACTAGGTAATTCAATGTATGGCTTTTCTTCATTTAACTCAGCTTCAGCTTGCTCTACAGCTTGTTTTACCTTTGGGGATACGCTTTCAATTTCATCAGTAAGAACACTCGTCCTCACAACATCAATTAGATTTTGTAGGTCTTGATTTGCTTCAATTACTCTTTTGTCACAACTACCCGCTAATACAAAATCCGAGCTTTGTTGATACGACTCTATACGTGATTCGAGCATGGATCTTGTCTTATCAGCGACATCAGAAGCATCGTGATAAGTAGTTAGAATTTCAGCTAAGCTATGCAAATCCCACTTTTGCTTTTGAGCAACGCTTAAGCTCATTTGTTCATTTGAAGCAGTTGTTTCAATTGTTGCTTTTTCAATAAATTCACTTAAAGATCCAGCCAAGGAATGCTTCAGGTTCTGTTTTAAATCAAATTGCTTTCCGCTTTTTGCCAATGTCAATGCTGTTTTCACTTCGTATTTTTCTTCAAAGAAATGAGATATTCCTTCTTTACCGAGGTGTTTGATAAGTTCTTTCTCAAGTTTGGCAGCATTATTCTTGATTTGAAATACTTCTGCATGTTCAGTGGCAGGGCGGTTATTTAATAGGAACCCTACTGCCGCTTGCTTATCTAAAATACGGTTAATTTGACCACGAATATTTGAAGGACCAATATCTATCTTGAACTGGTTTCCATCTAGTGATTTTTGCATTAGCTCAGTTTTGGCGTTAACTTGAGCTTCTACGTCTGAAAGTTCATCTGATAACGCGCTAATAGCTAACTTTATGACATTCATTTTGGATATGTTTGAAAGAAGATCATCGGGAATATCATTGGATGATTTGATTTCAAGGTGTGATAGTGATGTTGCTGGCACTACGCCTCTTAGTATATGAGGTTTAAAGAATGCTATCGCTTCATAAATTTCATCAATTAGCGCTTCATCTACCTCGACGTTAACTTCCTCTACCGTTCTTTCAGCATGGTTATATATTGCGAGTTTTACCTCATCAAAATGGATTGGTTCTTCTAAATTCCTCGCTATGTCATAACCAATGTTTAAATAACATTGATATTCCAACGGTGCTGAGTACTTTGTTGCTTTAAATGACTCTTGTGATGGAGATTTGATATCTACAAGAATGATCTTCCCATCGCATTCAACTATCAATTCTGGTTCTATAGATACATCAAAATCAGTGCCAATACCCGAGACTTCAGACAATTTCTGCATTAAGTCCTGTCTAACCTTAACTACAGAATACTGCTCTTTTAAACCTGCTACATAAACTTCGATTAGGTATTTCTCCATTAAGGAACCACCTAACTTTGGTCCTTTTGGAGCAACAGGATGCTCAAGAAGCAACTTTGATCTAGCTAGGCTTTCAACATCGTTATGACTAAAACCAATCTCATTTACATATTTGGAGCGTAAGTTTCGTAAGCCCTGCACCAAAGTACCTACTTCTGATGCAGCAAAGCTTGACAGCCTTTTTGCGAATTTCAATATACGGTTTGGGTTAGCTTTACAAAGAGAACATACCGCATCAAGCCAACTTTCAACTATTTCATCCGGGGTGTTCTTTAAGTGCTCCATTTGACCAATGAGCACTTTAGCTTCCCTTCTAGATTTCTGAACCATTTTCTCAAATTCATACTTTGAAGGTTGTCTTCCATCATCCATTGCAGCCACCGCCATACCAAAACACATTAGAATATACATTATGTAATACTTTTGAGAAATATCACAATAGGCATTATTTATCGCTAATTTATCACATTTGGTAACTATCAGTTTTGATTAAACCATCAGAAGTTATACAATGTATGATGAGATCGAGTTAATCGACACTCACAAGAAACATGATACCGGCAAGAGCCACTTAACAAACAAAAGGCGTGGTGCCTAAGAAATCAAGGACATAGACAATGGCAGGTTTAAAGAATCAATTAAGGTCTAACGCAAATGACCAAAAAGCTACTGATGGAAACAAACGTGAAGGTTTTTCGGGTAATCCAAAGACAATGTTTGTGAAAGTTACTGGGTTTGAATCTTTCGAAGATGTAGTAGATGGTGAGCCTAAGCAAAAATACCAATGCACCGGATATGATATTAGTGTTACTGATGCGAAGGAATTTACTTTCACTGTCGAACATGAGAAGTCAATGACTGACTTAATCAACGGAATTGAATCAAAACAATCTCCTGGTACTTATTTCCGCGAGCCATTAGACCCCAATTCAGAAAATGCCGTTGTAATGCTCAAGTCAGGTCAATCAGATCACAATGGTCATTTACATGCATACAGTGTGAAAGCTATCTCTCCTACTGCTAGCATGAGCATCGCTCCTATCACCTTAAACATCAATACTCGTCATAAGCGAGCAACTATTACATCAATCAACTCTGGAAAAGCTCTAAAAGTTGACGGTAATGACCCTAAAGGTTTGATGGATTCATTTAGAGCATTAATGGACGTAGATGACAACGTACCAATCAACGCTCGTGGTGGTGTGATGTTGCGCTTTATCCCAGCAAACGGAAAACTTGAAGACCATGCCTCATATAACTTTGAGCATCCTTACGAAGAAACCATTATCGAATTAAATAGCGGAGAGCAGGAAGTTATGCACTTACCTACTCGCACTATGGATCGATATGTTGATATTGTTAGCTCAAATCGAAATCATTCAAATAAAGCTGTCGCGGCTAAAGCCAGCGAATGTTTTGCCAATCTTCAAACCTTTATGGGTTGGGCTGCGAACCCTGAAGTTGAAGGCTTCTTTGAAGTAATTCCTACGGCAGAATACCGTTTAGGTGCCGGAATTAAAGACCGTTTATTTGAAAATGACGTAGTTCAATCGGATGATGAGATTGCTGCTGAAATTACTACGAAGCTTTCTCCTTGGGGCAAGATGCTTCACAGTCAGTTTAACATTTACAAAGACGTGACTAACCCTGAGCACCCTAGAGCACGCCAAAAGGTTGCCATTAAGACCGCGTTGATTCTTGAAAGCCTTGCCGCTCGCGACGACATGAAGTTCATTTCTGATCTTGCGCCTGTATTTAAGTTTACTAAAGGTCAACTACCACACCAAGTGAGTACTAAAGATTATACAGGTCAGTTTAGAAACGTAGCGTCACTCAATAGTCAGGACCATAAATACTTGGAATCTGATGGCAAAGTTAAAACACAACGTCACGAATACGCAATTGCTGTACGCAACGGTGATGACCTTTCTAAGTTCCGTCGTGTGGACACCAAACGTCAAGCTAACGCTGAAAGCTCAGATGCTAAAACTAAAGAAGTACAAAGTTCTAAAGCAGAGTTGCCACAACAAGATTCTCAGCCTTCAAATGATAAAAAAGCTGAATCCTCACAAGCAAAAGTGACTAAAACTAATCCTGCAAGCCCTTCACCAACAAATACTGTTGTTACATCAAAAGATACCGTAAGTGCCGCTGTTGCTGAAAGTAACGAATCTACAACTACTAAAGCCAAATCCGAAGGTTCACAAACAAAATCAACTAATTCTACCATTGAGTCAAGTAACTCAGTATCCGATGCGAATGAAGCATTTGCACAAGCTAAAGATGCTGATGTCGACCATCTCCAAGAGGCTCCACTCCCTAACTGGATTGAAGATCATCAAGATGACATTCAATTTGACGATTCGATCTTCGATAACATTGATGACTCTTTATTTAGTGGCATGGGGGATGGTTTTGAAGAAGAACTAGATCCAGAGCACCCAGGCATTTCCATGAATTAACCACTACCCTTGCCCACTTCTGTGTGGGCATTTGTTACTTTTAATAAGGACCAATTATGTCAACAGAACAAAAGGTAGCCTGGGTAGATGCATCAGCTCATGATGTAAAGGTTCTTCCCATTAAAATACCAAAGACCGGAAAAATGATTCTGGCTGTTTACGGTAATATCAGCCTTGAACAGAAACAAGAGCTAACAAAAAGTCTGAGATTTAAAGACTTACGACGTAATTTTCAGTCAATCAACCCGAGTATCGACTTCTTAGGCGTACCGTGGACTTTACCCAACGGTAAGCCATACGTTACGCCAAAGTTCATTGAACAAATCGCAAATGTGTTCCCTCAAGCAAAGATGCGTCAGATGGATAGCATGGAGCGAAACACCCATTGGATTGGTATGCTTAAAAGTGCCCATCGTGATGGCATTTATAAAGTAGCTCAAAACCCTGCTGTCTCGCACCTTCTAAACTCAAAAATATTCGTCGGTGCTAATGTTAACGGTCGACAAGTATATCGTACTGAAGAGGGAGCTAGATTCATTGAAAGACCTAATGGGGATATTATTTTACGTAAATCGGATAAGCACCCTTCTTCAGATTTCTTATACCACGATCTAAGTAAAGCTCACTCAATCCGTGAAGTCGGAAATATCCTTGCCACTGAATACATTAATAATGGTGGTTTGAATGCCGCTGATGTCGAGCGTGTGATTAACGCTTCATTTAATCCACCCAATGAAGCCACAAAAGGATATGGACGATTATTTTCCAACGTTCTTGATGGAATAAAGACGGAGTTGATTGGTCGTATTCGAGATGAAAAAGCGAACGAGCCTATCGATTACACTGGCTTTATCAATGATACAGAAGCATTATTCCGATTGCCTAGCACACCTACGAAATCTATTCGTAATATGGATTCATTTGGTAAACAAGACAATATGCATTTGTCACTAATGGCTCGCGGATTTTTAGGCTTCGTGGAGAAAAGTGGTCCCGTAAACAACGTCGAGGTCGTGGGTGAAGATGCTGTTGCACTAAATACATACATTCCAACTTCGGTGGCATCGACACTTGTTGTCGATAACCCAAATATCAATGATCAATTGGGCTTACATAGTTCTCGAAAACTCAATATCGTTCAACGAGATCTAACCAAAACCTCAACGAGCAAAAGTGGTGTTATCATTGCAGCTTCAAATGATTCCACCAGCGACAATACGCCCGAAATTATTGGTGGTATCACAGTTTCTCGCCCTGACCACAAGTTAGCAATGCGTACTTTGATGTCTAGTGGTGAAAGTGCTCACACTATGCTGGTCATCAACAGTGATCATAATGATTTGGGTATTGTCACTAATGAATCTATGCCACTTCATGAATATATATTTCGAAATTTTGAAGTACTTGGAATGGTTGATGTTGATAAAGATATCATTGGTACGAAAAGTGACTATGCATCAAAACGTATTTACTTTACAGGTGGTCGAAGGCTTATTTCTCTTACTTCGACGCCCCCGCGTAACATCAATAGCATTGATGATATCGAAGACTTGTTCAATTATTCTCAGTCGTTACATGAAAAGCTTTCCTATAGTGACAAAAAGCTTATTACTGAAGAAGAAGCTAAGGTTTCAACCAACATTTCTGAGTTGCTTACCTATTATACTGAGAACCAAATTGAAAGTAGTAAGCATCAGCTAAATGAATTGCAACGTCGATATGTGCCTATGACAAACATGAGTCGTGTTAGTGACGCTGTCATACCACTTCACATACACGATGCGATGAAAGTTGTTTATCAAAAACTCGTGACTGATGTTGGCAACCCTGACCATTTCATTTGTAAAGAAATGGGTTGGACCCCTGAACAGTTCACAAACGTTCTTGATGCCACTCAGATCGATGCTCTAATTCTAAGTGTATGGAACGCGAAGCGTAACCAAAATGAAATCCTTGCCGATGCTGCCGGATTAGGTAAAGGGCGTATCCTTGCCGCATTCATGTACTGGGCAATCAAGCAAGGTGAAACTCCTGTATTCATTACCAAGGATACTGGGCTAATCTCTGATATTGTTCGTGATTTCCGTAACATTGGAGTATGGGATGAGATAAACCCATTTCCAATTGCATCAACAGAGATTAAAGACTTGGCTAACGAGAAGCCATTATGGACAAAAAACGAGTTAGATTCTCTCGCAAAAGAACATAATTTAATTGGTCAATTTTCTAAGCCAGAAACATACCATGCTCAAACGGTTGAAGAAAAAAATAATAGGACACCTCGCCGCGTTAAAACAGTCAACAAACCTTACAAACCTATTGATGATAAATACAATATCATCTTAACCTCCTATTCTCAGATGGGTCAGTACTTCAATAAAGAACACCCTTCTATGAGAATTGGTACAAATGCAGCAAAACGTAAGACAAAGAATGACCAACTTCTTAGGTCTTTTGCAACTCGCGATTCAATGGCTAACAAAGCACGATTAGTGTTTGACATATTATCGAAGTCAAAAAATCCAATTCTTGTTATAGATGAATCACATAAAAGTACTACTGATTCACTTGGTGCTATCGTGATTCATGGCTTTACTCATATGCTGCTTAAAACTAAGCCAGATTCATTTATTCTCCGTTCTTCAGCCACTGCAGCTAAATACGCTGAATCAGCAGCCTTCATGGTTGACGTGTTGGGTCGCGATCGCATGACTCAAAGAGAGGCTTATAATGCTTTGTCTAACGGTGGTTTAGAAGCCTATACAGTTTCTTGTGCCCGAAATGGTGGAATGATTGTACGTGACCATGATCCAGGTACTCGCAAAACTATTAATCTTCTTGACGAAGAACGAGTTGAACGAAACCGTCTTGCAACAGACACATTGGCGCGAATATTAAATAAAGGCGCGGATTTCACCAACTTCCAAGCTGCTTCTTACATGAAAGCAACCTCTCAAACAACGAAAGGATCGGCAGGTGACTTTGGTTTTACTAGTCCGATGAATCTATTAGGTGATGATTTTAATATTGCCCTATTAGCTGATTTTGTTGCAGAGCGTTGTTTAAAATCACTTAACGAAGGTAATAAGCCTGTTGTCGCAATCGAAAAAACTCAAGGTACTGCGATGCAAGGCTTATTCGATATGATGCTTCAGGAATGGTACGAAGCCGATCCGGTTAATCGTGTAGATCTTAGTCGTTCCGAGATTCCTAAGAAGTTTCAGCTTGAAGAAATGCCAACCTTTAAAGAAACATTGAAGCGTTGGCTTGAAAGAGAACAATCGATCACCATTACTGAAGACATGACACAAGAAGACCTTGAAGAGTGGCGTATTGCTAACAATAAAGGTCCAATGGATACACCAAAGGTGATGAAAAAGCGTGTCCGAATTCATTGGCGTGACCGTCTAGAACCATCACACCCAGAGTACTTAGAACTTCATCGCTTGAATCAAGAAATCCTTGATGAAATCGAATTGATGCCAGACTTACCTTTATCACCTATTGACCATGTAGTAATGGCATTGGAAGAACATGGATATCGAAGTGGTGAAATATCTGGACGTTCAATCTCTATCCAGAAAGACCCGGATGGTACGTTATGGCTTGTCAGCGCAAAAGTTGGCGATAATAGTGAAGCAATCATAGACTTCCAAAGTGATAAGTCAGATGCCATTTTTTATACAAAATCAGGCACAACTGGTATTTCGCTTCACGCTGATATTGACCTCGAAAGGCAATATGGGATCGATGTACGTCCTCGTCATGTCTATGGTTGGTCAACTTTTTCTGATATTGCAGACGAAGAACAATCTGCAAACCGTGCTGATAGAAAAAACCAAAAATATCCGGCGCAACTATTCCGAATGATGACTGGACTCCCTCTAAATGAAGTTAAGATACAGAACGTAGATAGAAGGCGTCGAGATCTTACATCTTTGCGTACAGGTAGTAGTAAGTCATTCCGCGAGTTTGAAGGAGGTTCATTCATCAATGAGTTTGGAAGTAAGCAAATTCAATATTTCCTGATGGACAACAAGCATTATATTGATAGGCTTCGTCTTTCTTCTGAAATGGCAAATAAACTCCGCGCAGATCAACTAGTTGAGTCTAAGTCAACCAACAATAACAATACCTATATCAACAAGATTTTTGGTCGCATGTACTATTTAACTTGTGCAGAGCAAATCGATTTCTTCGATAGCTTCCGTGTTCATTACAACGCTGAATACAATAAAGAGTTAGCGCAAGGTAGAGATCCAATCAACACAACTACGATTTTGGCTGACATCGTTCCTATTCGAGAACAACAAATTTCTGGTGGCATAGATAAAGACACTTATCATAACGAACTTGACCGCCCTCTTTATGCTAAGTTCGTTGAACTAAAATATCAGCCAGTAAAACTCGATTTAGAAAAAGTACTGGAAAGTATTGATTTGGGTAAAGAGAACTGTGAGTGGTCAGATGCTAATGGTCGAATCATGGCTCTTGCATCTGATATGCATAAAGCTGGAATGAAAGAACAGTTCTTAAAGACGCTTTATGAGCATCAAACCAGTTTATGGGAGCACTGGAAAAATCCACCTACTTTTGAACAGGCAATTGATAAGAACAGCGAAAATAGTTCTGATTTTCTGGTAACTGAAAATGAACGGTTTGACCTGATTCAAAAATTCATTCCTCACATTAGAATCGGAGGCACATACAACACCCTTCGTGATGACTATCTAGTCATCCTCGATGCTCATCTTAGCAAAAACTACGACGATTCAATGGCTTTATGTGATCAATGGTCAGTGTCTGTGGCAAGAACTGAGAACAATGCAATTGAGAGAATTTCGTTCCGTGATCTTATGAGTACTTTCAATCATAAACCAGAAGAGATGAAAGAAGCTTTTGATGGTGAGTTCACTCCTGAACATGAAGCATACGATACATTTTTGAATAACTCGATCGAAGGTAGAAAAGAGCGTCGTTGGATACTTGATGGCAACCCTCTTGAAGCCTCACGCTTAAATTCACTTGACCATGTAGAAAAAATTGGTGCTATGCAAACGATTGTCAGTTCAAACGGTGACATCAACTTGTGTTTAGTAGCATCTCCTACATGGACACTAAATAAGCTAATGAATAAAAAGGTGAATTGTTCATTACAAACATTGAAAATTGTCCGAGATGTAATTGAACAAAACCGAGTTAAAAATGAATCATTTGAGTTCTATCACAACCTTTATGACGCCAAGACCAAACCTGACTATATAGTTCGAGTTAGCTCTAAAGTCGGTAAAGAAAACTTTTCTATTCACTTGCCAAAGAATGTCACTCCGCGTGATAAGCTGAACTTGAAGTACCTGGTTGAATTCGGAGTGAAAACAACTAAAGATCATTTAATCAATGATGCCGAGATTGTTCGTAATACGACTCTCATTGAGGTTCATCGTGATTCAGTTGAGGTTGCATTTGAAGCTATCCAATCTAGAGGCTTCAACTTAGCGATGACACCAGAAATGGCAATGGAACTTCAAGAAACTGTTCATGAACAGCACAATGTAGACACAGCACTATCTAGCCTACTTGGGCAGCTTCATAGCGAAAAACAGAGCCGCTATGAACAGGAACTACAGTCACAAATCGAAGATGCTTCTTATATCGATGTCCCGGCTCCGGAAGGGATTAAATCCAATGAGGCAATTGATAGTAACCACCAAGACGAAACCTTAGCTTCTGATTCAATCAACAACTCGAAAATTGAACCAGTAAATGAGAAAAATCAGATTGATGTAGAAGAAGCTATTTCTACTCAAGATGATGAAGACGTTGTTTCGAATACTATTTCAAACCCTGACCTTGATAACGTTGAACAAGAAATAGTTGTTGAACTAAAAGAACAATACGACATGGTTACGATTAGTGATGGTAGATATGTTGTAGACAATATTAATGTCGAGGCTGAGAAGGTTACTTTCGTTAGCCGTGATGGTTCTGAGCGCTTCGTGTTTGATCGTGAAGAACTCGATGCTAATGGAGTTGCTATAAAAGGAATACATGATCCAAATGTTATAAACTCGACTTCGCACCCACTTATTGCGGAGCTAACTAGCCTTGTATCCCAATTGAACCCTTCGAAATGGTTTGATTCAAAAGGTCGTGTGACATTTGATATGTTTGATGATGTCTATGACTCACTCATCAGTGCTGGTAAACCTGCTGAATTAGCACGTATTAAATCTCAAGAGTTCAAAAATGGCATTGCAATGGGTGAGTTTACTCTTGCTGATTTCGGTATAGAGATCACGGATAAGCGAGATGAGGATATGGGTATCAGCGATTTCGTACCGGCTGAAACAACCCCCTTAAGTCAAGATAATATTACAAATGAGTCAGAGCCTCATAGTCTCGATAGTAACGAAGCTATGGATTTTACAACTAGCTTTAATCCGCCTGAATCGGGCGAAGATGTAAATACTGTCGCTACTGAGATGGAGCCTGATTTTTCATTTGAAAACTTTGAAGCACCTGAAGTACCTGAACCAAAAGCTATCAGAAGCCAAAATACGGAAGTTCTTGACGATGAAGATGAAATGTCATTTGAGATCGAGCCAACGACACCTAACCTTGAGTCATCAACCGAAGCGTTTGAAGACCCTCTGGGTTCTGTATTGGCGAATGCCGAAGTTGAAGACGAAGAAGATGACATGAGCTTTAATTTCCAACCTTAATGCTAGATGCGCCCTTACTAAAAAGGGCGCAAACCTATAAAGAGTTAAAAAATGCATAACATTCAAACTATTTTCAAAGCTTTTAATAAAAAACAAGTATTCAGTGATTTTATTGAACAACTGAACGATGAAGAAGAATCACTAACTTCAACAGAAGAATGGATTTTAGACGGTGTACGAGTTACTGACATATCACCGCTTGTATATGTCCATAGCTTTATCGAGTCCGAACCAGACTTTAAATCAATCGAAAGCAGTATTCATACAATCGTGAACGAACAACCTGATTCAGTTACAAATGGGTTAGATCTAGCATTCTTAAGCACTTTGTTACCTAAAAGTGGTGAATTAGAAAGTGAGTTTTCTAATACGTTCATCGAATCTACCCAAATCACAATCGACCTCAAAATCACTTATTCAACAGAAAAAGATGAGTTTCAATTCGTTGTAAATGAAGCTGGTAACATTTTGTTCTGCACCCAAGAAGGTCAATTAGTGGATGTAGAAGTAGCCATCCGCACATTTCTATCAATCGCTGAGCAAGCACAAAAGGTTTTCGAAAACCCAGAAGAGATCTAATCATCCCAAATTGGAGTATTCAAAATGGATTTGGTCATTGTAGAGAGTCCAGCTAAAGCAAAAACAATCAATAAGTACCTTGGTGATAACTATCAAGTTCTTTCATCTGTTGGGCACATCCGGGATTTAGCACCTAATGGTTTATCTCTCGATGCCAACTTACATCCAATCTACGAAGTAATGGAGGACAAAAAAAAAGTCGTCGCTAACATAAGAAAAGCTTTGGCAAGAGCAAACCAAGTGTATCTAATGACTGATGCTGATAGAGAGGGAGAAGCCATTTCTTGGCACCTCCGTGAAGAACTAGGTTTAAAGCCAGGTCAGTATAAACGTTGCGTATTTACTGAAATCACTCAGTCTGCGATTCAAAAGGCTATTCAAAACTGTAGAGATATAGACATGAGCATGGTTGAAGCTCAAGAAGCTCGTCGAGTTCTAGATCGGATTATCGGTTACACTGTCAGCCCGATAATGAGTGGTCTGTACCAAGCTCCTTCCACTGGTCGCGTGCAAACTGTAGCAACAATGCTGGTGGTTGACCGCCAAATTGAAATCAATAAATTTCAACGCAAACCCTATTACGATATTAACCTAATTTTTAATAACAAAGGCGCTAACTGGTCTGCAAAGCTTGAGTTAGATAATTTGATACGATCTGGAAAATTCGATAAAGAAATTATTCAGCTAAATGACTCTACGAAATATAGGCTGGTCAATCCTAGCTTTGCTTATGCCATCGAAAAAGTGATGTTTAACACTCAAAAAGTGGTAGTGTCATCGGTTTCAAAAACACCAAGAACTCGGAACCCACCTCCCCCATTTACAACCAGTTCGTTGTTACAAACGGCATCAGCTAAACTTGGTTGGGGTTCTGTTAAAATCATGCAAGTAGCTCAAAAGTTATATGAGTCCGGAATAATCACTTACATGAGAACTGACTGCCCCAATCTAGCTGATGAAAATATCGAATTGGTCAGAGCTGAAATACTTGCCTTACAAAAAAACAATCCTGATTCGTTAAAGAAATCGCTTTTGCCATCAACGCCAAATCGATTCGCAGCAAGTGAAAACGCTCAGGAAGGTCACGAGGCTATTCGTCCTACAAAGATGAATTTTACAGCCTCAAGAATCAAAGACGATGATGGAGCTGCGCTATATGATCTGATTTGGCGCAGAACAATGGCTTGTCAGATGGCTCCTATGGAATACGACCTCAATGAAATAGAACTACGTTCATTAAAGGCAATCAAGGGAGAGCATTTGTACTTCAAAGCTTCAGGCAAGTCCGTCACATTTGATGGTTTTATGCTTGTATATGACGACAGTGAAGATAGTGAAGATAAAGCGGCGCTGCCTGTTGTTGAAAAAAACTCAGAGATTGTCATTAATCGAGTGGAAAACGATAATAAATTCACTCGCCCCCCACCGCATTATACAGAACCAACTCTGATTAAAGAGCTAGAAAAAAGAGAAATTGCCCGTCCATCAACATACGCTTCAACCGTTAGTACCATTATCAAACGTGGTTATGTTGTTCGAGATAAAAAAAACCTTGAAGCAACTCGTACTGCAATGAAGTACATTGAAAACATCAGAAATGATTTCACTTTTGTTGATTACTCATACACAGCGTCAAGTGAGCATAAACTTGATAAGATTCATCAAGGGCAGCTTTCATTCGATCAATTTATCAACGCAGAGAATTCTACTTTAAACGAAGATATTGATAGGTTTTCTCAAAATCACTCGCAAAAGATGAGCACTTGTCGAAACTGCGGCAATAATACTTTGATCAGAAGAAAAGGTCAGGACAAGTCGACTCACTATCATTCTTGTTTCAAATGCATGGCGACCTACCCTGACCTTAATGGCAAACCTCATTACGACTATGAACCACCCAAACTTACCGAACATAAGTGTCCACGTTGTAAGGTCAATAACCTTAAACTCTATTCAAAAAAGCCAGACAAAGAACAGCGTTGGTTCGGATGTAGCGACTCAAACTGTAAGACACTAATACCTAGTACCAGTGACACTTGGAATAGTAATCAACCAGTTCCCGACATCGAGCTGTGGCAAAGTAAGCATCAATATCAATGCCCTAAGTGTCACAAACAAGGAAAGAACAACTTTTTAGTATTAGCGGCAAGAAATCCAGATAAAGATTACAGAAACTATTTTTGTGAACTCAAAGAGAAGTGTTTTACTTTTGTTCGTTGTACAGAA
This sequence comes from Vibrio sp. YQ_11, assembly GCF_043103065.1. Lineage (NCBI taxonomy): Bacteria > Pseudomonadati > Pseudomonadota > Gammaproteobacteria > Vibrionales > Vibrionaceae > Vibrio > Vibrio sp. YQ_11. The sequence continues at coordinate 88,365 of NZ_JBICJM010000043.1, read as the reverse complement.
GATAGTTGGAATACTGATAATCCAAAACCTGATTATAAGCACTACGAGCTTAATCATACACACCAATGCCCTGCGTGTAAGAGAAGTCACCTTAAACTTAATAAGGCTAAAACTAAATGGTACTGTGGTCTAGGTAAGGACAAATGCAGTACATTTATCAACAACCTTCAAGATGAAAACTTAGAAAACAAACCTGATATTGAAGGCTTTTTAAGAGAGCTATCGGAAAGGATTACGTGCCCTAAATGCCAAAAGGGATATTTAGTATATGGTAAAGAGTACGGGAATTATTTTTGTAGTGCCAAATGTGGTGTATCAGTATTTGCATGTGACACACAACCGCCCACACCAGACCTTGATGAGTACAAACAACGACAACCATGTTGCGTAAGTGGATGCAAAGGTCAAATAGTAAGAACAAGAGATAGAAAAAAATATCGCTGCAACTCTAAAAATTGCGATGCTATGTATGATAAAGCATCTGACGGCACTCCTGATATCGAAGGGTTTAAAGCGAATAAGTTATGTCCTAACTGTAACAAGGGCGTCCTTATTCACTCTAAGCAAAATCATAATTTCTTCTGCAGTACAAAATGTGGAGCATTCATCAATGAATCTTCGAGTAACCCAGAGTTGCCAGACATTGCTGAGTTTAAATCACGCCCTAGGTGCGTCGTAGACGGATGTAACGGTCATCTAGTGTTAACACGCAATGCCGACCAGTTCCGATGCTCAGAGCGCGGGTGCGGTACATTTCTACCGATAGTTCCTGGTGGCTCTACGCCAGATTACGCCAAGTTCGAGTCTGACAAAGCCGCTTTACGAGCTTGCCCTGAGTGCGAATGTGTTTCTCTGAAAATAAGTAAGGGGAGTCCCGATAAAAAGCCACAATATTTTTGCACATCTAACATATGCCAAAGTAAACAGTTCACAACCTTTGTGCCAATGGCTCATGATGGCGAACCAGATTACGAGTCATATGCTCAAAAAAAACGTGACTGGCAAGAAAGAAACTCTAAATAAAAAAAACCGCCTTTAATGGCGGTTTTTTAACTAACTTGTTATTCAGCTAACAGTTCAGAAATTTTTGACTGAGTTCCATCGTCTTCTGGGATACATGCCAAATCGATCATTGCACGATACCCATCAAATAAAACCCGCCAGCCTTTGGTTTCATTTTCAATTGTTATATCAAAAGGCTCTATCTGTGATTCTCCAACCGGATAGAGCGGAGTATGAAGTAAGAAAGGCTTATATGATTCTTTACATTCAGGATACGGGACCAACTCTTCATTGACTAGAATGCGACCATTTTGCGGAAAGTTTTCTGCAAAGTAGCTGTCTTTAGGTACAACCATATCAAATGTATTTCGAATCCGGTATCCAAAGCGATTAGCAGTGTTTAGCTCGACAACCTCTTTCGTGAACCCTGCAGATTCTTTCAAGGCTGAGTAAAATGTCTGTAGATACAAATCAGCTTCCAACTTGCTTAACGCGTCTTTAAGCTTTGCTACAGAGTCCACATCAAAAAGACCATTTGAAGAGTCCATATTGAAAGCAACTATGTTAGCAAATCGCGGATATTCAATCGCTTTAAATTGTATAAGTTTAAGGTCATCTTCATAAGTACTAGTTGATAACTCTATTTTCTTTTTGTTTCGCTTTTCGTTAAGCAAGAACTCTGTTTTTACACTTTCAGCAACTGCACCATCAATTACATTTGCGATCCTTTCATAGTCAACTTCTTGCTGACCGCAACCGCTAAGTACTACTGTGCCTAGACTCGCGATTACTATTGCCTTTATGGTTTGATTTTTCATTGTTCTAACTCTATTATATTTCACTATAAACATTTATATAGTACACAAAATGATGGAATAGTGAAATGTCAAAGTCATTCGCAGTAAGAGCAAAAAACGGCGATTCAAAATCTGCAGAACTCATTGCAATAGTAACATTTTGCTCATTGGAACAACTCAACGGTGTACTTAAAGAGCTATATCAAACTAGAGAAGGTATCGGACAAAAAAAACTTGAATTCGCAGATATGGGGGATGGATTTGTTCTCCAATTTAACAATTCTCGGTTCAAGCCGGAGAATCTATACATCACCAGTCCAAATTTATTACCAAAACATAAAGAGAAACTGGTTTTTGGTGAATGGATGTCATTGGATTTAGTGAAAAAACATATCTCTGCATTTGAAGTAGCTAACCGAATTGCAGCAAACATGGAGTAAATGATGAACATTACTCGAAGTGAAAAAATGATACTTTCCCTTGCGACAGTAACCCTCTTACTCATAATTTCAAACAGTATTACTGGTTATTATTTATACAAAGAATACTCTCAGTTCCTGATGGATACAGACAGTTCCCAAAGACATGAAATGGTTGTCAGTCGCTATACGTCAGATGTCTACGCTAAACCTTTAAATGACGATTTTTATGAATATTTGCGACCTGATGGCAGTAAGGCACTGGCTTTGAAAGACGGGTCATACGTTTTCTATGGTAGTAATCTTAAAGTTGACAAGGTTCTTTGGGGTGAATCAGGCTTTGTTGAAGAAATTCATAATGTTTACTCAAACACATCCCAAAAAGCAATTTACGATGGGTACAAGAACGAAGTAGTTCTTAGCAACTTTGGTACATTAGACAACCCTAAAACCTATTCAGATGCTAAGTACCGAGAAAAAAAGGAGATACTTCAGCAAGACTACGCTAATAGGCTAAGTCAATTATCAGAAAATGAGAACCAACAAAATCTTGCCATAGCCTCAAAAAGCAATTCTGCCTCACAAAAAATGAATAACTCTAATGCGAATAGCAAATTTGCACCACAAAAAGAGTTATCGATTGAATCTAAGAGTAGCGTTAAGGACACAGCCTCATTGTTACCTGGGGCAGACTGCTCGATTCACTACTGTAAAGAAGGAGATTTACCAGCTTACCCTTTGCCTATTAAAGCTCTAAAATCGATTGCTTCACTTCCTAAAACAGATCTATTGCCATTCTTTACAGTTGGAAACACAAGACATGGTGTGGATTTGACGGTTATTTGGGATGTCGATTGCCCTAAATGTGCAAAATTTTATAGAGATGTATTAAATCCCCTCATCAAAGATGGCAAGTCCGTAAGATTCCTCGTTTCAACTAACGAAGCTTATGATGACATATCACCGAGTAAATGGAATAAAATGGCTCAACTTCTATGTGATGTGGAACCAATACAAATCATCAAGAAAGATAAGCTAAACCTTCCATACCTGCCCCAGCCAAAGAGTGAATGTGGCATATCCACCATCCAACCGAAGGTAAAGGCACTAAAACAAACATTAGCTCAATTTGGTTTAAATGGACCAACACCAGTGTCTTTTGCACGGAAAGGGATGCTATATGGAGCAATTTTCAATTTAGAAGAAACTAAACGGTACATAGCTCAATGAAAAAATTATTAACTATTACATCTGTAGCCATATTACTCAGTGGTTGTGTTACAAAGCCTCAACCAACATCTGAATACAATATCCTTGACCCATTTCAAGTAGCCTCAGATTACTTACTGAACTCACGCCATTACACAACCAAAAATGGCAACGTTGATTTTAATTATCGCGAATACCTGATCTTCCAAAAGACCAATAGTGCTTCACTTTTCCATACTGAAGGTTGGGAACAACTTATCATCAAAATGGAAAATACTGTTGATGAAAGCGAGATTACACGTCGGTATAAACTAGACGATACAATAAGCCGTACTTGTTGGGCACAAAGAAATGATGCGCAAGTTAGTGTTCAATCAAATGGTATGCGTGCAACGGTAAAGCCTAACTATATCAACGCTTGTGTAAGTGAAGAACTTGGTCCGAACTATCCTCTCTTTACCTACAGTTGGACAGATGACCCCGTATTAGGTCAATACTTAACAATTACTAAACCAGCCGATCACTACAATGATAGGGATTATCTCTGCAAACTGAAACGTGAAGGCTATCATTTCGATATGCACCTCTACTGCAAGTGAATGGATGTAGGTCACTATGAGCATTTTGAGCGTTATTCGTAAGATAGTCAGACCTTCATTTGTTGGTACATTTTCAGATGATGCGTATAAAAAAGTTGGTCCCATGACGGCTCCAAAACAATTGGATTTTCGTCAAAAGCAATTTGAAGAGTTGCAACATGGAATGGAACATGGTTATGGCAAGGTTTCACATGGAATGTTCCTATTCACAATTGCTAATTTTAAAACATCTCCTAATACAATTTATAGAAAGTATCGTCGTATTAGAAAACAAATGAAGTTTATGCTCATTGTCGTCGGGATAATGTTTCTTTTGGCTATGAATCAGTTTATTGATTATCTACTTGGGCTTTCTAATATAATTTCCTGCATTTTATTTGCCCTATGTTTCTTGTTTTCCTTGGTACACTATGCAAATCATGCCCATAAAGCGAAACAAATTGCAATTGGGTGTATTTTCCCTCCAATTTATATGTTCCATCCATCAAATCATTTTGACTTCGAAAATTACCTTTACGACTTGAAAGGTAAAAAAATTCGACAACGGATAATTATAACAAATGAAATGTACAAAGAGGCGGTACATGCAATTGCACAGAGTGTTGATGATTAACTTGTTAGGTTCCTACTATGGCAGATAAGTACGAGTCTGAAACTTTCGATGGTTACATGCTGGGCATCATATTCATTATTGCTCTAGTATTTGGCATGTTTTTTTATATGTTCCCGATAATTTTGATTGGTCCTTGGGCACTGTTTAGGGTCGTAGAGAGTTATTTATTTGGGCTTTTCTCAGACTTGCATCGGGATCTTAGAGTTTACCTTTTAAACACATCTTGGCTTAAGATTGGCTACAGTACAGCTTTTTCTGTTGAGCGAGAACTAATGTTCCACTCAACTTGGATTTACTTAACTATCTTCTTAAAGCCTGTAATCAATATCCTAAGAAAGAAAACTGTTCGCGATAGACTTAGCAAAAGGCTTAGTTTAGAAGATATTCTGGAACAAGAAACGCATGTTTGGCGATATAATCGGTGGCTAGTTAAATTCAACCCATCAGAGGAAACTACCAGCGTTACAGAGGGACGTTTTGCCATCCGCGAGAGTTTATTTTCAGGTTTAAAGAGAACGCAAGTCATTACAATTGATCGTTTAAAGAATAAAGTAATTTACGATGAGACGCTTCTAAAAAAAGTTTTCATTAATCAACTACGCTATCCAAACAACGGCATTGACAACCTGACACAATTGCAAAAGCAATTGTTTTGCGTTTTTGCTCTACGAGAACCTTCACTTAAACCAATTTTCAGTAAATCAGAAAGTTCAAGCGCCATGTTAAAACGGTCGATTTTAAACCTTGTACTATCACCACTAAACTTTGCATTTTCACTATACCTGAATAAAACCGTTCTAGATTATGCACCAAAGCCTTTGAAAGTGATGCTTGAAAAGTGGGAACGAATGCAAATCAATGATAACGAAGATTTACGAATTTTTTATTTGGGTGATATTTCATTTGTTCTTTCAGGCGAGTTGGACGCGTCAGTATTACACTGGCATACAGAGAGAATTTTCGAAGTTGCTCGGACCAACGAAGCAATCCAATCGCTTTCAAAGCAGCACGCTTTTGTCGAGACGTTCTTAAGAAGAATGCTTTTTGAAGCTCGTGATTACGGAAAGTTACCCCCTAACCACTTTTCATGGTTAAAGTTGTACGACAGAACGCTTTGGTATGCCCTAAATGACGAAATGCTTCCTAGTGGTTCATTCGAATCAATGGGGATTAAGTCCCATTTTGAGCTGGAATTGCAGTCTGGGCTTCCTGAGCCATTCCCACAAGTTGAACAAGGCATGATGCTTGTTAAAGGCATAGCAACAAAAATGACGGTTTCTGAATTTGACCATATCAAGGTTTACATGAAGCATCCGTATAGCAAGTTGTACCCTTATGACCCCCATGTGCCGTATCAAGCGCATTTACAAAAACTGAAAGACGACCCTAGCTATGAACTCAAAATATTTAAAATTACACATGGGATTGTCGATGATTAAAAAAAACGGGCTTGTTGCCCGTTTTTTTTTAAGCGCTAAGTAAAATATTTTCAATATTCAACCTGACCTGGTAAAGACCATCATTCCCTAGTAAAGCCAAACTTGCTTCTTTGATGCTGCTACACTCATTTTCTAAAACTAAAGTGTCCTTTTCAGAAATTGTAACAAGCCCCTCAAGTCGCGAATATAATCCTTTACGGGACACAAGACCTAATTGGTTGCTACCAAATTCTTTTACAAGTTGGTTAATATTGCCCATATGTCCATTGCAAGTACACGATAAGACTAACCTACCCTCTTCAACCGTTAGTGAGTAATTTTCAAGTATCAATGGCTTTGAATTCAGCATTTGAAACCTAATCTCTTTGACTACATTACATTAGATGGTGATTGGGATGCATTTCGTTTTGAAATGAATTGAAACGGGTTCATATTGTTAAATTTCTCTAATAAGTCATCTAAAATTTCGAGAAGTGCATTCTCTTTTGAGTCATTTTCTTCAAGGTTTAATACTCCATCATTTGTAACACTTGCTTGTGGGGCATTTGCAAACACGTCATAAAATGGATTTGGGGCATCCGTTTCTGGATGGGACTCCATTGAAAGTTGCTTCGCTAGTTCAATTTCAGAGTTAATTCGGTTAATAGTATCCATATTACAAGTATCAATATGGCTTCTTGAATCACCCATTTCATTTTTAAACGTGGCAAAATCATTTGCAGCTTCGCAGCTACTTTTGAATGATTCTCGTGCAGCATTAAACTCACGTAGTTTAACAGCCAGATCTGGGTTTGAACCGATTGTTTCAGGTATCATTAAATCATCAACAGTGAGTTTCTTTTCACTAAGCATCTTATTCAACGCTGCAGATTGGTTTTGTAAATTGATCCGGTTGGCAGTGAGATCAAGATAAACATCCTTGCCATAGTTAGTGCTCTCTTCAACGCGTCGAATCAGATCATTGTCTTTACGTATTTCATCATTAATCTTTGATTTCTCCGTACCGCCTTTAAAGTTGTCCCAGAGTTTTCCCAGCGTTGCAAAAGGATTAGATTGACCAGACCCACCACCAGATTTGGCATTTTTTTGTTGCTCTAACATATCTTCAGCATCTTGCATCGTATCGTGAAGTTCTCGATTTATAGCAGGATCATTTACACGCAAAGTTCGATTGAAAATATCGATAGCTGTTGGTTGATACTCCTTAGCAACTCCATCTCGCTTAAGGAGGCTTTCTTTGATATCGGCAATGCCATCTTTATTCAAACGTGAAAAGTCTTCATTAGATGCGGTTGCAAGTCGTTCTGCCGTAAGGTTTGCACCACCATTAGCAGCCACATTATTAACATTAACAGCACCGTTAGTATTATTTTTATCCATTTGCATTGTTAGCTCCTACTTGGTCGATCAGCTTTAGTGCCTCGAGTTGAGTCAGTTGATCGAGTTTCTTCAAAGTCATGATTGCTAGCTTGTTACTCATAGCTAAGTTTTTGTTCATTTCTGCAGCAAGAGGTACGGAGTCGGCATAACTAGCTAGATCAGCTCTATATGTTTCATTACCGAAAGTACGGTCAATTTCCTTTTCAAGAAGTGACATATGGGATTCTGATGCACCTGGCGTTACAACTCTGTCAGCCATATTTTCCGTTAGTACCATTCGAGCTGTGGCAATCGTATTTACCTTACTAACCTGTCTCAAATATCTTTTCTGATTAGAAACTGTTTCAGTGCTTGAAGGTAGATCAACTGTGTCCATTGCTGAATAAACAGCCATATCAATCTTATCTTTAGCCGTTATACGCTCATTTGCAGTTACAATATTTTTCCCCGAAACTAAAGGTGTTTCGAGTAATTTGGTAAATCCAAAGTCGTTCGAATATTTTTTAATTAACTCATTACCATTTAGCTTAAAGATCCCTTTACCGGGAAGCGCCTTCAACTGAAGGTAGTCATCTGCCATATTTGCTACAAGGTTCCCTGCTAACTCTCTTGAAACATTCGCAGAATCCACAATACCAATTGCATTTTGGTCACTTTCACACATTTGAGGGGGTGGTTCTGTCGCGGCGCTTATACGATCATTTGCAACTTCTTTTGTAAGAGCTAATTGTGTATCAAATCCCTTCGTAAATGCTGCCGTCATTCCACCTGTCGCTTGGTCATTAAACAAGTTAATAACCGATGAGAATGCTCCCATTACCGCCGAAATCAATGGTTCAAACATCTCAGCAAACTTTCCAACCAGCTTATTCAATATTCCATCAATTCCTGCATGGGCTGGCGATGAGTTAAGCATTAAAAACGCTCCAACTGCCGCGAACAGACCGGCTTTTTCTGCACCTCTATTTTTGGATTTGGTTGATTTGGACTTCGTACATGCTTTAGAAGATCGACTAGAGTCCGTTTTATTTTCCTCTGCGTCAGGGTCGTCTGCACGTAAGTACATGCGCAATTTTCTGAATTGATTTAAAGTCCATTTAATCATGATGCTGACCTGCGTTTTTTCTGAATAGATGATAGAGATTGGACGGCTGATAAGGCTTCAAGAACCATTAACCTCTCTTCTGCCAATAATGCTTGATGTTCATTGTGAATTAGCTGCCCGAGTTGGCGTGATGCTTCTGCATACATACCTGTTTCACCACCAGCAGCGATTAGTTCCTGCCTCCAATCGTTACTTGCGAATGTGTTAATTGATTGAAGATTAGAAGCATAGCGTTCATCCCCCGCTAAAAGAGCGCTAACAATGTTTAGCCCCTGAAATGCTAAAATTCTCCTGGCTTCATCACTGGCACTTTGGTAATCGGCAAATCGCTTGTTTGTATATGACTTTCTTTTTGCAAGACTCCCACCTATCGCACGAAAGCTTGTCATTAACTCATTTCGTTCTTCTGCCGAAATTTTGCGACTCCGCGAGTTAGAGTCGATAAGAGTTTTTATGTCTAGAAAGCCCGGTTTTAACCTAAACTCATTACTTAGTGGTGGTGGTTCCAAGCAAAATTGATTTACAATTTGGGTATCGCGGTATTGATATTTTTGTTGAGTAAACCCTATCTCTTGAAATGCACACAACCTCGGTGATGGTTCTGATTGCCTTGCTACTTCAATTTTGTCTGCTTCTGCTTTTACTTCAACTTTCTTGTCATACCCCATCAACAAAGTGTTTTGAGAGCCAGTGTTCATCGATCCCCAAAGTTCAGCGATATAATCTGCAGAAAACTCAAAAGACATAATGGTAGGTAAACGACAAGCTAACCCTGATAGCTCGCCATAAATCTTGGCGGCTGTAATAAAAAATGCATTAGCTGGTGGTGAAGTAGTTACCGCAGCAACACCGACTGTTGCCGCTGCACTATAAGAAACAGATTTTCTTAAAAACTGTCTACGGTTTGCATCTATGTTTTCCTGATTTTTCAAAGTCTTAACTTTTGAATCAGACAGTCCGGATCGAACATTAGAATTAGGATTTTCTTTATTCACTTAAGTCTCCCTACGCTCTATCTCTAATGCGGAGTTTATTGCTGAAATGCTATTTCTAAGCTTTGCAATTTTCATTCTTTCATGCTTGATTCTATTGAGTAGAGCTTGTTGGCTATTGACGTAGTACAAGACAGGGGTAGGATCTGAATAACTGTTCAACTCTTTTAAATATCCTGGTTCTAATGCCTTTGATTCCACTTCAAGTAAGAGTGCTTCTGCACCGCTGAAATATGGACCTCCATCAGATATTGCTTTCTGCGCTTTATTAGCCCCAGCCCCAAGTAAAGTGGTCCTCATTGCTTCCGTAAGAGACTTTGAACCAACTCTTCTTGCCATCGCATACGAAAGACCTTCAATTATGATATTCGCTTGTACTGCCTTTGATACGTCTCTGAAGTTTCTTTTCTCGATTGCTAAGCTCCCTTTTGCGAGATCTTCATCAACTTCAGGATTAACACCCTCTTTCCACTTAAATGCATCATGGTCTGGGGAGCGAACTATATCCGCTAATAACAAAGAAAATTCAGATTGAGCACCAGAAACACTTGGAAAAGCACCAGTACCAAAAATCATCGACAAGTTCTTAAGGCTAATTACTCCTTGCCCTTCAGTAGTAGTTTCAACCAAATCTATGTATGAAGCTCGGTAATCACTGATGTTTGGAAAGTCGGTTGAATAGAAAATCTTTGATTGTCCAGTGGCGATATTGTCCATATTTGCAGTGCTGGCTTTAATTGATTGAACAACCAAGCCGCTTTGCTGAGTATCTTGACAGACTCTTGGCGATGTTTCCGTCCGTCGCATCATGACATTATCTTGGATCGTCTTGTCAAAGTTCATTTCAAAATCAACTGAATTTTGAAATGTTCCGCTTAACAGTCCATTTTCTTTTGCTCTAGATTCTTTAGTAACATCTGTATATTCGTTCCAAGCCTCTATGAAGTTCTTGTAGTATCGGTTTGCAATAAACATCATTAGAATTTGCCCAGCTTTGTCTAAAAACTTCTCTAACAACTCTGTTGGCGACAGACCTAAGAAAGCATTTGCATTGGGCGACACCAATGTAGCGATTGTTCCTACACTCCCTCCAAGCATCACTGCTAAAAACTTACGCCGTTTTACTGGGTCTAGTTTATGTAGCTTTTCCAGATTAGGATCTTGTTCATTCGACATCTTTATTAAACCCCATCGAAATATGATTCACTTCTTCTTCACTTAAACCAGGCTTCAAATCGCTAGTTTTTTTGAAGTTAAGATTGATGGATTTGTGCCCTAATAAATTGTTGTATATCTTTTCGGCATTTGAATGAAACAAGTAACATTCCTGACTCATTGTTCTATTGAACTCGTTGATAATGTCTTCAGCAGATTTTCTGTCTATATCTCCAAGGCAAAATCTCTTGTCAGATCGAGTTAAGGTTTCATTCGCTGTACTAGACCAAATTCGTTTAAAAATCTTCAATGATTGATCTAACGCTGTCTTAAACGAGAAAAATGAGCTTTCTGCATTTGATTGAATTGGTGAGTCTCTAAAGATGTTATTTGAGGCTTTTAGAAGTGAGTTAACTACATTCAAGGCTACGTAGCCTTCATGTATTCCCCAAGCAAATGTTCGGGTTGAAGAAATTGCTTCTATCGAAGCACAAAGTAACTCCGCATTGAATCTATGATTTGTTGGCTCGATTTTCAATGCACGAGCAATCATCACTATTTGCTCGTTAACTTCACGTTTAAGGTATGGGTCAAATCCGAGTTCACATAGGACTTTGTCTGGGCTAACCCTTGGCGTTAATGCCATGATTGCAGCACCTAAAATTGCCGTTAAGTAGTTTTGGTGAGCTGATTCCTCAAGTACCGGAAGATGCGAGTTAGCATTTTTAAATGCGTTATACACTTTCCCATAAAATCCTGGCATCAAAACATTCATATCGGGCTTTATTACTTGACCATTAGCGCCGATTTGATCCTTATAGCTGACTAAATGCCTGAATCTATCTTGGGCAATATCGCACACCTTAAGCGTCGTTCTTTGGAGCATAAGGTATCTTTGAGCAATATCATTGGGTAATAGACCGGGTTTGATAGATGATATGTAGTTATCTATTGAATTATCTATATTCAGCAGTAAGTGCGTCGGATATATTTCACTTTCGTGCGCTTTTACCCCATGCACTAAACTTCCTGTTTCTGCCTCTAGAAGTTGACGTGTAACAACCTCAGTACAGAATTTCAATCGACTTACTAACTCATCTAGGCAATCCCGAGTCGTTGAAATAATGAAACCAAATGATTTCTGGTTTGAATCGTTTTTCAATGACTCAATACAAATGTTGATGATATTTGCTTGGAATGAAGCCACCTTAGAAATGCATGATTTCAAGAGCATGTTGTAATCAGATTCACGTTCACAACCGACAGAAAAGTAGGCAAATAAATCAATAATCCTATCTTCGAACATTTTCCTTATGGTGTTTCTGGAATTGCCATCAACTATTACTGACCTGTCAGAATGCAAGGCATTGAAAACCTCGCTCCATGCCATTGAAACAGAGTAGTAAAAAGACTCTTCATTTGATGTTTGCTGTTCGCGAAAAGGGTTATACAACCGGACCTTATCCATCCGTCTGTCTATGTAGGCTAAGGTTTCAGGATCAATATCAGTTAAACCAAGTTGGTTTCGAATGTTTAGAATTCCTGGATGATTAATGTCGCCATATATACCTAGTAAAATTTGCGTAAACAATTTTGTCGACTTTTTAGCTTCATAGCCAATTTCAACAGATCGAGCATATATAAGAGAGTTAATTCCCCAACTAAGCCTATAAGAGTATTCACTAGCACTAGACTTTCCTTGAGCCTTGTCCCTTTCGCTTACTTTATTGAGGTCACATACTGTCTTATGAAATGAAACGATAAACTCTTTTTGAAGAAGGACTGTCTCACCAATGGCATTTACAATGCCATCTTGGAATTGATCCATCATCGCTTTGTTTCGAACAATCGTTCTACCAGCGTTTGCTAATTCTGCATTTATCATATATGTCAACGTTTTCAGTGACTTCATTTGCAAAGACTTGATCTTTTTGCTCGTTATTTTTGAGTCTTCTTTAGCATTTGCTGAGTCAGAGGTTTGCAGTGATGCATCAGTTAAAGCATGTTCGTATTCTTCAATCATTCCAAAACTTGCAGGTTCGGGAACTTCATACGCATGTTCTTCTTGAGAGAAAAGAGAATCAAATTCCTCTTCATAACTTTCATCATCATTTTCGTCACCACTGGCATACGAGTTAATTATTAACTTCTGTTTTGAATTAGTTGCCGTGGGTGCCTTATTTGCATTTAAAAGTAGTTCATTCAGAATTGGACTATCATTCATTTCTACACATCCATGCTTCGCTGGTAGATTTCTTCTGCCACATCTTTTTGTAAGACGTGCGGGACTGGTTTGTGAACAACCGTGCTAAACGTTTCAATTGATAGGTGAGTAACAGAGTCTTTTAAACTAACGGCTTCATTACGCGGTAATTGTTCGAAATATTCATTCCATGCATCAACAAGTGGCTTTATATCGATACTAGGATGATTCCCTTCCATTACCGATTGAAAATCAATATGAAGCACCTGACTTAGAGCATCAGTCACGTATCTCATCATTATTGACTTATCATCAAATTTTGGGCTATCGACGTGTATAAAATCATGCTCGCCTAAATCATTTTTAAAGTTTTGGAAAGGTATCAATGGTGTACCGACTGAAAGCACTGAGTTTGCATTAGCGTATTGCAAAACAATCGCCTTAAGAACTGTGATATCGGCTTTACTTGCAGGAAAGTTTTCATACTCCAACGCAAGTTTTCGCTCTATGTGATCCATTACGACATCAATTGCCAGAACATTTCGCATCGCCGCTATCTCTCTTTTAATCATAAAGTATATATTGTATCATATGATAACAAAATTATGTAGAACGATGATTATGCCTGATACGGAAGAAGAATTGGCGGTTAAGCTACTTAGCTTATTCAAAACAATGCAGATGGATAACTCTTGTTACGTACAAAGTGAGTCTTACGGCGAAGTGGTTTATGTAAAGGATGGAGGATGTATGCTTTTTGAACTCGATGAGTTTACCAAGCATCGCTTGCCAACTGATAGGGTTCTCGCAGTTCAATACCCTAGTTGGCTCTCAGACTTTGCATTACATGCTGATTGGATACTAACTCCAACTCGATGTGCAGCAATGATTGTTATTAAAGATTTACGTGTTCTGTTCGTGTTCAACAATGAGATTACCCCAGATGAAGACGAATTTGATAGTATGCTAAAATACAAGAATCAATGGAGTATCTACGTTACAGAGACAAAAAGAAAATTACCTTTTGCAATTGTAAATCGACATTGCAGAAAGCTCCATCTTGCAAACTCATTCAATCAACTATTCAAGGTGGGGAGAGTCTAACTCATGAAAATCAAAGTATTAGCTAGAGGCTATAACTCCCCAGACTTTATGAAGTCATTAAAAAATGATAACAGCTTAGATAGTCTCATAGATCGAGTAGAGAAAATTGTTAAATCTGATATGCAACAAACGCAAGATACAGCAAAAGAAGAGATAAGCGCTGCTCAAAGTTTTCGGGACGAAAATGACTCTAGTAATGACTTCAAAATGTAATCGTGCATTAAAAAAAGAAAAGGCATACTAGTAAAAAGTATGCCTTTTTTGTGTCTACTTAATTCTATTTGTTCAATGGAACTACTTTTGAGTCGCTTTTCTCATTGTTCTCAAGAGACTTTGGTGCTGTAGCGTTTTCCTGACCAAGTAAGCTTTGGGTATTTCCCCTACCAAATAGCTTATCTCTTAACTCATTTTTTTGAATATTAGCTTTGAACATTTGCATCGCTAAGTTTGAGACAGGTGACTTACGATTACCATTTGCATACATCACAACTACTTTATCAGGGGCTAAATATCTCTCGCCCTTATCAGTAATTAACCTAACTTTAAACCCGCCTTGGTCTTCAAGTAGACCAGTTATGCGCATGTGATAACTTTTCCCAGCAATTGTTGCGACTACAGGAACGTTAAACCATTCAGGTTTTAAGTTAAGTGTCGGACCAAAAGTAAGGTAGTTTTGTGCAAATGAGTCCATGTTTAGGTTTTGGACTGGACCACAGATAAGGCTCATTGTTACGTCAGAATATGATTTGGACGATTGGATACTTTGCAGTGAGATACCATATTTTGCAGCGACCTCTGAAATGCATCGCTTAACATCCTTGTAGAACTCTTGAAGCTCATTTTCAGAGAGAAAATCAACATACTCGACAGCGTTTTTGGGAGTTTCAAATAGTGACTCATCGACGTGCTTTAGATTAATTTTGTTTTCATTCAACATTTTGCGTTTTCCTTTATTGATTTGACTCAAGTATTGAGTGAATTTCACTTAGAATATTTACCGTTCTTTCCACGTTTGTGGTTGGAGAAGGCAAACGCGGGTGTACAACACTCGATTCAACATGAGATAGCATTTGATCAACATGTTCACTTGCAACTTGAACCTCATCCTCTGTTACTGGTGAGTTTTGTAATTTCGTAGCTTCTTCTTTAGTTATCGTTCCGTTTCGAAGATCCATATCAATACGTTCTAGCTTATTTGTTCTAACAGCTAGCTCTGTCATGCTTTGACTGATTTCTTCACGACTTGTACCGTTATTTTCTAAAGATATATTAAGTAAACTTGCATACTTTTCTCGCTTGACCTCGTCTATGTCAGACTTCGTTATTTCGATGGCTTCTTCCTTGTTGAAACCAACATCATCGTCTAACCCTATAGCGGGATCTTGAGATAGAGAATCTTCACGGTCATCATCATCATCTGAAAGATATGCATTGATTTCTTCTTCTGATGGTTTTTCGAAATGCTGTGGTTCTTCTGATTCTGCTGATGAACTTGCTTGTGGTTCTTCATTTGAACTAGATGCAACTTCGTTAACATGTTCTGCTTCTTGTGCGTTATTTTCAGAACTATTAGTTTTGTCTTGATTGGCTGGCTGCTGTGTCTCGGTTTCAGTGGTACTTTCCGGTTCCTCATAACTTACAGGTTCTGCTGACACATCATGTTCAGAAAAGTCATCTTCTAATGCATCATATAAGCCATTAATACTAGATAGTAAATCTGACTGCATTGTCGCGTAGGACGCAAAGCCGTATGCAAATGCTTCAGTGAGTGATGAAGTGTTGTTCTTACAAATTTCTACACGTTCCAAAATGTCTGTAATTAAACTAACTGAGTCTGTATCAAACTCCATTTCGATTTCAGTAGTAGTAGCCCGATGAAAAATCTCTTTCATCTCTAATTTTGCAAGTTTATAGTTTGTTATGAATGACACGTCATACGGTTGCCACGGCACAAATTGATTTAGTGCCAATTGCTTCATATTTTTTGGCACCATTGTTGGACCATCAACTCGATGTAACTCATCGATAGCAGTTATATATAACTCACCTTCACGTAGCTTTTGAATCTCATGGTTATCTAATCTATCTTCCTCTACGTATGAGGCAGAACTGTCTTTAGACTTTGTGGACATACCCACTGCAGAAATTTCAGCGCGGTCCCTTTGCCATACGTAGTGCTTACCAGCTAGTTTTTGGTATAACTCCCGAGTCTCATCATCAATAATTCGACCAGCAATCTTGATGATCGTGTTACCCATTACTGTTTTCACCGTTTTGGATACTTCCTCAGAAAGCTTGCCCATAGCTGGTAAGTCCTGCGCTAGATAAGCTAGACAGAAACCTAAAGATCGACTTTGCGCACTTGCTGGACCTTCTGATAGATCGAAGTACATACCCACTTCATCCATAACATTTATGTAGGGGTATGAACTATTTGTCGGTCTTGTTTCTATATTTCGCTTTGCTTCCCCTTCAATTTGGTGTCCAAGCGAACGCCCCATCATTGCTTTTCGTGAGCTGAGTACAATTCGACCCATTGAAGCAACACTTTGCGGCGAAGCTTCGAGTGCTGGCAATAGAGCAAGCAATACACGATCAGTTAAGACGATCGCATCTTGGTTTATGTCACCACTCTCACAGCCAAAGATTTTTGTGTAATCACCGGCGAGCATGTTACAAACCAATATGATTTGCATAGAACAGAAACCAAATTGATCATATACCTGCGTACTCTTTACAGACTCCCCTTTAAGTAGAGTTTTAAAGTCACCAGCCGAAACCCCAGGTAGTGTTTTAATAAATCCGTATATTTGCTTATTTACTTGCTCTGGTATCTTGACATTATTGAACTGTTCTAATGGTTCGGGCGAAGCTAACAGACCTGCACTTTCAACGGTTAAATAATCAATTAGAGTTCCCATGTTAAGAAACTGAACACGCTCATCGCGTAGAAACACCAACGGACCTAACAATCCCGCTACCAAAGCATCCGCACGTTTAGCCCAAATATCCCCATCACCAGCCAGTAGTGACTTAAAACTTTCAATACATGATGCGGCAGTACCAGTATCAAGAATATTGAACGTATTAGTTGTAATGTGACCTTCATATTCATCCCAAGGGTTACTATCGCCTTGGATATAGTTAATTAGAAAAAGATCATCTAATCTGTTAAACCGATGGAGTAGAGAGATTTCTTTATGGGCAAGGTCAAGGTCTGCTTTTCCATCGACTAGTATGTACCCAGCCCCAAAAATAAGGCTGTTTACGTTAAAAATACCAATCATGGTAAAAGTCTTACCACTACCCGTCGCTGCTAAGAAGCTACAGTGTTGCTTTACTGTTCCATTATCAAACCAGCACTGAAGGTTGTTTTCTACTTCGTTCCCAAAATAGACTATCCCTTTTGCACCACGATATGACTTCGAGCCATCTTGCTTTTTGGCTGGGTTAGGGTTGAATGGATCGTAGTTAACTCCGCTAGAAGCAGGTATGAAAAATGGCATCTTCGGAACTTTGACTTCACGTCGTTTTATCAATGCAAACGACACCAAACCAAAGATTAGGAAGAAGAATGGTTGGATAAGATAAATGATCAAACTGGCTGGGAAGAGAACCAATACGTTATTTGAATTAAAGAATAATCCAAGTTTCTCATCTAATGTTAAAGGACGCCGCTGCAGTTCAGCTTTGTCCATTATGTGCTTACGACCTTTAGAACCCACTATCTATTCCATATGATGCTGAAAATTGAAGAACTAACTAACAACCTGCTTCTATTCAAAGCTCGAGAAGAACTCATCGCCACCCTTGAGGAAGTCATTATTTAAGTCGTAACCTACTTCAACTCCTACATCATATTCATAGTCATTCGGAATACCGTACCAATCTGTTATATCCTTTGTGTTATATCCGCATAGCAGGTCCATTGACGGAATGGAGGCTTTAAAATCATTGAAAATGTCAAAAATCCCTGATGCATTGAAGATTGAGTCAAGCCCACAGTCGTGTAAGAGTGAAGGTACTTCTGACATTCCGTATTTCTGCATCTTTTGCTCGTGAAGTTCACTAGGTGAACTACAAACGTCTATAGACGCTGCCGCAGAGAATGAAGTTGATAACGCAATCAACACACCCATAGATGTTTTTCTAAAATTCATAATTTTCAATAGCTTCCATAACAAATTGATATTGATTTCGATCAGAAAAAATCCGCTGAAATATCGACATTTTGGATAAAAAGAGAATTCTACTGACTAGTGTTCTCGCACCAATCACAACAGCCTCATCATTCGATTGCAGTAATTCAGTTGAAATGAGTTTTTTGGCTACTTCTGGTTCGAGATTTACAAGATCACCAAACAACTTGATTGCTCGTGGGAATATAAGTTGAGCTTGTAATTCGATGACTTCCTGTTCAGATATTTGAGTAAATGCCGTTCTTAATGCAGTACTCCGACCTTCGTCTACGATTTCTTGGAACAACAACGGATTGTCCTTAGATGTTGTCTGGGCAACACCAGAAATCATATTCAATGCTTCTTGTACCTTTTCTTCATCATCACAAGTCCAACTCTCAATGCCGAGGACGTACTGCATGGTTGCTTTGATTGGTTCGTCAAAGTTTTGGAGCCAACTTTCCACATCGTAATTGCTAATCATTTTTTAAGTTTAACATTTGCTAGATTACGTTTAATATATACATTATATGTGGATTTAGCAATTTACGGAATTTCTTAAAATGACCAATATGAAGCGAGCTTTTGCAAAACTTATACCTTTACTGGCTTTAATCTTGGCTTCATTTCAAGTAATTGCTGATGACAGTGACAATGGTTCCGCTCCTACTCCAATCTTGGAGCACGAACAGATTACGAACGGTACGAGTGCCCAAAAATCGATTGAAGCATTCCAAGCAGGTGCAGTAAAAGACAATCTAAATCGAAAAATTAACCGTGAAACTGAAGCATTGAAGCAATCTGGCGTTGATCTGCAAACACTTGCTGAAGGTACAGAGGAAGTTTACGACTACAAGGTTAGCCCTTGGTGGTTGCCTGATGGCTTTTTTGATGGTCCTAGCCAATTAGATATGGGGTACATAGCACTGCGATATGTATTTGGTGAGCCAGTAATGAAAGCATTCGAGTCCGTAACAGGAACCACGTTAGATGATCGTACTCCTGTTACCGATCCGAATTACAGAAATACACTAGGTCTTTCATACGCTCAGATGATGAACACTTTGGGCATGATTCTAATCGGCGGTGTTCTTATTGCTTACGTTATAGGATTTTTCGTTAAACGTTCATTAGAAATTGGGTACTTAAAGGGTGATGAGAAAGAGGAAACTGTTTTCGGTTTAGTTCGTGGCTCAGGTGCAATGATAGGCTCTGTTCCTATTCAAGCATTCTATGGGCTATCTACTTTTCAGATGACAACCATTTGCGCCGTAGTCATTGGTTTAGGGATGTCTGCTTCTATCATCAAGTTCTCAGTCGGTAACTTATTAACTCCCTCTATTGTTGCCACCCAATATCCTGCGGTAAATGAGTACATTGATTCCATGCTTTATGCAAAGGTCTGCGTCACAGCATTGGAAGAAGAACTTGACTCAAAAACTGATGAAAGCGAACCAAACTCTCGCGGTATCGATGGGACATACTTATACCTTGAGTACCAAGATCGATTAAGCCAAGGTGTATTCTTTGAAACAAGCACTTGGGGAGGTCGTCAAAACTTAAAAGCCATAGAGAAACAAAACCGGATTCATAAATACTATTTTGGTCCTGATGCTGAATGCGGATCTGGTGTCTTGGGAGAAATACATGACAAAGATAACATTGGCAGAAGGTTTGATAATGCCCATGAAGCTATAACGTCATATACGGAATCCGAAATGGGTCGTCTCGCAATGAGTTACATCCGCGAGCTTTGGCAAGAACTTGAACCATTTGCCACCAATATCAATAAAGAAAACTATGCCAGCTTAACAACTATTAGCGACGGCAAGGAGCTACCACTCAGTATTTCGGACTCTAAAGCTTATGCGGCTCTTAAGTTTAAATACTCAAGGAAAATCGTTACGGCAATTGACCGTATGCTTAAAGATTTCTACGATTCACCTCTCATAATTCCGACAAGAGGCAGGACACCAGAGGCTACAACAACCATTAATGCCATGCGCGATGATATCGCATCAGTAGGCATGTTCGGACTTGGCTCATCATATACTTCACTTGCACAAATGCAGGATAGCTTCAGTGACCCAGTCGAAAACAGTTTTAGACCAGTTGATTCAGTAACCTTTAAGAGTAATCGGATCTCCTGGTACAGCTTCTATTTTACTACTTACTTATCTTTGCTAGATTTCTTCGATAACGACGATGAAAAGTTAGTCAAAATCCAAGAACAGTACAAAGCGTTCATTTCGTCACCTTACGCTTCTGGGTCGCAAGATATTTTGACCGCATCAGTAAACCAAATTACCGAAACTTCACGATTTGGTATTGTAGAGGCTATTGTAAGAAAGGCTGCAGTATCAGCATTTGCATATTTAGCTACAGGTGAGCTTGATGGGAGCAATCTAAACTATGCTGCTACAGACCCAATACTACAATTACGAAACATTGGGCGAACTGTACAAAACAGTGCTTTAGCATTTTGGTTGATGCCTAGTTTATACGATATGATTTCAGGTAATTCTACAGACGACAGTCAAAATGACTCTGAAGTAGGTGCCGACAGTTTCAAATCCGGAGTTCCCGGAATAATTGTACTACTCGTATTAAGTTTATTTACTTGGGGATTTTTTATGACAAACATAATCCCCTACATTCCCTACATCATGTGGACTATTGCTTGTTTTTCATACCTATCATTTGCAGTAATGGCTATTTTAGGTACTGGCTGGTGGGGTGGCGGTATGACCCTAAAAGGACAGCAAGCTGAATCATACATGGGACGTTCTCAGGAAGGTATAAACATTCTAATCAGTTTGATTATCCGACCTCCACTAATGACAATCGGTTTCTTCATGGCTTTGGTTTTAAACAAAGTTTTAGGTTTCATTGTCAACTCAACAATTCAACCTGCAATGATTTCGGCAAATGCGGGAATAACCAACCCCATGATGCTGATTGGTCTTTTCATTGTATCTTCAATTGTTCTAACTATCGGTATCTACAAAAACATGACACTTATTTGGGAGCTTACTGATTTGTTCATGCGTTGGATTGGTTTGGACAGAGATCATCTTCAAGAAGATGGCGCAAAGAATGCCCAAACTCAATTCGTCTCATCGGGTCAAAGTAGTTCTTCTCAAATGAATCAAATTATGTCTAAAGCAACGGCTAAACAAGGTCAGATACCATTTGCGTAATAAGGATTTAGAGAAATGGCACCTAAACTAGAAAACCAAGAAGTACATGAAGAGGACATCGGATTTGAATTCAATCCTGACGAGTTTGAAGATGAGTCATTAAATGATAGTGAACTTTCCCCACTCGCCAAAGAAGATAGCAATCAACAATTCGCTCCGGCTATGTCAGACCTTCTAGACATGATGAAATCTCCTGAAGCTAAGTCAAGTAACGAACGAGAGTTAGGAGTTAACGCACCCACTGGTTTAGAAGTAAGTAACAACCCTGAACTTACCCAAACTACCAGCGAAATACCTTCTTCTGATTCTACAGAACAAGAGAAAACCGTTTCAACTGTGGAAGCGGAACAAGAGACAACAGCGAATGATGCAGATTCTCGTTCTACTGTTGCAAGCGAAAGTTCGCAAGATTCTGTTGAGAATGGAGAGCCATCACAAGATGACCTAGATGACAAACAGAGCCAGAAAAACAAAGAAAGTAAAGTTACTTTCGTAGAGCACGGTTCGAATGAATCAATGGATGAGACTTCTTCTAAAGACTCCGACTCAGAGTCTGTAACTGTTCCCAAGAAAACTGAAATTCAAAAGGATAATGAACCTGAAAAATTAACTGGGGTAAAAGAAGATCAGTCGCTCTTTGAGCAAGACTCTGTGCTTTATACAAATCAACCTACACAAGATGTCCGTTCTACCGTTTCAGAAGACTGTTTGTCTACAAATGAAGATACCAACGGGATTGCTCCGTTAAACATAGACCAAGCTTATATTGAAAGGTATCGTGGTAAACGCAATATTGCTAAAACCGTTTCTATCTTCGAGAACAAGCAGGTTTCTAAACTCTTGCTCGGTAATAAAGTTGACTACAACATCGACCACAACAATGGAAAGGCTACTTTTGAAATAGAGCTATTCAGCGGCAACCCTTTAAAACGACAGAAAGATAAAATTGTCGCGACGGAATCTGATAATCATCTTGAATTCGAGGGTGATAACCCTAAAGAGCAAGCATCTTTGATGGTAAAGTATGCCAAAGAGCATGGTTGGAAAGATCTCGCTGTGTGGGGGACAAAGGAGTTTATCTCGGAAGTCAAACGTCAAGGCGTTAAGCACGATATAAACTGTCTTGTTGTACACAGTAAGCGTGCAGCTCTGGAAGTAAAAGTTATGCCAAAGGTTGTCGATGATATCCCATTAGTTACAAAGCTACCCTCTCGTATCAAACCAGCTAAGCCATTACAGTCAAAATCGCACAACTCTGAACCAACAAGCCCAACTTCAGATGTGACAAGTGAGCAGTCTACAATTAAGAGTAAGAATGCAGAGCAGGTAAATCGAGTAACGGCAGACAATAAAGCAAGTTTACCTATCAGGTCTAAAACCGAAGCTTCTGTTAATGAGCTAAAAGCTTCGGATGAGCCAGAAATTGCAAGGAAACCCCTATCTCAAAGGTTTGTTAACAACGGACCATCTTTAGGGTAAGTAAAAAGCCGACCATCTGGTCGGCTTTCATGTTTTAGAGGGGAGTTTTAATTAAGCGACTAGTGAGTCATTCAAATACATGGTTTCAATAAACTTGCCAACGTTTGTCGTGACGGACGTTAAACCCAAAGTTTTTGGTGCGAATTGTTTAGCAATGCCCTCATCATACAAAACAAGTGTATAGTCAGAAGCCGTCGCTTTACGTTGAATACCAAAAACAAGTGTATGTTGCTCTTTGGATCTTGACTCATGGGTCAAAATAACAAGAACGGTTCCCTCATTTTGAGGATTTAATATTCTATTTACATAGCCTTCGAAATCAGTTGAGTTAACGTCTAAAGATGGCACGGTATCCATTAAATACGCATCGCCTTTATGAGTGCCGCAATAGGCATTAAAAATCTCATTGATGTACTCAAGCTTAACATTGTTGATGATTTGTGTACCGTCCATATGCCCCTCTCTCATGCAACTGTACTGTATCAATGAAGTTAATATAAACAACCAGAAATCAAAACTGCAAATATTATTCAAAATAATTAAGACATTGATGGTGTAGATTCTATCTTTGAACGCAGCTCATTTGCTTTATGTTGAACATCGAGGACTAATGCGACCTCTGCTCTAAGGTCAAAATACGATAGAGCAGACTTGACCTTCTCGCTCCGTTCATAACCATAGTTAAGTACTAATTCCTGAAAATTTTCCTTATCTTCCTTACTGACTGACCCCAGGTTAAAGTAGTTCTTCAAAAAGTCGTTTACAGTGGTTAAGCCACTGACCTCTAGCTGAAGTAAAGAATCCGCAAAGACTTCAAGATTTTCGTTCGTGTATCCATCATAAACAATCAAGTTCTTAAGTATTTCTTTTAATGAATACAACTCTTCTTGAGAGTCAATGTTCTTCAAGTTTTGGTAGCAGTATTGCCACAGTTTGAATTTTGTCTCTCCGTTATCAAACGATAAAGTGGCTTCATATGGTTTGTTGGAAACACGACTCATCATCTCCATCAAGCTCTTTCGATTCACAGAGTTTTCAAAGTACTCCTTAGAGCATTCAAAATACATTTCATCCTGCGGGGAAAGCATCATGATCGAATTCATCTGATTGTATGAAAGCGTAGAATCAACAAGAACCACGTTTAAATTATCGTTTGATATATGTTCATTGTACTTATTAAGACTGTCTACTACTGTGAGCACTCGATTATCGAGCTGCATACGCTCAACCACGCTGAGAAGCGGAATTGAAACAGAATGCTCTGGTTCAAAAGCTTGTGGAAAGAAACCAATAAACTCGCCGGTACTATCAAACACCTTAAATCCATTGACTTCCATCGTAGCTAATTCAGTTGCTGGGATGGTGTGAACTGATAGGTCATCGTTCATAAAGTTTAAATCTAGCCTTCTGATTTTTACCATTGGTTGAAGCGAGAAGGTTTCGTTTAACATCCCTAATTTCTGATTGTAAAAATCTAGATTCTCAGTTGCTCTTTTCAACTCGGGCTTCGACTTAATGCACTCAAACCAAGATTCTTTCTTTAGAGGGTCACACCTCATAAATCCATTGATTGCGTTGTTGTTTAGCGCTAGGTTGTAATTAACGATATCTCGCTCATGATCAAAGCTAGCTAATTTAAAGTGCTTGTACATGTTGGTACAAAAAACAGTCATATCTTTACTAGCTGAAAAGGACTTTACGTCGTCTCGATAACTAAGTTTGTACCCTATTTGGTCAGCGACATATCGAACCGCTTTACCAAAAGACATACCATGCCCTTTTTGTAAGGCTTCAAAGACATCCCCCCCACCACAATCATCTGACCAACAATGCCAATGTTGATGATCATCGTTAACTTCAAAATTATCCTTAACTCCATTATGAAAGGGGCATGGACACTTTAAGCTTGTTCCCTGCTTCTTATAGCTTCCTAAATTGAACTCTCTAGCGAGAAATTCACTTAGAACCACTCTGGATTTTATAGCCTCTATATCTTGATTAGAAAAACTCAAAGGTCCACCTCCGCATGTACCAACCTAGTCTTGATTGATTATTTTACCAGCCTGCAAACCACACCATTTTACACTTACATCAAATATTGTACATTTTAATAATGTGACCTGATTAGTGTCATGCGACGAGTTTCTACGAATCCGTATCATTCAATGGACCAAAACATGATTAAAATCTAGCTTTCCAAGCTGATTTTAATGGTGATTTATGGTGAATTATGCATGTATATGGCAGTTAGGCTGTTTCTAAATCAGCCATGATTTCAGCATGTCTCAAATATATGCCTAAATATGCCTTTTAATGGTG
Source organism: Vibrio sp. YQ_11 (assembly GCF_043103065.1). Classification (NCBI taxonomy): domain Bacteria; kingdom Pseudomonadati; phylum Pseudomonadota; class Gammaproteobacteria; order Vibrionales; family Vibrionaceae; genus Vibrio; species Vibrio sp. YQ_11. The sequence continues at coordinate 63,172 of NZ_JBICJM010000043.1, read as the reverse complement.
AAACATGGCTCTACACACCCTAGTAGATAGAGAGATATAGTTTTCCAATCAGACTTTTCAATCAAGTTATGGTGAATTATGGTTACTTATGGTGAATTTAGCCCGTACACAAAAGAACCAGCATAAAATCTATAGATTAAGGCGTGGAATACCGTAGGCGGGTGGAAAAATGGACTTACTAGAAATAGCTATTGATGAGAACCATACCTCTCTATCAAATATTCGGTTGAAATCCCCTCACAAAATAGAGACTAAACAGCTCAATGTAATTAGTGATTAACAAACACACTGCTTCGTTGTCATATTCTGCCAGCTTTAAAAGGCACTTACTGGTCCCCCCTCCCCTTTTAATATGAATATTTACAACAACACGGTCCGTCGGCATCAGTTTCTCTGTACTTGAATCAATAAAAGCGCCTGTATTGCAAAAGACTTCTAAAGGCGATCCAGTGAAGCAGTTATATACCTTTTCAAGATTAACCAAAATATAAAAAAACGTTGCGAAATAAGGATCGCCCTTAAGCAAGTTAGGATCACTTTAACTAAACGACTAATTACTGAAAAAGTTTTACTTGCAATACTAGGTGTTTTTTCAGATTTAAGTGACCAACTTCTCAATTTTTGGGCGATAGCTTTTATAATTCCTTTATATAACAATTACTTTCACATTAATTACAATTAAACCCATTATCCGAAATTTCTGCTTTATAATCTTATTACCACAATTATTTAAATTAACGCATCACTTGAGCTATCAACTTCAATAAGTCGTTAATCCTACATTTCTGGTCTACTTTCCACTCGTTTCATACATCGCAATCTTCATAAATCTCTTAATCACAGATTTCAGATTTATTCAAAATAAACAAGAATATTTAGATTATGGACATTCATAGAGCGACGTTTTTTCAGCATTAAAATGACCAATATCTCAAATCTAGAGCATCAAAAAACCTAATTAATCGAGCGGCATGAAGAAGAAGGTGCAAGGTGATACAAAAATTAGGAAAAATAAATCAGACGTTAAGAAATTGGTGATTGCAATCTTCTAGATCACCGCCACCAGCACCAAAAGATCTAATTATTTAATTGAAAGAAATGTGATTTAAATCACTAAATAAATTTTTGTGAAGCGAGTTTTTTTGGGGGGAATTAGTTATTAAAATCATTGCCCTTAATAAACAATGACTTAGATTGAGGTGTATATAAATTCAACTATTTTATAAATAATGGTTGCGAATAATGTCTTTAAATTCAATGAGTTATAGTGAGTGGAGTTGAGTAGGAAGAATAGGAAGATAAAAGTTGGCGTGACGTTTTTTTCAATAATCAGTTGAAAATAAATTCAATAAAAACATAAAGTTGCTAACTTTTCATGGCGTATCATGACATGTTTAACTTATCTCTCGAGGTGTACCACCTCTTTTGTGTACATGCGTTCACTAACTAAAATGATACAACCATTTTTCTGAAAACTGGTCGAAATCAAAGTAAATAAAAACAGTAACTTAGCAATTAAATAGTGTCATTATTCGGCAGGGTAATCGTTGTGTAATCTTCTCAATACGCCGAATTAGTCCCTACATTTAAAATTTAAGCAGATTTTTTTTAGTTACACAACCACCAGCACGAATATGAAACTTATGCAGTTTTAAGTTCTTATCCATTGATTCAGGCACCAAAGACACATTTTGTTTGTTTAAGCTGGCGCTTCAATTCAATGAAGGATAGTGATATGCATATTTGTAAAGTTGACAACACGCTCTGCATTCAAACGACCCACCAGAACTCTCTAAATAAATCGCAATTAAAACCACTTACTAATGGTGAGATTCATGATCAAATCGAAGCGGTACTTCGTAGCATTGAAATTTCATCCGGGCAAAACAACTCAACTACCAATGCTCTTGCGTTAGCAGAATTCTGTAGCCTTTTTGAGATTAACCCTACTGGAACTGAATTCAACTATGACAGCCTGTGTGATCTACATGATGGAGAATTCACTGTACTAACAAAATTTGGTTGCTGCGAAGGTGAGTGGATTACAATTTTTGTTCAAGATTGTAAATATAAGAATCACCGATTTGCCTCTATTAAGTACATCACTGGCGATATCGATTTAGTTGGACAAATAGGTATTGAGATTTACAAAGCCTTTTGGCGTTCAGTTTAAAATAATTCACCTCAAGCCTTCGGTTTGAAGGCTTTTGTCCTATTGAGACATGTTCCACCAGAAAATTACCCGCCGAATGTTATTTTGATTACATCCACCAGCAGATAGGAACAGACATGACTTTAAATACTAAAAACACAATCCGAACATTAGATAGCGAAGGATGCATCCTTAACAATTCAGAAGTTGTTCGCGAAGTTGTTTGCTTTCTTAGTTCAATCGAGGTTGTTACTAACGATAACCTGACTACAAACGCTTGGGATGCTACCGAAGAAAAATACTCAAACGCAAACTCTATTCTTTCACCTGATGAGCAAATAGATGGAACTCTACCAAGCCCACATTGTAAATTTTTAGTTGCCAGTGCCTACCTGGGTAACACATCTCTTCAAATTGAAATTTTGCGCCGAGACAACTACACCGGTAAGTATTCTTCCTATATGACACTTACGTACCGTATGCTCAGTTTTGAGCAAGTACATCAGATCACATTTAAGCTCTACCAGGCATTCAACAATCGCCTCTACCTATAACGCGTTCTTGAAAGAGGTGTTTAGCACCTCTTTCTTAGTTTCCTTTTGACTGAAGCACGCAGCATTTCCAAAAATACTTTCCTTATTCATAATCGACCGTATTAACCTCGCACATGAACTTCTTTCTTATCTACTCATTTATCCACTTTAAACATCCTCTCTAGGCTCATACTTACCACATAAGTAACAAGCGGAGATAACCATGCCTTGCGTAAATTGTAGAGAAATGAATAACAACATATGTATGCAACGATGCGTTCCACCAGTAGAGGCAATGACGCAACACCTATCTACTGTTTTACCAGCATCTAAAATGGTAGAGCTTAGAAAAGAGAGTGAACTGTTAATTGCAGCAGTTTATAAACAAGCTACTAATCCGTCTTAGTTGACGTTAAACATACTTTGGTCTTATCGACTGATGTAGTCAGAAAATCAAAGTCGACGAGCCTGATAATTACTTCCAACAAGAAATCATTTTCCATTGTGAGGGAGTTATCAATGAAACCTAAAATGACCGTTAAAACTGTTAATCAGCTACTAAACATCCACCAGCAGGTTAACGTGTCTCAGAGCAATGGAAACATTGTTATCACACAAGAGATTGATTCCAGCACTAATAGCCCTACTACAGTAAGTAAGTTGCTAGCAGAGTCAGTAACAAGCTGCATCGGGCGTAAAGCTTATAGCACTTGTAGTTATCAGCGTTTAAAGGGGAAATCTCGATTAGTCGCGCAAGCAATTATCCCTTGCGAATAGCCCTATATGGCGCTTACTTCTAATAGTTAAGCGCTCTAATCAAATTCACCAGAACCAAACGGAAACTTATTATGACCACATCATCATTAAATAAAATTTACTTCGTATCTGTAAACATTCGCTTGGGCGAGTATGAGAAATCAGTTGAGACTTTTCGAGAAGCGGCAAGTAAAGGTGATGCTGAATACGATGCGTTGTGTGGTGAAACACACAATACAGCCCTAACTAGAGAGGAATACGATCGAGGTACTGAGTGGTGGGATGATTACATGGTTTATTCAGCATCAGCTTACGAGGTTCCTGCCGAGTTAGCTCTTACTCTTCAAAAATTCAACCAGCACCCACTGTCTTTAATTAAGTAGTCAACTTTCCTTATTGGATGCCCTACAGTGGCATCCAATATAACTTACAAATCAAAGGTAACAAGTTCATGACCTGTTCGCCCCCTTCCTTAAGCTATTACAGAGCAAGAGCAAATGAACTCTTAGTAGATTTAGCTTCATCAAGTGACACGGTTAAAATTACAGAACGAAATGGACGTATTGTCATTAAGCGTACTACTAGAACACAAACAACATTTGATAACATCCGACAGGAAACCCGGCGTACTATAATGCAAATCTTTGGGGTGGACTCACACGTTGTTCCCTATCGTTCTATTACAGACAACAGTGAACTAACAGTTGAAGCCTATCTTCTTAGCTAAATTAAGCCAGCCTTAGTGCTGGTTTTTTATTATCAATTTCATATACAGCCATCCACCAGCACATGCTTCTACTTGTCACGTCTCCCCCACATAGCGCAAATGTCTTAATGATTCATTTTATATGCACTTACTTGTTCTATTTAGACAAAATCTACTCGTTAAAACACCAATTTAAATGTAAGGAAAATAGTATGGGCGTTCACTTTGGAGTTAGCTATTTGGCAGTATTAGCACATGACTTAGAAAACATCATGTTGGGTATTGCAGATCACTATCCTAGCGCAATGGATGAAAGCATTTATGAGCCATTGATTGATGATAAATACACATCACTTGGTAAAGTAGAAGTCTATCCTAGCGAGAAGCAAGCGAAAGTGGCTGTAAAGAAACATCTACTTCAACGCTCTCATATTGAGATAATTGCTCAAATCTATGCTCTAGAAGATACCAAGCTCTCATTACAGGAGTATCAGTTTGAACTGAAGTCGCTGGACAATAATGTGCTGGATGATCAGATGTATCAGGAATTGGTTGATTATTACGAGAAAAAGATCAGCCTCACTAAGTCTAGTATTGAGACTCTTCAGTCTCAGCTTTCTGCTTTAAGAAAACAGCGAAATCAAAAGATTGTTATTAAGTACCCTTCTGAACTCAATTAACTAGCATCTCTTTAACCACCAGCCACCAGCTACAAAGTTTGTGATTGGTGGTTTCTCTATTCGTTCTTATCGACCCTTTTAGAATCAATCAACCGCTTAAATGGCATCATAATTACCACATCTTTTAAATACCTTGGTGCTCGTAATGAAAGTATCTAACGAAATAAATGTTACTGAAGAATCAACCAAACAAACCTCGCATACGAATGATGCAAGCAAGTTAAGCCAAACCGACCTTGGTTACTACTTATGCAACTACTGTAACGCACATAGTGAAACTTGCTCTTGTAATAACTACCTATCGAAAAACTGATAACAATCCGAGGTAAAAATGACCATTTATCACACAGACCCAGTCCAAAGCCAAAACCATGTTATTGACCCAAAAGTTTGGAATGAAATTTTCTCTGACTTGAGTGCTGACCTTTACATGTCTGTATTAAAGCACGTCCCTTTAAACTTTATGCAAGTCAAAGAATTTTCTCTAAATGCACTTGCTGAGCTTAAGAAAGTAGATTCAGCGGTTAAGCATGACAGACCGCATCATGTAATTCATATTCTTTCTGGACTCGTCTCTGCTGGTTTAGTTCAAACAGAGTCATATGAGGTTCGAGAGGCACCCTATTCGCGTTTAGTTGGCAGTGTCCTAAAGTACCGTTTAACAGACAATGGTATGGAGATGTTGAAATGAAATATCAAGAAATAAATGGCGTTCTTCATGTTTGTTTTGAGTGCAAATACGACTCTACATTAGGACCAGGTAAGTTTATTTCACTGGATTCTTTGGATGGGATGTACTGTCTTCTATTGTCTCAACTACGAAATAGTACAAGCAGCCCTTACGCGCACATCAAGAAACTCAACATCAAGCGCCGTAGAGCCTTAATCTATATCAGGAGGGTGTTGAGAGAGCGCTACAGTCGCCCCTTACCTTTAGATGCCGTCAAAGGCTATACAGTAAATAATCACCACGCGAAGTTAAAAGGCTATACAATACTCGGCTAAACCATACAATCCGAAGTTAAACGCTTCGGATTGTTTTTAACCTTCCTCATTCCTTATCGACTGTTTTACCCATCATTAGCTGTATTCCATCTGGCAAACTGAATGCATAATTTAATTCATTGTTTAGGTGTATTATGAGTTTCAATCAGTCTTTCCCCTTTCTTGAAATCTGCGCTGGAATTTCATCATTCCATGTTGCAAGCCAATCAATTGAAAATATGGACTTTCACTGCATCGGTGCATCAGAGGTTGATGACTTCTGTAACACTTATCTAGATGAACAAGGCATCAATATTATAGGCGATGTTAAGTACCTCGCACTGCATGAAAATGATCACCCATATAGTGAAATCTGTCAGAATGAAGATATCCCTGCTTGCGAGCTAAATAATGACATTAGTTCAATAACAATGAATGACCTGTTAGAAGGTGTAGTTGAATTTCCTAGGGCATTAATTTCCGGATTTCCTTGTCAGTCATTGTCTTCCGCTAACACTAGTGAAAGCAGAGGCATCAATGGACCTAAAAGTGACTTATTTCATGTGTTAATGGAAAAAGTTGAATTATTAATGCCTGAATTAGTTATCCTTGAAAACTCAAGCAACTTTACCTTTGGCGGTCTTGAGCTTGCGGTTCAACAATTAACTGACCTTGGCTATAAAGTTGAATGGGACGTGGCAAGCTGTACTGCGTTCGGATATCCGTACTATCGTCACCGTTGCTTCGTTATCGGATATAATATTTCGTCACCATTGTTTCATACCCCAACCAACGTTTTGGATGTCGTAGCTCAAAAGTTTGCTACCAAACAGCCAGGGGATGTGTTCCCTTTGATGGAACATCACACGCCGGATCTAATTGACCAAATTTGCACATTAGAAACGAAAGGCAACTTCCGAAGACATCGTGTTGCTGCTCTTGGGAACTCGATTAACGTCGACCAAGCAAAAGCCATTTTGCAATCAATCGCTGACCTATACGCCGAACCATCACTTCATAGTGATACGGTTAACACCCGAAATATTCCTTGCAGTTTAGACGAATTAGAAGTCCATAAAAAAAGCGGCTTTAAAAAATTCCCATCAAGAGGATATGCATACAAGGATCAGGTTTTCTACGGTGAGCGAGATTTAAACCTAAATCCACCATTAAATCAGTTTAAGCACCTCAGCATGATGGCTAGCCTTATAAGAAACGACCATAAAAATAACTTCTCTACCAGTTCAAGATTGAACAGACCTGGTTCACTTGGTGGATTGGTCGGTTTTTTTATGAAGGAGCTAGGTTTTGACGAAGGTGCGATAAACCCTCCGTACTGCGAAGCATTCATGGGGTTTCCACGTAATTCAACAAAAGTAGAATCGAAGTTAATCCGAAATAAACTTCTTCCTTGATGATGCCTTTGGGATGGGAGGAATAGCAATTGCACGCTTTGCTCCCCACCACTCTCATAATTTACTTTTCTCTTATTCACTGTTTTATACCCAACCGAACTCAACTGATTTGGCATGATGAATTTGTCCAGACACATCATTATTAAGGAAACATCATGTCGGTTAGTACAGAACTTAAATTCACATCTCAACCTTACGAATTTATCGGTGGTGAGTTTCACACACTGAGTTTGGGTGATGTTGAGCTTTTATCTACCAACAACAAAGAAACGGCAATTAAGTGGTTGGGAATCTTTGAAACAACAAGCTTAAGTGACATTTTCAACGATAAAGTTAATGAGCGACACGGCTTAATGGTGCAGCTTTCATGTGCTGGCAGTTCTAGTCTTGCCAAAAGCTACTTTGAAGCACGCGCCATTCGAGAATCATTGATTAATGCCTATATTGATTCCTTCCCTGCCAATAGCGCGGCAAGAATGTTTGCAAAAGGCAATGCTCCACATAATGTTAGCGACAGCCTCTTTGAAAAAACCGGTTGGCGTTTCAGTCAATAGCCACCAGCAACAGGCGAGCGTATAGCTCGCCTGTCCACCAGCAAGCTATAAGAGCAAATTATGTCCTATACAGAATTAAAAAAGTTAAGTGCTTTGGAGTATGTTGATGACAGTTTAGCCAGAGGATTGGTACAGCGCTTCACTCGCAATGTCGTTGAGCATACTAGTCGCAGCCCCAACATTCATCGAGATAATAAAGCAAATGCGTTAATCAACGATCTGGTTCAAGGAGCAGTGCCACCAAAACGATATGATCGACACTTTAAAAAGCTAATGAAGGAATTAGGCTATCGGCATTATCTGTTACCAATGCTTTCTCCAAAATTTAGGGTTCGACCTCTCGGTGTTGTTGCTTCGTTAAGGATAAGCGAAGACACACATGGTGAAGAATATGTTGTTGTTGAGTTACTTGGTGTGGCTTACAAGAAGGGTAAATACGGGCTAGTTGATCTTGGTAGCAGCTTCAAGATCCACATATCCTCAAGTCATGTACTTGAACGTTGGTTAACAAGGCAACAGAACGGTCATATATACCAAAGCATTGAGAAGTTCATCAGCTCAATCTGTTGTTGTTGGTTGAACATATTGCTTCACCATACCAAGCCTTTAGAATTGCTGATGCCTCACCATAACGCAATTGCATTAGCTAACGAAGGAATGCTGCTGGGTGAATTTGTCACTGAAGAAAAGAAAACCATCTTTAAGGCAAACACTTACATTTCTCCAAAGCTCGTTAGAGATTTCAATACCGAAAACTGCCTAAACAAAGATGTACCTTTAGGTATTCAACTTACCAATATCAATTCACATTCGTAGTTCTTGGTAGTTAGGTTGCTTTTTGTCTTATTTAGAGGTTTAGTCAAATAAGGCAGAATGCAGCCCTTTATCATTCAATTGTCGTCCATACCTACCGGAGATAATTCAATGACAATAAACCAACAACTAGACCCATCCATAACTTACTCTTTATTTGACGCCAACGGTGAGCATTGTGACCTCATCACTCCGGACTTACTTGATGAACTAGGTCTTCCTCACTCAATATGTGACAACCAGTTCCAAGCCCTAACAGAAAGAGAAAGGCGTTTACTTTGCTCCGGCAGTGGTGTTCGCTTATTTGATGGCACTTGGATGCGTTACCTCCGACTTGTCCTTAAGGACTCTAAGCGCTTCATTAACCTATCCGATGACGATCATGACTTCCAAGGACATCGACAAGACGAATTACACCAAAACTTAGACAAAACTGAAAAATCATTTTCACAAATGGCTTTAGCGTTTGGTGTCGACTTGAATAAAGACGTTTACTCAAACGAAGAGAGAGGTTCAATTAACCAATATTGGCTTGATTTGTACGTACCAATCGAAAGGTTCGAAAAATTGAATACAACCGAGCAAATGCTGTCATTCTTTAATCAATGCGATTTCTCGTCACCAGAATCTATCGATATTGCAATAGATGCCGCTATTAAAGAAAAACCTGAAGACCCAGGTTGCAGAAAATGTTCAGCGGTTCGAAGTGAATGGTGCACATGCGGAGTCGTATTAAGTTAAACATTACAATGAAGGGACTTTGTTCCTTCTCTTAATATCAACTTTTAAATGAATCAAGTTCACATAATTAAGTTCTTACTTTTTTATCCATTACACAAGCCACCAAACGAACAACTCAAACAAATCACAATTCTCTATTAATTGATTTTAATGTATACACCTTATGCTGTAATAGCCAATATTCAACAAGAGGAATATTGGTCATATGAAGACACATTTAAGTAATAGCCTACCGTTGGCATTCCTATTGGCATCCACTTCAATTCATGCGACGAACTACTCTGTAGATGCCCGTAGCATGGGTATGGGTGGGACTGGCGTAACAACTAGTGATGCGTTAACAGGTCCGTTTATTAATCCTGCAATGATAGCTGTGAACGCCTCACACAAAAGATTTGGGCTAATGCTCCCAGCGTTAGGTGTAACAGCAAGCGATAGTGATCGTACTCTAGACGTTGTCGATGAAATCAGGGCTAAATATGAGCATCTTGTTAATACTCCGTCTTACAAAACGTTGTTTGAATTAGATGAGTTACTTGACGACCTTAGTGATAATCAAGCTGTAAATGTAAACTCTACCGTAGGTGTCTCTGCCGTTATTCCAAATGATCGCATTGCCACCAGCATTTTTGGGTCAGTACAGCTTGATCTCATTTCGTCTGCAGAAATTGCGACAGGTTCAAATCCATTAGACCGCTATAACCACTCGACAATGGTCTTAGCTGGATCAGGCATACTTGATGTAGGTGTATCTTTTGCTAGGGAGCTGAAATTAAAAGGTCACAGTGTCACCATTGGCATTAGTCCTAAGTATCAAGAGTTACGAACTTATTCAATCTCAAAAGAGTTAGGTGATTTTGATTTAGATAACTATGAAGACTCTGAGAAAAAAGATGCTCGTTTTAACATCGATGTAGGTGCCACATGGATGCTAGGCAACAAGTGGCGCTTTGGCGTCGCCGCTAAAAACCTAATCCCCTACAGCATTGACACCATTGATAGAATATTTACTTATTCGATATCTCCCGAAGTAACGCTTGGCGCTGCGTATATTAGAGATTCTTACTCTGTCGCCTTAGATGCCGATGTTACGAAGTTAGAACGATTTAATATCGAGTCTGACGATACTCAAATGATCAGAGCCGGAGTTGAGTTTGATGCGTGGAGCATCGCTCAAATTCGCTTTGGATATGAATCAGACCTTAAGAGCAATCTTGATGACTCTATATCTGCAGGTATTGGTCTTAATGTTTTTGATAAAGGGCTTTTTGATGTGGCAGCTCAATATGCAGGTGAGAATCAAGCTGGCGTATCAGCAAACATGACCTATAAGTTCTGATAGCTCGCGGTTTTGGGGGCAACGCCCCCAGCTTAAGCCACTTTCTTGTTTGACCCTACGTGGTCGATGAGTTGAATGAGATCTTTATTTGCCTGATCTACATCTATACCAAATAGAATAATCCAAACCTCCGGAGCACACTCTCTTATCCAAAGTGCTAGAAATCGATTCAAATCCGCGCCTAACGACAAAGCTAGTTTGTGTAGATGTGTTGATGGGAAGTATAGGGGTTCCGGGCAATGCTTTACCCTACCTAGCTTTGTAGAATCACCTAATAAATCATATGAGATATTCTCAAGCTCAACGTCGCTCAGGTTTGACTGGACGACTAGCTGTTGAAGGTATTGTTTGAATGGGCATTTACTTCGCATATCAGATAGTGATAGCCCCTCTTTGCATTCATTAGATAGTAAATGCTTAGCCAGGTGTGGAAAGAAGCATTCTACGTACAGTTTTACGAGGTGAAGTTGTAGATATGGTGATTCCAATTTAAAGGCTACACATATTCGCTTGAGATTAAATGAATGACCATGAAGTACTGTAGGAGTGTGTTCATTAGTGCTTAGCTTCAACATACTCTGCAACATAGGAAGTATGGCATTTATCGGGCTTAAGAAATGCGTCCCCTTCATACCATCGGAAATCAACGCTGAACAAGCTTCTGAAAGAGTTTGAGCCTGAATAAATCGAGTTAAATTAGGCTGGTGGTCATTCTTATCACTACCTAAGTTTGTATTCGTAGATTTTTTTACACACATCGCATCACCATATCGCTTTCAAATATCTCACTATATTTAACTCAATTATCATCCATAAATTACAATACATATAGAGTACACTTGGTAATCATTCAGCAAAATGAGATAGTATTCACTTTATTAAAAAATTTACGGGGCAAACACTTTTAAAAGTGCATATTTATTGCTCAATATGCAAATACAATCACCAGTTAGTGTGTATAAAATGCCTAATTTTGTCTTAGCTCCTGTTTTATACCCAATTGAAATACCGGTATCCCAGATACTTGAACTCAGTTAGCTCATTGTTATTAAGGAGAGAGAAATGAACGTCCAGTTAGTTAGTCGCGCTGATTCAAATCATGTATTTGAGATTGAGGGTATGGGGTCAATTTCAATCGCTACCATCCCTTCATCCATACAAAAGGGGGAAAGGTTTACCTTCATCACTAGTGATGGTGAGAAGCATCAGGCGCTATGGCAAGGTAAGTCAGGAATTTCAGGTTATCTTATTGGAGATGTTGAACGCTCATTGGTCAACACTCAACTGTATATGGAAGAGAACAAACCCAATCCGCATCTTATTAACTCAGAGCACCCCCCTATCCTTACTTTGATATTGGGTAAAAACAAAAACGTGCACCAAATAACCAAGAAAGACCGTTTTTTAGTCAACGGCGTGGGTATTCAGTTGATCAAAGAGCATCCCATGAAAGTACGATACCAGGGAGACTCATTGTTTTTAGAAGAAAATGACATCCGGGCGTTGCAACAGTTCCAAAGAATCGTACATCGTGACAATGAATACATCCGAAACCATCCCGAAAGCTCTTGTGAGGTGTTTAGCATTGTTGATGACACCGAACGCTTTTTAGTAATGGGCTATGAAACCCATGAAGACGTGGCGAGTAAAAAAGGTTTATTTATCGGCGGTGAAAGTCGATTTCTAACTGCAGTGTCAATCAAAGATCAGCACCTTTCGCAATATTACGCGGTAAAAATCTTCGATTCCAATACCGATGAAGTCAGTTACTAACCATCGTCAAGTGTGGGAAGAGTTCTTCCCACAAATTTCTTATTGCCACATTCCAACAACCTTTCATGGACTTGATTGGGGAGAATCGTTTTGAGGTCACAAGATTTAGGACTAAGGATGAACTATTTAAAATTGCCAGATGTAACAGAATTCGTAGGTGTTTGGTACTCGGCTTTGGCACACATCATATCGCTAATGTTCTTCACTCATTTTGCGTTAATGGTATTTTTCAAGTTTGAGCCATTCCACCTAGCAACCTTTTCAATAAATTTCTTATATACATCTTTCGTGGTCTTTATTGGCTATAAGCAAAAGCGAATGAAACGGGTCATAGAACAAAAGCACGCAATTTCCAGACAAGGAGAACGGTAAATGGATACTAAACAAATTGCCCTTAAGATTTTCAAGCGAAATCGAGCTGGTACTGGCTTTATGTTTACCTCGGAACTTGAGCGTAAGTTGAAAGAAGAACTTCCTTTATACAACATCAACACTGACACTCTTGATTTAAAGGAGCTTGCTCGAACAACAATTGTAGCAGCCTCACTTGGTGCTTAATTAAACGTTAAGTAAGTGTTCGGGAGGTTGCGCCTCCCTTACTAAAACTAAATAGTCACCAGACTTACACCTTTTGTCTTATCGCTCGATTCACCCCCATTCATCTCCGATTTCACGCATATCATTAACTATGTCCACCAGCAATTACTCATAGGTGATGAAATGAAACGTTCAATTCAATTTGTTTACTTCAATGTTGAGTTACATAGCTTCGAAGAAGCACAAGCACAAGGTTGCTTGTATGTGCCATCAAACCGCACATCGGCATGGTTCATTCCATTTGATGAGGTGGTTGAGCTTGCGTCAATGTACCGTGATGTGGCAAGCGTTGGTAGAAGCTATGGGTTTGTTTTCAACGGACAGTTTTATCCTGTTGAGAATGTTCGCCAGTTGGAAAAAGACATTTTCACCAATGACTTAAAAATTGCTGCCTAACTATTTTTGATATGGAGATAATCATGGGAAATCGAGCGATTCAAGCAATGATGAGAGAGCCTAAGAAGCTAATGCGCTATCAAACGACCGGACAGCTTCCATCAGTAAAGCCAAGCCCTGCAACTCCTTTACGAAGCCTGATCGAGCAAATCCCGCAAGGGCTAAGGCAACACTTCAAGGGAATAACACTACACCCATCACTCGGGTTCAACACGGCTATGCAGTTCCATACCTTGGAGCAACTACACAATTGGTTGGGGGTTAATCAGTGCATTGTTGATAACCGCTCTCTTCCGTATATGTCTTGGCAAATTAAATACTTTAGTAAAGAACTAACTGTTCATGACCTAATTAAGCATTGCAGTTCATACCCAACCACCTCAGAGCTAGAACGACTGCCACCCCGTATTCGATAACAATCTATCCTTACAGTTTTCTCTTAACGGCTGATGCTTTTAAGTGTCAGCCAATTTAATCACCTAACATTGCCTCATGATGTTTTTATCGAGGAAAGTAGTATGACATCCATTCATTTAACACCTTACAAAACTTGGGAAGCTCAGCAAGGGTTTGAACCATTCAGCTCTGAGTCAAAGCTCGCGGCATCAGCCTTTAATGATTCTGTAGTCACGGTTAAGGCTATTTTTACTTGTGCTTATACTGGTGGCGCTAAGGAAGACATTGCCGTCATTCTAAACGAGAAAACCTTTGATAACTGGCTAATAGAAACTGGTGTCATTGAAGACAGTCCTGAAGGTATTGCAGCAAATAGCGCATGGTTATACGTAATTGACGAAAGTCGTATTTTGTCAGATATGTTTCCGGAACTTGAAGGGTCCACTACCCAAGATAAGCTAAGTTCGGCTCTAAAAATACTTGATGACATGATGGCTATCTAATTCATCACTTACCTAAACGAAGAGAGAGAACAAAGTTCTTATCACCTCTTAATCTGCTGTTTTCATTTGGTTTCATGGCTAACATTTAGCTATAAACTAGACGCTTAAAGGAAAAGGCAATGCCACAGAAAATCAACGGTTTTGAGTTTAGCATCATTGGCGAATTGGTAAACGAGCCTGAACAGCCAACAATGGAACTACTCGAAGATACGTTAAACCAGCTCCTAGCTAAACGACAGTTCATCTCGGCTTCGCGTATTCAGCATAGAATCAACACTATCTTATTTGAACAGGGGGTTATCAATGGCTAATCAAGTCGCAGCGAAAGGTTACTACAAAGCATCGCTATTGGGAGCCTCTGGCTCCCCTGAAATCATAGTGTACTCTGATGGCGAGAGCTATTTTTCGTTTGAATCCTCTACGCCAGCAAAACCTTTGGACCCAAGTGATTTCATCCTTGATGCGGTCCCGTTATACCCAACTAGCAGTGAAGAACAACTCAAGACCGCCCTCTGGCAAGCAAGAGAGTTTATTATCAAAACAGCGAATGAGTACAAGCGCGAAAAGGTGCTAACTATCAATAATTCATTAGAAGGCGGTAAGTTAATAAGTGTGATAGATGAAGTTCTAGGAATAGACTAGTTCTACTTGGTTGTATATCACATCGCGCCACCAGCATCTGACGCAGCTAGTGGTGCGAAGTCAATTAGAAACCAATGCCGGAATGTGGCGTTAAGAAATTGGAGGCTAGTATGATTACCCGTCGATACTACCACGGCACATCGCTTACCAACTTAAAATCCATAATTAGATCGGGTTTGATCAATCCTCACAGCTATGACCCAAACTGGTATTTGTTAGCTACAGATTTTGAAACAGCAAGCGACCACAAGCAACGCTGCGTGCTAGATACTCATCATCACTATGTCATTGAGTTCGAATTGCTTCTTGAAGAAGAGGATTGGGATAATGATGTGTTCTGGACTGGATACCCGATGCTTAATCCAGAATATGCTTTCAGCGAACGCAAGATTTGGGCGTCACCGCGTGAGATAATCCCGACATCATGTATCAAAGCGATACATCGAGTGAATTTGAAAAGTTTGGAAATGTCGCTGCTCGATCTAAACCAAGTGTTCTTGGAATTGATGTGAGCAACGAGATTTACTTATCTGCGCTAGAGGGCAAAATTAAACTGCTGAGCAACAAGGTAGAAGCCTATAGCGAAAAGAACTCCTTTACCCAGCCAATCTCCCACATGAATGAAAGCTATCGCGGTACTCTTAGCATTCTCTTTCAAGTTATCTTGCATTGCATGAGGCAGCATTCTAAACAAGTAGAGGTAAAGTGGTGGCATAATCAAAATTAAATAGAACGTTCTGATTAAGGACCAGAATTCACTACTGTTTTCCACGGCACCTTTTTGTATTAGATAGTCCAGAAATAGCAAGTTTAATATCCACCCAAAGCCTAAACACAGAGTAACTGCCCCTAAGAGAGCAAGAAGTCCTACGCCCAGGGTAGCGCCAAAGTTTAATAGCATCGCTGTGTGAGTAGAATAAAGTTCATACTAAGTAATAAAGATTCATACTGAGCAACAAAACATCATACTAAAATGGCAGTGGTACATTCACTGCCAACTTCCCCGTTAGATTTGTTTAACAGTTGTATTTAGAGCTTCTGCCAGTAAATCGGCTTCTGCTTCCGTGAGCCTAACTGTTACACCGTTGGACGAAGTACCAGTTTGCGCAATCCAGTGAGAAACTAGTGGTTCTTGAATGTCTACAAAAGTAATAATTTTTACTTCACTAGGTTTGTGCATTGTGTTTATTCCTACCGAAGAAAAAAGACACTAAATCATTGCTAATACTGTAATCGACACCGCTTTTTGTGCGACCCAATAACTTTCCGTCACGCTCAACGCCCAATCCCCAAATTGTCCATGAATCACCATCTTGGCGAACTGTCATATCGTAGTTTTCCCTCCGGTTGACGTTTAAGCAGCTTACGGCTGCAAATCGGATTTCTGCGAAGGATGTTTAAAAACCTGCTGAACGACTTCCACCTTTATCAAGCGCATTCTGTAACGCGAATACGCTTTGCAAAAGCGGCTGAAAGTTATTAGTTGGGTGTCATTTCGGCTACAGCATCTTTTACGCTGCATCCATCAGCAAATAAATCGAATGCCCAATCGCTGTCAACGCTTGAACCAATACGTTGCGTTACCTGTTTGTACCACATCTGAAAATCACGCTCAGCCTCAGAAACTGCTGATTCACTTTTTACAAAATCTACCATTGCCGACTTCATTGTAAAATTCCCCTTGTTATCTAATTTGGTCTAAATAACTTTCCAAGCGATCACGCCGACAAACCCAAGCATTGAAAACAGAATCAAAGTAATTATGTTTATTCGTGATGTTTGCTCTTTAGCCTGTTTGAGCATTTTTTCTTCAAATTCAGTCATACCTTTCCCCTGTTAAATGGTTGCGTCTGGATGACGCTGTTTATCTAGTTCTGTTAGTTGAGCATCAATCAACTGAGTAGCAACCGTCATATCACCGATTTGCTCTTTCATTTCTTTGATTGTCGATTCAAAACCATCACAATCTTGAAGTGCTACAACCGCAGAGGTCATTTCAGAAGTAGCTCTTTTCATACGTTGGCTTGCTTCCTTTAAGCTGAAATAACTCATGAACGATATTCCCCTATGAATCACTTAGTATCTGTTCAACACGATTCCCACCATCTTGAGCATCTAGCTTGGATAACTTTTCAAGAATTGATTCACCTGAACCAGATTTAGACGAAACCCCGATCACTTCGGTATTCATACGATTTTTTCCCGAATCTAAATGTTTCTTAAAAATTGATTCACCTGTTACAGCAATGACTTTGCGATTAAAGACTCGACCAAGTTTTTTTGCCTGAACTTTGTTTTTATGTGCGATTTTAAATGCCATACTTTCCCCTTAATTCTGTTTGGTGCCTTTTACCCAATCCTGTCGCTGTATTGGGTTATTCCCATTTTTCTGTTTTCTAAAACGAGTTTGAGAAGCAAGGTGACACAATACCTTTCCGTCACGCTCAACGCCCAATCCCCAAATTGTCCATGAATCACCACCTTGGCGAACTGTCGTATCGTAGCGTAACGTTCTAGGCATGAGTTTCCCTCGCTTACTCTTCAAATAGAGACTCTGCCCCAATCAACGGGATAAGTCTCAGCAAAACATCTTCCATCACACCGTTTTCTGCGGTGGTTATCTTCTTCGCGTTACGGTCTTTCCAAGAAAGTGTTTGAATCAAACTTGATGCCACGACACTTGGTTTATCTAGATTCTTTACTGAAACCTCGGTAGCTTGACCTCGAATACTGGTACTAATCGGGCAGCAGATAAGTAGCCCCGTTTGCTGATTGTATTCTTTACTTGAAAGGACAATAGCTGGACGGTACTTGCCGATCTCTTTGCCTTTCACGGGTTCAAAATCTAACCAGATAATGTCATTACGTTTAGGGATATACTGAGCCATTACTCGCCTAGCTCCTTACCAGAAACAACCGCTAATTCGTCAGCATGTGCCGTATGAGCATCTAAACCGTTCAGAAGCTCTTTTTCGCTGAACGGAAAGCGTTTCTTAGGGCGCTTGATTGGTTCAATAGTGATCTTTTTGCCATCAGCTTTAACTTCGATATCTGCACCCTCGACAAGCCCTAACTGCTTAATGAAAGCGGCAGGAATTATATTGCCAAGACTGTTACCAATTTTTCGTACTTGAGTGCGCATACCTCAACCTCACTGTGAATACATTGTTATAACATTAGTAATTGTATACCTTTTAATCTTGGTGTCAACATTGTTATAACTACAATGCCAATTCAGCCGCTTTAGATAACTGGTTAGCTGAAATGTCGATGTATTCCAAGCTCATAGATGGTTCTGAATGCCCTAAAGTCCTTTGTATTGCGGTCAGTTCGATGCCTAAAGCGTTCATATTACTTGCATAACTGCGCCTACCAGTATGAGATGAACATCCTTTCATACCACAACGTTTGTAAATATTTCGAATCATCAACTCAAGCACGTCACAAGCTTGATAGTCTACCCGTTCACCCGCTTGGTTTACTCTGGTGTTACGCTTCATCGAATAACAACGCCCTCGGTTATTCAGCACTAGCTTGCTAAGGGGATTAAGCTGTTGATAGGAGTCGTCAAACGTTGTTGCCCACTGGCGAGACTTTCGATAGTCAATCCACTCTTGGATAATTTGTTTAGCTAGTTTGCTTAACCAGATAGAACGGGGCTTTCGTCGCTTGCACAACGATGCTCTTAGATAAATCTCATCTTTGATTTTACCTGTAGGCATGATCACATGATCAACAGTGATTTGGGCTAGTTCGCTAACTCTCAGAGTAGAAAATGACAACGCCAAAACTAATCGCTTTAGTTCGGCGTTCTGCATGAGCTGGCATCGAGACAGGAGCTTTTTTACTTGAGAATTGGTAAGGCTTTTCGCCTTGGCTTTGGCTTTTGGCATATGTGTATTCTCCGACTATTGGCAAATATACACACACAAGCAATTTGATCGTGTTGGTTAGCTTATAACATGCAAACACGGGGCTTTGGGGGAAAACGGCTTTGCTATACTGGCTTAGAGTCATGGAATGGAAAGATGGATAAGTGAATAGATACAAGTACGCAACGGTTTGGACTGAGCACGAAGGCTATTTGGAAGTGTCTACCTATCGAGCTTTTTGCGCTTGCAAGTTGCTCGATTTCAATAAAAACGTCAGTCACTTTTCACGCAATCACAAGACACTGACCTATCTGATGAACGGCAAGAAGCGGCAATTAACTCCCGACTTCAATGTGCATTACAAGCAAGAAGATTTCTACCTGCTTTGCTATAAAGATTCGACACTTACTAAAGAACAAATCGAGTGCTTACACCAACAGTATCCTATCCACTTTTGGTCTGACAGTTTTCTACTTGAAAACCCGATGGTTAAAAATATTGATTTGATGCAGCGATATCATAAAGGATCGTTTTTTCCTAATGATGGACAATCCTTGGTAGTACCGACCTTATTAGATAGACCACTAACAGCCAAAGGTCTGTGCGAACAACTTAATTACTCCATCGGTGAGGCTAATGTGCAATTAATGAAATTAGCAGCCTATGGCAAGTTAACTTTTGATATTCGTCAACCGTATACTGAAAACACAGTATTTCATATAGTCGAAAATTAGAGGGAAAACGGGTATGACACTTTAATACTCATCATTAGCATGGATTCATGCTCGGTAATAGCAACTAGTATGGATCTTTATTTCTCTCCTACAATCGCTTTCACAATTGTCTTACTTTTCTCTTGTCGAGACATTTTAGCCTGATGCTCCATTCTGAAATCGTCACAATGAATTTATAGCTAGTCACTTAGTACACAAAACAATGATTTAGAAGGAATATTCAGATGACCAATCAAACAAATAATTACGATATGCTTACCAGTTGCGAAGGTATGGATCTGCTTCCAGGGGAGAAAGACGCTTTTCAATTTGTAGTGTCGATTGGGTTATCCAGAGCCTACAGACTTATAGATAAAATCGCTGCACGTTTTGAACGACGTTACAAGCGTGCATGTGAAGAAGCAAGCGTACCGATTAACCGTGAATGGGTTTATAGCACTGAGCTAGAAAAAGACCTCATGCATAAGTTAAAGATGGGAGTAACCCTTGTCGATATTTCTTCGTCCCCTTACGCAGCTCGTCGTCGAATTGAACTTAGAATTGAAGCTCGCAACGCGGCACGCAAATTGCGATTAAGCCGTCAACAGGCTGGTGTTACAGCTTAGTCTCATCAATTGGGTCTTAATGGGAGATATCTTCTGATTGAATCTCCCTTAAATTAGGCATACTTCAACTATCCGCAATAGGCTGCTTGCCAGCTCCATTTAACGTAGAAGGCAGTTCAACATGAAACAACTACCCGTAGAAGCTAAGCTCATAGAGTCGCTTGTCCAAAAGAGAACTCAATTCATTGATGTGTATGCCACTTCTCTCATATTGCACAAAAAAGCAATCCAGTTGAGTCATAACATTGACTGTCTAATCCCTGATTACAATCAAAGCTATCCGATGAGTTTTGATTTTTCGTTTTCGAAGATTGCCCAAGAATGTGGTGAAACGTCCAGCAATCGTATTCGTTTCATTAGAGAGGTGACACTGCACTCAATGTGCGATGAAGATGTCATACCGAAAGTAACAAAGGTTGTTGATGGTCTTTTATGGGAGATGCTGTTTAACCGATTAGGCTTGCTAAAGCTAATGTCTAAAAAACAATCTGACAAATTCAATAATGATTGCAATGAGAACCCACAGCCATTCGTGTTAGACATCGTAGAATCCACGCTAGCAAGTTTTTATGAAACACACGGTGAGACAATGCTAGAAGCATTAATGGACTCGTTTGCAGCTCTCTCAGGCACATATACATCAAACGACGGGGTGAAGTTCGGTAAGCGTGTCATCGTGGATGATGCATTTATCGAATACGGGGGGCACTTCAAAGTCAACAGCTTCAGTCCCTTAGAAACGTTACTAGGTATTGTTTGGCGATGGATTTTAGCAAACCGTTTAGCTATCAATGAAAACGGTCTAGCACGAAATGGCATACTCGATGAGTTGGAAGTGGCATTAAAGGGCGCGGGACTAGATTACTCAGAGATCGACAATGTTGAGTCTCACGGTATCACGTTTCGATTTTTCAAGAAAAAGACGGTACATATTCTCTTTCCTGATTCAATGATCGAGTTGATGAACGATCAGCTAGCCAAATCAAATGCACTACCTGGCTCGGTACGTTAACTGCTTTAATTCACATTTATTTAAAGGGGCGCGATGAGTGTCCCTTTTGTGTTTGACTGAACAATGCTTACGTGAAGCCATGAGCGATTGCACTTCCATTTCACATTGCTTACTTAATCTTCACGCCATGCCGCGTTATCGTGACCACCAATTGAATTAGGTAAATGAAAACTAAAATATCTCAATGAAAGGGGCATCAGAAAAGCTAGTTCTTACATAATCATAACATCGAGTTTCATCTTGCAGCCTTTCATCCGTTTCATCGAACTCCTTTTTCAGCGTTTCTAACAACCACTGCTTCGTTTGTTGCCACGATTTCAGTTCTTTTCGTGGCGATCTAAGTGTATTGAAGCTCCACTCATCATCAAGTTTGGTCGAAAAAAGTTCTTGCCAATCATTGCTCTGACGTAAGTATTCCCCTTGGAGAGCGTACTGCGGGATTCCAATAATGCGTCCATCTTCATACCATTCCTGTGACTCAGATTCGGTTAGTTGAGGACGCCGTCTTCGAAGTGGATGATCAAACGGAGCATCTAATCCTGAATGTTTCGCTAGTTCAATGTAGTGTATCAAGTCAAAATCATTTATGTGTTTAAGCAATGGGATTAAACACCTGACAAGCTCAGCAACTCCTTCATCACTCAGTTCATTCAAACTACTGATTGTATTAATGGCACAATTGAATGAATCAAACTCATTCTGAAGGTTGGTTAGTGAGTTTGTTACATATTCAGTTTCTGAGAACCATGTATTTAAGAGGCGAGCATTTGGCTCATCGTACAGAATTACTCCATTGAGACATTGAGACTTCGCGTGATGAGATAGTTCTTCTTTTGGTGGGCATTCTAATTTCATCCCTGTGGCGTTTCTTACCACCTCAATTGCTTTGTAATAGGTTTGAATAGGGTATTTTGCCAAAACAACAAGACCACCATGCATTAGTCCTTCTAAAGCACTAGTATGGTTAATTACTTCAATGCTGGGTAATTTTGTTTTTGTTAATTTTGACCCATCAAAATTTAGTTCTTTGATGGTCACTGACTTTGTGGTTACTTCCATTATACTCATCAACCTTTCTTCCAAACGTGGCTAGCCACCAGCGATAATCCACACTAGTAGTAATTAATGCTCAGGCTCGTTTATCAACGACAAGTCGTCAACACCGACCTCTATCATCGCGTGATCCTGTTTGCGGAATCGATGAGCCGCTAACGCTGCATCAAATAGTTCTGAAGCTGTGTTTTCTGGGACATCAATACCTTTCTCTCGTAAGAGTTCTTGCATGGCTCCGAAAAGAGCATCTTCGTGTAGCCGATCAGCGCGTTGATAATCGTCATACGTCAGAACCACTTCACCTGTAATTCGGCTATAAGTTTCTTCTGTTACGCCAATTGTTTCCTTGATAATGCTTTCATCTTCATCGAATAGATCAATAAAGAACGGCGCGTTATTTGTCGAAATGCTTTCTTTCTTAAATGAAGCAAATACGGTGTTAACGTCGCATGTTTCTAAAAATCGACTATGAACCTTGACACCATTATCGGTGGAGCCTAGATACAGGGCACGTAGGCTAAGGTTGATTGAGACAGTCATGTAAATCTCCATTATTGGATGCGGCTGGTGGGCATACGATACCATGCCCAACCAACTCAACTTAAAGTTACAGCAGTGTAATTAGAAATTTTAAAAGTCAGTTGATTTTCTGGGTCACTACTAAGGAGAAAGCCTTTGATTGCTTGGACAGCAACCAAAGACTGAATCTTGCTTCCTGCCATGTATCCGCTTTAATTTAACATTTGATCATTCAACGTGGAATGCAAACGCTGCTTAAGCGCAATACGCTTTTCCTTAAGCTCAAACTCCAACTGTAGTTTCTCATTAGCAGCTTGTACGGGGCAATTGAGATTACTATGCTCACCGACATCAAAATCAAATAGCTTACCAACATTAGTTGCCAACGACGTAGCCTTCCCTTCCCAGTCATCACGATTTGAGATTACTTCTTCAAGCTCGGAATTTGAGATTAGAGTGAATGATTCTGCGTTATCGCGTACCCAAGAAGCAATATCTGCTTCGCTCATTTTTGCTAGTTTCTGTAAATCCATGTTTGAAATCCTTATTTACTATTAGTGATTTTGTCTACCGCACGTAAGCAGCGCCGTTTGATGTAATAACTATGCCAAAGTAAGAATGACTTATTCGAAAGAAAACTCTCTACAAGCCCAAAATGACTGTTGTATTTCTACCTTGCCCCTTTTGATGAGAAAAACGAATCGCCATAGGTGCAATTCGCTCATTTTCCGTGAGGCGTGACAATTCAGATAGGAACCGAACTTAATAGGTTTGCGGTCTTATCGGATACCCCTAGACAGGAGTATCAAATAAGACTGATTCGCAAATAACTAAGAGGCTTTGTGGTGATCGATAAATTGCTCAACCAGTTTCTGAAACTTCTCATCGTCACTAAGTTTCTTTAACTCTTCGATGCTACTAACCAGATGGATCTCATCATGCCAAGATAAGCTCTTATAAATATCAAGCAACTCTTGCTCCGAAAAGCTTTCAGATGAGCGAGGATTACCTTGCTCATCCTCAAGTAAGTTAAGTAGCCCTACTCGATTTTTTACTTGTTTAAAAAGGTCTTCGACTGAGTGGATTGGCGATAGCTCTCCAAAAAAAGGCTGTGTGCTAAATCTTGCAAAAACTCGCATAATTTCTACCTGTTATCAGTTAGTTAGTTGAATGAATCATTTTTGATTTACGTAACTATAAATCCGATTTGATTAATGCGTACCACTGAAAAGTGCCTATTGGACAAAAGAGCCAAACCTTAATGAATTGGGCAAATGCGGAAGATTCAAACCTGAGAATATCGCTATATGAGTTGATAGGCTTGATGTCACATTTACGTCTCGCAGCCTTGGCTTGTTTAAAATGCCACCCACACACCAGGTAAATGCAATTGAAGAAAATGGTTATCTCTGAAACAAAATCGTGAATTGACAGCTATTCTGAAATAATAGATAGTTGTGCTTGGCTACTAGGGGCGAATACTCACCCCTAGACCGGTCGGTTAACGTAGTAGTGTCTCAAGAAAGACAACTAACAGGTTGATGATTGCGATCGCCAAATCGATTAGTTTTGCCATAGCATTCTCCTATGGGTTTATGGTTTAGCCAAGGTAAGTCGTATTAAGTGAGGTCCAGTCACCTAATGCGCACAAACTCGGAGTGAAGCTTGTCTAGTTAGCTCCAAACTGGGTCAATTACATATTGCCTCCTAGTTAATTAAAGGCTGAGTTCTAAGGACTCAGCCTTTTTTTATTCCATTTCAAGACGTCAACAAGGTTCACATGAACGATTTGGGTTGTAAATAGATTCTGCACTTTTGCCTTAAAATCGGTTAGATACATTAACCTGTCAATAACTTTAAGAAAATTAATTTACCTTAATCAATGCCTTACAGATTAATATGTTCTGTATCTATTTTCGAGATTAATCCACTGATCTACGTTTGACAATACAAGTTATAAAAACCTTGTAAAAATGACATTTGAATCACTCTTTCACCGAGAACCAAAGAGATACTAAATTTTAATAACTTCCGCTTAACTACTTTAGTCAGCGCACACTCTTAATTATGCACAAAACTAGAATACATCAAGAGTATTATAAATTTGAGTAAAAAAACTGAATAGATTTCATTTTGTAGCCAAGTAACAAAATTACTCCAAATTTCAAATAAAGTGAGATTTATATCTAGAACAGCGTGTGATTGGGAGATTTGTGAGGTTATGCTAAAGGGGAAAGTATGGAGCTATAGAAGGTAGAGAGGGTGCTAGTCGCGTCCGGTTATTCGATTGCCACAGGGCTATCAGAAGACCACCAGCTCTAAGTTGCATATATTGCTACTCAGCAAATTGATTATAACAGAGCTATATACAATTAGTCAGAAAAATTATCTTTTAGAGAAACTAGCTCTCGTTTTAAGAGCCATTGACCAATACAATCTGCACTTTCTGCGTAAAAGTGACGGCTTTCAGGAATACCTGCAATCTCAAACGATTTTTTGGCGTCAGAAGTTAGAGCGTCATGGGCTTGTTTATCACCGACCAAGGCAATATTTCTGAAGTCATATGGACCAGACCAAGCATCTTCTGTCACTTCTAGTACCTTTTTGTTATCGTGGTATAGAATCCACATTTGACAAGCACCACCATCATGATACTCAATGTTTGAGCGACCTTTTTTTGCTGTCCAGCTATCTAGAGGCATTGGTTTCTCTTCAACTAATGAGTCCGTTTTTTCAATCATATAGCTGAAAGGAAAGATATAAGTACGGTTCGCATTGCTAATCGTGTAGCCTTTAGTTGTTATCGAATCAAGTTTACCGACGAAGTCACCCAATTCCTTATCCCAAACCTTTACAAGATCACCTTTCTGAATCGAAGTAATCTTTTTGACGATATCACGATGTTTCGGATTAATCGCTGATTCGGTAACTTCTTCAACCGTCAGTAGCGGCGTTTTACTTATCAGTGTTGCTACATAGCCCTTACTTGCCGTTCCTTCATGATGATAAATTGTTGTTTTTGATTTTGTAGAGTGCAATACAGTACCAAAACATGGCTTACCTTTAAGTACAAATTTGATGTTTTGATTTCTTTTTAAATTAACAGGTTTAATTTTCATCCTATTACCTTACATGTTTAAGTGATTAAATAAATCTCGCTAGTTACTCATAATTAAATGGCTAACTTCCGAATGAGTTACATGTTTATATTTATTAAAATGAATCACAATTACTTCTGTCTTAAATACAGATTTACCACATAATCACAACATATAAAGAATGAGTCATTAAGACCTAAAAAATAGTAATACCATCACCACGCAAATATAATTAAAGCATGAATTAAGACATTATTTAAAGGGGTGAGTCATGTACGACATTATTGAATTTGCAATCAAAACCATTGAACTTTTGTTAAAGAATCCAGTGGAGTTTTCAAGCATGATTGTTATTTCTGTTTCATGCTTTGCACTTGCGTACTGGCGCTTACATCGTCGCTACAAGAAACGTATCGCCAATCTTTCAGAAACCGTTGTTGCATTGTATGACTCGGAAGCCGTAGCTCTAGAGTTACTAAAAGAATCTGATACAGGTGTAAGTAAACAGTTATTGCGTAAACTGGCTTTCAACAAGTCTCAAATGACAACAAAAGTCTACCGTTATAAAGCTCTTAATTATCTAAAGAAATAACATAACTAGCCCCTTACCGACGTAGGGGGCTAAATTCCGCTACCATTAGCTTCTAAGGTTTTGAACGATGTTCAATTGATTTTGATATTCAGCTAGTGCGTACTGCTCTGCTTCTCTAAGTTGCCTTTGATGTTCTTCTCTTCGTTGCTCCTGAGCGAAACTTCCTTCCCCTCTCTCAGCATCTCGTTCTAGCTCACATAGATAGCTACTTCTGGCGTCTTCATAATTGCTTTTTAGTTGCTCCAACTTCTGTAAGGCATCTTTTAGTGTTAGATCTTGTTGCATGTTCTAAGTCCTATATGGTGTGTACCGACATCTGACGCACGATACTAGATATGACGTTTGGTGAGAGGGTTAATTTCCCTCGTTTAACTAGCTGAGTTAATGTGACGGTGATATGCATCGGTAACAGCGACTAGTATGGATCTTTTTTTCTGTCCACATTTATTCTAATAACTGTACGAACAGGTTTACCAGTCTTTTTAGTAACTTATTTCTCTCATACCACTATGCACAGACTAATCAGCAAGTAACTAACATGCCCACAACTTAAGTGTACAAGGGCTTGGCAAGCTCCCAATAATCGACTGTCCCCCCCCACATAACACACTACAATCTGATTTTTGTGGATTGCTTTAAGTGAAATCAAAACGCCATTGTCTTATCGCTTCATTTCATCGCCTAAATGAATGGATGTCTGTAGATAATTACCTTGTCCACCAGCCAAGGAGCAAAAACATGAATATTACAGAAGTTTTGAGTTACTACACATGTGATGCAAGCAAGCTAGCAATTGATGCGTCATACCGAGAAGAGATTGAAGATGCTCTAAACGTCCCGACAAAGCCGAAAGTTACAACAGAAGATGAGTATGTCACCGCAATGGGTATTAAGCGTTTGCTGTGTCGTATTGAGGTTTATATGGGCAATATTTCTCACCCATTACATAGCATCTTTAGTGATCTAGAAAACACCTACTCAAAAGCACTATCACGCTATAACAACTCTCTTCTGGTTAAGAACAAAGATGACCGTCGATTAATCAAGTATCTAGCATGGACAAAATACTTTACCAGTAGCGTTGATCACGAACAGATGCTGATTGAAGCCGCTCAGAAGGGGTTACTTAAAAAGCGTCTAACGGTTAGTGATGACGGTAAAACCCATGTCAGCTTGTTCGTTTGGGGATTGAAATTCAAAGTGGGTAACAATGTATTTTCAGTTGACAGGTTGGGTCGAGAACATCGCACCTATTTAGAAACCATTGGTCGTCAGTGTATTCCAACCTGCGTCCCTAGTGAATGCTTCAATCGTTTTGTTCAAAATAACCCAAAACTCATCGAGCAGATTGCTGATGTCACCGAAAATGACTATGTGACCGATGTGGGAGATGGCAAATATAAGATTCGCTCAATTCCATTTTCAGTAGCGGATCAGAATGACATCTACTACGCGTACCAGTTAAAGAGAACAAGCAACCTAGCAGCTTAACGTATCTCCCTCCCAAACCGGACAGCCTAATCGTTGTCCGGTAACTTTATATAGAGGAAATTATCATGGCAAGTCCAGCACTCATTCGGCTACCCAATGCACAAAGTGTATTTGTGCAATACGATGGCTACCCCACTCAAATCTTTAAGGCTTTGTTAGAAACAGTCAAAAGCGGAGAGCTTAGTGAAGAAACGTTTACTAGGCACTACCTTGACTTATACGAAGGAGAAAGCCTCGATAAGACAAAATCAGTCATCAAACATGGGAACATGTGCTTTTTAAAAAATTACGACTATTGCTACACACTAGATGCCGGTGTACTTGAATTCGAGTTTGTCTCTTACAGAAGTATGATTCAAACCCGAGATCCATTTGTTCAGGTTATGACTTCAACTGACGGTAGTAAAGAGCGAGTAAGAAGGACACTTAACACGTTAGTTTCAGAATTGAGTGAGTATGGCATCCGCGTAGACACCCAAGCTGGGGTCACTAAGCACTAATTAAAACAGGTGGTAAATATGACTGACAAATTCCCTAAAGTCTTTGAAGTACAAGGGGACACTATAATCGTCGACGAATCGCTTCATGATTCCTTGAATGTACTAGCTGGTCGCTTTTACGCATTGCACAACTACATTGAACGTGATGGGTTTGATTATTCAAAGTCGAACCACCCACAAGAGCAATTAATGTACAGAATGGCGTTAGAGGCAGCATACATGCAGCAGCAGTCAGGTGAACTAGACGGTTGATTTACTTTTGTTGTGAAGGGGGGACGTTTTAATGCCCCCTTCCTATTAATACTTGCCGTTTTCTTCCAGTTGCCTTAATGCCGCACCAAACAAACTTTCAGGAGATTGGTTTTTGTTATCCTTAATGGATTGACGAACAATCCTGTCTGCAGTAACTGTTGGAGACTTTGAGTGACCATCAAAATTTTCTTGCCGCCGCCCGTAAGCGATGTAGCAATCGATTGATAGGATATTTCGCTCGTGTTCTTCACAATCAAGTGATGCTATTTGCTTACAAACTCCCTCATACATTCTGTCCAAGCTTTCGTCGTTATTCGATTTACAAAAATGCTTGTAGATGTCATCAATCGAAGTATCGATCGTTACTTTGAACTTTTCGCGCTTCATTAACCCCTCACCAATAACGTTATTTATTACCAAGACTTATTGCCCTACAAAAAAGCCCGATACTAAGCAAAATAGCTTTGAGTGATTATATCACCAATCACTACTGGAAGAACTCTGAAACATCTCGCGGTCTTATTGCCAGATGTCTTTGCGATAGGCTAGCTAACATTACGTAACATTAACCGTGTCCACCAAGAACGGAGATCAGTTATGGATTGTTTATTACAACAAATCACTCGATTTGAAACGACGGCTTTGAATGCTCAACGCTTTTTAGACGCTTACCCAACTAACAAGGCTTCACTGAACATTGAAGATTTACTGCATAGCGTTTCTAACGAGTCTAAGCGCGGATTAGATAGTTTTACTATGTTTTACGCCCACGGAGAATGTGCGGTATACGCAGAAGGATTAATCGACTCAATTCCTAGTGTGTATTCACCTAAGCTCGTTGTCTTCTTTGAAGAAGACTGCCCTATCCATTACGCAGTACAAGCGCAATTTGATGGCGGTTTATATTATTTTGATGCCTATGGTGTTTTTAGCAATATCGAAGCAATCAAAGCACGATACACAAACAACACTGTGACTAGCACTTCTTTCATCTCACTAGACAGTGAAGATCCAAAAGATGAATCGATTATCGAGAATTGGCGTAATCAAACCGTGTCCTTTCTTGACTGTTTTGATGATGACCATTCAGCAGAGTTACATGATATGCATTATACGGAAATGTATGAGGAATATTTGGCGACCGTAGTTGCTAATAACTTCAAGTATCTCGCCCAAATTAACATCAACTAAGGATTGAGCAATGGAGTATGAAAGTTTATCGAAGGAAGCAAAGGAAACATTGATCGCAATGGTTGAGCATTGCCTAAACTCAGGGCTAAAAATGGGGATGGATGAAGGAATTCAGTGTTTCGAAACTGGTAAGAAGCATAACTTCCGCACAGAGCTAGAGAAGTTTGTAAAATCAAATCAGGCTTAATGGTTCAAACTAAGTGGCGTTCGTCGCCACTTTTGAGTTTTATAGTTTATGGCAAATTGAGAGAATCTACTACTTAGGCGCTAAGTATATGGATTGTCGAAAAGCAAAATTACCTCACATAAACCGTAACAAAATATAAGAGCAGTATGGAATATAAACTCACAAACAATAGCACGGCGAAAATTTCAGACCTGCTAAAACGACACATGTCAGGACTCCCTACCCTTGGTATGTATGTTAATCGAGAGATCGAGGTAGGTAAGTACACCTTTAAGCGATATAAGACTGACTTTGAAGTCGGGTATTTCTCTACTTTGTCCAATTACTCGCGTGGCGTTGCTTTACTTGAAGCTGACAAGGTGTGGATGACCCTATCTGCATTAGAGGTTGAATCTCATTATGTGCCTCAACATTCAGCAAAGGGAAAAGTAGTAATTGCTGGGCTTGGGTTAGGTCTTATCACGCTTAGTTTATTGGAAAAGAAGGCAGTTAAGGAAATCGTAGTTCTCGAGCATGACGCAGACTTAATTGAACAATTTGATAAGTTACTTGATGGTAAAACGCTAAAGTTGTGGCAGAAGAATCTCACTACGGGGCGCGTAAAGATTTTCAAATGCGACTGCTTAGCACCACTCTCAAACGAGATACTGCGTGCGACTCGTAAAGCAAATTACTTATGGGTTGATATTTGGGCGACGTTGTTCACTGAACAAGCATCAAAGGACACAAAGCGCCTATACGACCAAATAAAACCGGATGTTTGTGATTACTGGGGGCATTGCTTTGATTTGATAATCGAGTCTGGGGAAAAACAATCAACTCTTTCTCCATCGACTCTGAAATCAACGGCTAAGAATATACTTGGCATGAACATGACAGTTAATACTTTGAGTGGTCACGCGTTGCAACTCTATACGGAACTCGCTATGAGAGTATTACATAATGCCCATAAAAAGATGTCCGGCAACCAAAGTTAAGTCGATTGTTCAAAAGCGAACTGCTTCACTTTTTATGTGGTCGATTATCTTTAAGCGCGATTGAGCTGGTGGTTGAGTTTTTATGAGGTGAAATTGCCTTTTGTCTTAATCGCTGTTGTCTTCCCATATGAATTCTACGTGGTGGGTACTCTATGTCTAAATCAGACACGGAGTCCACCAATGCTTACCACAACTCATGAACCTAATGCCATGTCAAAGGCTACGCGTTTAATGTCACCTACTAAATCTATCCCAGGATTCGATAATACCTTTGAGTTTTGCCGAAATGATGCGCAAGTGATGTATGCCATGCTTAAAACCTTCAAAATGTATGGCTACCCTGTATTAGTGTCATTCGTCGATCCCGAGCATCAAATTGTATCTTTTCAAAACCTATCAGACAGCTTCCCTACCTGTAACCCTCTCATCAAGCTAGAGGATAAATCAAAGGAAATGCTAATGGATTTGTTTACCAGTCCAATTAACGCAGACGATGCGTTCTACAAAGGGATGCTATCAGAGTATTCTGGCGTAGATATGGCAAGCTTCTTCTAGCCATAAAGCAAATTAACCACACAAAAAAGGCTTCCGAAGTGGTTCGGAAGCCTTTTGTATTTTTTAGCAATTGCCTTTTAGTGGCGAGAACTGTAAATCAATAACAGCCAGTGGTGTCCCACTTAACGCATTCATCCACCACAACATGCGCTCCATTGTATGACTCACTAGTTACTTTGAATGTCACGAATCTCAAAGCAACTAATACTGCGAGGGTGGGCGAGATTTTAAGGCAGGATAACCAACCACGGAACAGAGGCTTTCGCATGAAGTGGACTCGCTACTTTCTCACGATAAAACGATAGATACGAGAGAGTATCAACCATTCAGCTTTTATAATGTACTACATATGATGGTTTAATCAAGAGTGTTGTGTTAAATAAAATATATTTTATGACTGACAAGAAGAAAAAAGCGCTTGCCCATAAAAGTAAGAGGCAAACGCTAATTTGGGTTTTACTGGAAGTGTGAGTTAAACATGCAATAATAAATCTTGAACAGAAAATCAACATTTAAGACATGTAAATCAGAAACTTACAAGAAAAACAAGCCACAGCTTTAAACTACTTCTTAATAAATTTCTGATGCCTGAGACAAGCTACTGGCTAGGTAAATGCCTCAAACGCATTCGATTATTCAACATTAATTTCTATTATTCCACTATTATTTTTAGTTTTTATAAAATAACTCATAATTCGTCACACTTTATTTTGAAAATATCTTAGATATGACACAAAATAATAAAACTATTATTATTATACAATGTAAAGTAAGTTAGACTTTCGATTAAATTCGAATAAATGCCTATAAATCAGCAGTTATTGAACGTAAAAAGTTATCAACGTACCTCTCGCCATTCTCAATGAGAATGGCGAATTTTTGGCTTATAGGCTGTTGTTTTAACCTCACATAGATTTCGAATTAGCAATAATTAGTTTGTTATCACTGAATAGAGGTTACAGTCATGCAACAAACTAAACAGCGCGAACAAGTTATAGAGGATGCACACTTACGAATCGGGAATTTTCATACAAAAGAATGGCTTACAAATAGCAGCCTAGATGCTTCTTCCATTCAAATCATGTTAGAAAAATTCTCTGATGAGATGCATATCTTCCGCGCTATTAGAGACTTTACGCCAGAAGAAGTATTTGAGCTGAATCCGAAAATTATCAGTACTTATTCAATGATCATTTCCGAGATTAGACATCCAATGCACTCACTGAAACTTAATGATTACGAGTTAAATCTGGCATTTGAAAAGTTGTGTAACATGACTAGAAAGTTTTCAAGTGGCACCAAACTAGCGAATAGTCTGCTAGTTGCTCTAAAGGGGACAGAAGAGGAAAAGGAGTTTGTGAGGGAAGTGACTTACGAGAGAGAGAGCGCGCCTCACTATAAAGAATCTGTTTTAAAAATCTCACAAATTGCTAATTATTATCGACAAAAGGAAATAGGCAATGCTTTGTAAAGGATGTCACCAAGCATTACACCCAAGAGACGTTGTATTTAATATTGAGAGACACGCCAATTGTCACTCTACAACCAGCAAAAAGTTGCCAAGCTTAGCTATTGCTCGTAAAGCCCTGCTCGTGAAACTTGAAGAAATTGGCGAAAAGCAGTTGGCGACATCTCTTTTTCTAGAGATCCCCGACGACCCATTCCACTATCGATGTATTGAAGATACTAATGGCGCTCTAGCAGTTCAATTAGGATCTGGTGCGAGGGAATTCTGTCTGTTAATTACGCCAAAAAGTGAACAGATGATTGATTTCGAGGTTAACCTCGTTCATCTAAAATCACTAAATTGCTTAGCTTCAGTTAACATCAGCTCATAGGTGTCGTCTAATGCCAAGTAGTGAAATTTATGGAACAACTCACGAGTCAATCCCGTTAACCGTTACCACTAACAAGCGATGGTGGCAGTTCTGGAAGCCCAAACAGTTTACTGTATACGTTAATGCGACTGTAAATCGAGATCTCGGAGTTGCCTTATATGCAACTCATTCAAACTTTTAGGTTGAATCAAATGAATAAATTTGAAAAGGACATATTGTCACGTCTGCATAATGCTAGCACGGATATTCCTTCACCAAGGGATGGTGGATCAATACAGGGGACAATTAGTGGGTTTGCTGGCTACTCTAGAGATATGGTTACATTCCAAAATCTACAAAACAGCTTATTTTTTGAGTTACTTTGCCCTGACCCCCATCTATCAGCAACGGAACAGAAGCAAGCCTTAGAAGAACGAATAGTAGAGATTGAACAATACATATCAAAGCGTAAGCTCGAAAACTGGTCAATAGAAGGGGCAGGAAAAATAACCTAGCTAAAGGGTTATTTTAGTTGTTTGAGACTGGTGTTTTCACTTAATTGATAGTGAAAATGACCTATTTCCAAATGAATATTCATATCCCATTTTTTAGCAGTTAAGATTTAGTTTTTGACTCTAGAAAACGAATATGGGACACAAACCAATTAAAGGGAGATCCTATCCCTTCCCACCGAGAAATTCAGCTATGTGGAAGGGATTCCATGTTTCATACGACCAAGCGGTCGAGATGTTCTATGATCAAACAGCACTACAGCAGTATCTTGGCAATGACCCCCTGATTTATACGAATAAATACAAGCGTGTTACCTATCCCACGATACAGGACGCTCAAGAGTTCTACACTCGTGACCAACTTGATTTTTATATCAAGAAAGAACAAGAGTATTTAAAGCAAGAAGCCCTTGGCATACCTTCATTTAAAAAGATTAATACCGCAATAAGAAGCCGAATTAACCCCACTGAAGATGGCATTCAAAACGTTGGGGAAAGACCTTTATCAGAAATGGGGAGGCTAACGGCTAGAAGCGCATTACAATCCCCTATCACGGACCTGAACGTGAAGAACCGTGATGAATTACTGAGTAACAATTCAAATCGAAACAACGAACAAGTGCTTAGAACCAACTCTACGATTCCACAGGAAAGTTGTGACAACCATTTCAGCCTGGGCTGGATGCAATCGCCAATCTATCAAACTCAATCCGATCTTTGGGCTTCAATCTTTACTACAGAGACTACCGAAGAACAGCGGAATTTAATCAGGAAGTACAACTCTCACTTGAATGAACCTGTTGTACAAGGCGAAATTGTTGTTCTCCTAACGTCACAACCTGCAACGACAGAAGAACAAAGCCAGCTAGATGAATTATTAGAAAATGCTCAAATTGCTAGTAGAGAGCTAGGGAAACTCTTAAGGGACGAGGTATCAACATTACATCGTCATTTTGACTTGCTCTCTCATCAAATCGAGCAACGAATACTTTCGGACGGTCTACCTTCTGACTATTATGCGCAAGTGGCGACCGGGACCGGGGCAACCGCGACAGTTGTTGAGCAAAACCTAAAGAATATCCAGACCGTTCTTGAAGAGATCAATCACTTATATGTATCACAGGTGGCAATGGCAAGTCGTACTGGTGGCATGAACTATGGGGCATTTGTCTCTGAGCGAGCGGAACTATTCAAAAAGCTTGACGGTTCTTTTGCAATGTTATCAAAACGTAGTGTTCAACTTCCGATTTATACACAAATAAAACGAAACTTAAACCTCTCAACCAAGTCGGTCATCCACCATGCAGATGACATATTGAAGTCGGGGTACGTGAAAGATCTAGGTAAAAGGATTGGGAATATCTCTATTGGTATATCATCAGCTCGTGGTTTAGGCTATGTGGGCTTAATTGTTGGGGCAGCAAGTGGAGTCAACAATATTTATGAAGCTTGTCGAGTTGACAGTACAGGTAACTGTGAACGCACTACAGCTCGCGAAGTAGTCGGCTTTTTTGGTGGTTGGCATGGAGGTGCCTTGGGAGGCTCGTTAGGTGTGGCTGCGGCTACCGGAGCATTGGCATTAGTTATTGGCGTCAGTGCATCAGCGCCACTCTTTGCAGTCGCAGCGATTGCTGGTGCTTTGGGCGGTAGTTTTATTGGTGGCGTTATAGGATCTACGGTCGGCAAAGCCTTCGGTGACGGTCTGTACTATCTATATGAAGCTGGTGGCGAATTAATTGAATATGCAGAGGAAGTCTTTTGATGGTTTGGTATGAAGCCTTAATCATAGGTTTGGGGTTATTATTTGGAGCCTATTTTTTTATATGGGCAATCCCCGGAGTTTTGTTATCAGCCATAGTTTCATTGGGAGATTATAAGTACATAGTGCTCATTGATCGGGAATTGGCGAAAGACTTAGGTACGCTCTATGACGACAAAGGTTATATGCTCCCCAAGTATCAATTATCATGGAAGATCGCGAACAGGCTGGCTATCTACTCCATCCTATATCCATTAATTCGTAAACGTGCTTCAACTGATTCTGTTAAGTTCAAGCTGTTTATGTGGACCAATGCAATAGGTTGGTGGAGTTTGATTGGTTCTGTCATCTGCGTGGGGCTGGCGAAGGTGCTTGGCATTATTCCTTAATCTTACGAGATTGGCGTAATGCCCACATGCAATTATTACTTTCTGGATGAACCTAAAAACCTTGCGATGGCTTGTTTGAGATCTAAAGTAAGACTAAACAGAAGTGAACCAATAACACATCCAAGAAGGATTTGATTTGTGAATGTTGGTTGCAGGATTGTCAAATAAAACCAGATCGCGACAATGATTAATGCTATTTTTACAGTAACTTTAACAGTTTGGCTTCTAAATAATTTTAACATTTAAATACTCCATGAATTTGATAACTTGCTTAAGATAACAATAAAAGTATACCTTATAAGTCTATGAAAAAGTGCTATACATCATGATTGATTAGTTACAAAACGAAAATTGAACATCAGGGAATAGATCATGCTATTAACAGCCGTAAGCAATCAAGAAGAACACTCCGCAGCCTTAGACAGAATTACTCACTTGTGGGGTTTACCTCAAATAACCCCTAAGCAAAGCAACGAGTTAGAGATGCTAGTTTCTTTGGTTCAAGAGTATGAAGCCGAACACACCCCTATTCCATTGCCCGACCCAGTTGCTGCAATCATCTTCCGAATGGAAGAACAAGGTTTAACCTCTAAAGATTTAGCGCCAATTATCGGAAGTCAAAGTCTCGTAGAAAGCATACTGAATAAAACAAAATCGTTAACTCCTACCATAATTCAACGTCTTCATAAATCGTTGAACATCCCTCTTGATTGTTTATCTCAGCAATATGATTTAAGTAATTAAACTCTTTGGGAGTTTAGTCTAAAGCCATTGCTTAGTTATTAGTCTTTTTTCTTATCGGTTGATTCTTAGTCACAACTGATATCGAAACCGATTAATCTTTCATGGTGTTTAACTAAGAGAGATGTTTAATGAAAATAGGTGATATAAGCTCGGTAGTAGGCTTAGCTGCGCACGATGGCAGTATAAATCTAAGTGGTTGTTTTCATAATAGAACTGGTCATGCGACCTTCGTTAATGTGAGCAAGGATGATTACAACAAGTGCAAGAATGATAGCGAGCAACTTAAGGCACTGTTTCTAGCTACTTATGAAAAATCAGGGTCAGTGAAACTATACTAACCAAATATGGCGGCATAGAGTCGCCACAACGCCCACTTGCTACTGTCAACTCCTAACTTTCCTTTCCGGCTCCCCAGTCATGAATGTATGCAGATTAACCATAGCACTTCGTTTTAGCGACATAATCAGAGTGCAGTTCTTTATGAAGACGCTGACCACTGATTAACTTATCAGCCAATTCAGAGTTTCCGCGAACTACGAGATCAAGATAGGCAAGTGTTAGCTCAGCTACAAAGTCGCAGTTTATGCTACTTAGTGATCCAATATTGGAGCCTCCCTTTGTATTGAGCATTGCTGAAAGATACCGTCCCTTACCACAATGGTCAGCCGCAAAATTGTTGCCATTTGACCGCTCGGCTTGAAGCCATGAATTGAAATCAACGAGTTCGTGATTTCCTTTAAAATAAATATGCCAGGTGTTTACAAAATTGGGTAATTCCATAGACCTACTTCATCCTCTAGATATGATTTGATTAACAGCTCGGGGTAGCTTTGTTGAGCCACGTAGTGAAAGTAGTCAGTGGTGTTGGCTTAATTCGCTCCTTTCCACCCGGCTTGCGCCAATATACGTCAGCCATAACAGTACGGCGGTCATACTGACTAACTTGTGCATTCTCGATGCGCGTTATCTCTCGCACATCTTCACCGATTGACCAAGTTTTGCCAGCAAGGGAAAGTGCTTCGTTAACAGTTTTAGGTGTATTTGACATAACCACATTTCCTTTAATGATACTTATCCAAACAAATGACTTACTGCCTTGTCTATGCCACCAGCTCACAGCATCGCAAAATAATCATGATTCTTCAGAATCAAAACCCGTAAGCCCACACTCTGGTTCTTGCTCATTGAGCTTCTTTAAAGCTTGCTTTTCGTAGTCATCTAAACTCGAAACGTCAGAATTAAATAGACCAGCCTCTCTTAATAAGTCACAAGCAATTACCATACTGTCATGTGTATTAACAATAATCGCTGCAGCATAGAAAACGCCTTCTTCAAATTCTGTAAATTTGGTCATGATTTTCCTCTATAAAAGTTTCGTCTCAGCTCACTGTTAGCTCATTGAGCCATGTCATGGGGATGATATGCTATATTATTGGAACCAATATTCCTTGTAGCTCGTAACCGACTTTACCAAAAGGACTATCATTACAATAGCTGCCACAGCACTGCTAAAGACTAATTTCGATTCTTCAGCACTGATTGTGAAAACTAAAACCCAAGCGAGAAATGCATACGAGACAATCCCACTAATTCTACTTTTAAAAGGAACGGTTGAGCGGCGGTTGCTTTCTCTAAGTCCCTTTCTCATAGCCTTTTGAATATCTGAAATTTCCTTGTTTCTGTTCATGAAGCACCCTTAATTTCTTCAATCACTTCCGTCGTGTTCTGCAAAACTTAAGAAAAATAAACACTGAAGAAAAGCTCAATGCAAACTTTAGAACATAAGTAATATAATCGTTTATTGGCACCCAAATGCTTAATAAATCAACCAATCTATGACTTTCAAACGCAATTGAGATTGATACAATAAACACGACACTCAATCTTAAGCTAAACGAACTATCACCTGTGTTTTGAGGCTTCCAATTGTAACTGCTCATGCCCCTATTCCTGCTAATTCTAATGTGATGATAAATTTGGCTTTACCGCAAACCACATCGATTCTAAATGGTTGCATCCAGCATTAAAAGCACCAGCGTATCGTGCAGCTCTGAATGAGTCGCAGAGGACCACTTTACGATAATCATCTTCCATCAACTCATTGAATCCTGAAAGATCTACCGCATGATACTCAACATTGCCCATTAGAGTACACATACCTCCTTTGACTGTGCCACCAACGCGCTTACCTTGCCCTTTTGAAAGCCCCCAATCCAAAGTTTTTTTCTGATAAGGTACTTCGCCTAAATTCGAAAGAATGACGTTGGAATGATGTAAAACGAACAGTCTCGCTTCTTCTTTAGTCTTTGATAATCCAAATTTGATCACAATTCACACTCATTTGCTTCTACATGGATGAAAGAAATAGCCTGACATGAGGTCAGGCTATTCAATTAGCTAGATTGGCATACTTGCTTTCAATACACAGATATACTCCTTCGCATAAACCTTACGAGCTAATTTCTCACTTTCGGCTACCACTTCTAGCTCTACCATTCCTTTAGCTTCAGACAGTACCCGCTTCACTACAGAGCGCGGAAACGCAACAAATTTATAACGCATAGTAATTACCTCACGTTGCTTGATGGACGTAATTACTTTAACGATTGGGGATTTGATTTTTTCCGGGAAATGAGTCGACAAGACAAAAATTCCTCAAGCGATCGTTATCGACTTAAACAACAGACACGCCATCATTGAGGCTTACATCCGACCCCAAAAGTATAGATGCAGTTGAAGATTGAGTAGCTAAAAAGTCAGCCAATGAGCATGACTCAACCATCACTACTGCGACCGCTTCAGCAGCAGATTTGTGGTAATTCTCATAAACCCCTGGCTCGCTACGACTTACAGTATATGCGCCATAAGAGTCACATTCCCCAATATCCACTGAACCAAAACTCAAACGACCATCCAAGCTTTGTAGTTCAAGAAAGCGCTTTAGATCGGGAAGGTTTTTCTCACAAAGTTGTACCGCTCGACGAACAGCGTCGATATCAGACATTAGCCCTGTTAAAATTAATGGCTCACCGTCAAGTAGTATAGCTGCGTGTTCTCCATTCTTTCTCAAGCTTGTATTGGTTAGAATATTGAACGTAAAGCAAGGTCTAAACGGCGACTTACGTATTAAATCAATCCGCTCAGAGCCAAACTCAACTCGATTTTGCACGTTTAACGTATAGGTAGTGCCGTTAGATAGAGTAATGGTGTGGGACCCAATTAGCCGCTCACTTTTATTTGAACCTAATTCGTTCCCATGACGGTCAAATGCAGTTACCTGAATAACCGTTGGCTTAGTACTGCTTCCCGAGATAACTTGAAGTGCGACTTCTGTAGAGTCATTAAACATGACGAGTGTTTCGAATAATACCTCTCCGAAAGCACCAAGCTTCTGACCTTGAATGTATGAATTGAGTTGAACTGTACGTTCATCCGAAACGTAGACTAAAGATTTAAGATTTTTCATTCGTCCCCTACCTGATTTAAATGACAGCCTGGTATACCAAAGCTAATAAATCTATCGTAAGAGATGGAGCGCTCTCACTCCGCGATATATCGAGCTATAAGACAAAATCAAACGTAGTGGAAATAAAAAAAGAGCTTACAAAGTTGCAAGCTCTTACATCGAAAGGGTTTATACACTCATAGTGTTGCCAGCTAGTTTGAATTTGAACGCCTTTGTGACCTAACTAGCAACTATCATCAGGGCAGTTTGGAGCGTTGGTGTGCACCCCTGTTCTCCACTGTCGGGATTTAAAGTCCCGCCAATCCAAATTCACGGAGAAGACCGATGGCAACACTATGAGCGCAAGCGTAGGTTACTGTTATCATTGTAACTTTTCAAGGAAAAACCACCTACATAAATACGTGGGTAGAAACACCAACTACCCACCAGCAAATTCGCTTACTAACTTCAGCGTTTGCTTTGTAAGTAATAGCCAAGACCGAAAATTGCAACACCGATTGCTATTTGGACCTTAGTTTGTGCATACCAAGCCAGATCACCCCCCATTTCATCATAAAAGCTTGATGGCATTGATTGGGTGCTCTGTCCGAGATAATCCAGCACCGGAGTAAAACTGATAAATACCAATATCGCAATTAAAGTAACTAAAGGTATACCTGGGATATCCATTGTAAACTTCAAGAAGATGGCGAAGGCAAGCACTACAACAACTTTTATCACCGTATCTAAAGCCAATGAAAATGGCACGCCAATTTGGTTTGCTAACCAAAGACCAGCAACACACAGCAATGCAACAACCATAATAGTAAGCCAAACAACAGAATTCATAATGCTGTTTCCGTTCATTCCTATATCCTTAATTCAATTTTATTAATGAAAAAGTTAAACTAACACGCTTTCTAGTATTCGATCTTTTTCTTATCCAAGGTTTAAGGCAATGATTTCATTGCCTGTAAGCTTCCGAATTTTATATATTTTTGTCGAACCAGTTAACAAGTCTTTGCAGAGACGCTTAGCATGGATTATGTTCATCTCCGCACAATCGGGATAGTAGCAGTTTGCCAAGGATAGCACAGCATCATCGCGCTTAGTGTAAGTCTCGAAATCTATTAAGTTGGGGACATCAACTACAGGATACGATTCTAAACGATTCTTTTTCGAAACAGTTCTATCTACCTTTAAGTCGCAAACTACCCACATGCTCCCTCCTACTCCCGATTGTCTAGTGACGGCTTAGGCTTACGTTAAGCCAATCTGCGAATTGAGTGATACTCCGCGATTGCACGGTTAGAGATATCTCTACATTGCGATAGAGACTTACCTTCAATCTGCAAAAAGTTTTCAGTCAGTGTAGTGGTAGCGAACAAATAACGAGTTCCATTGTTATGCTTACACGCTGTCACCGTGAAAGCATCAAACTCATTAGTACACACCAGTGCACGCGGCTCACTTTCCAATGTCAACAACTTGATGCCACCACTTACCTCCTGAAAAAGACCATGAGTTGATGATGTTTGGTACTCTTTTGCGCGAACAAACTCTAAGCCGTTATAAACGAAAGTATTTTTCATGAATTCAAACCCTTGCTATTAAATGAACAAATCCAGAATAAGGCTTATTGACTCTCAATTGTTCGAGAAATGACTTGTTAAGACATTCATCCCAGAGTTTAACTCTTGGTTTCGAATAAATGTTTATACCGGCGATTAACGTGCTCTCTTGATATACCAATGCGGCGAGCAACAGCAGAGATGCTTATCCTTTCGCCCTGTTTGCCGAGGGTATGGATGGCATCAAGGATTTTAGCCGCAGTTTTGTCGGTACGAATTGAATGTGTGACGTATGCTCCATTAGCTCTACTTGGCACCTTGGTTTTTGATGGTTGCCAGCGCGTTAAACCACTGCATTTTACAACACAGCTAGTGCCGCCCCCTCTCGTATGAAATAGCATATTGCCACTAAACACCAGGTATGCCATGTAGTAACCATCGGATGAATCTTTACTTGACTGATCAGCGTTACGCCTTCCCGGAGCCACATATTTATTTTCAGGTTCATGCTCATGAAAAGCATCAAACAAAATGACATCTTTTCCAACCCAATTTGATGTACGTAAGTTGGTAAAACTGTCATTTGTGAGCTTAAGTCTTCCAATATATCGCATCACCCACCCTTCACTCGTCGTAATGGGGAGATTCCCTGCGCTACCACTAGAATGAATTTCTTTAATGCAGTCATTTGGCTCCAAAACCTCTCCGCACGCCAACTCGAAGCTTTCGTATCGAATGGCATCAAGGTTTTTGGTCCCCATATTAAACAAAAAGCAAGATTCCATTTCATACATCTTTGTCAGTTCTTCAGCAACAGCAACGTCTTTAACTTGATGTTTAGTTTCCATCGCCAAACCCTGCCTTAATTGCTTGCTGAAGCTTTTCATTTATATCCGGAAAAATTGTTTTTGTGTCGATATCATCAAATGGCAAAAGGACTTCGACAGGAGTCGCCTCAAGTTCTCTCATTTTCTGAAATAACTGCTCTTTGGTTTGAAAACCGTCTGCGTCGAAATACTCATCCCTTACTGGAAAGTACACAATAGCATGGTCACGGTTACGTTCCGTGCGACTGATGTGCATCACTTTGCTCGTTGTCGGGAAGACTGCATTTACTGCATAAGCAAGCGTGTAACACCCGCCATCAAAGAAGCCACAGTCATGTGACTCTACTAGAGTTTCGTAAGTCGCTTCTACAGCCCCATTTAATACAACATTTAATAAATCCATACCGCCCCCTTTCAAGTCGATATAGATAGTTTGCCGCTTCTCGTGTCTTGGTTGGCAAATAAAAGCAATGATAAGACCTAAGTGTCCTGAAACATCCCGGACGTACAAGCTCATTGTCTTAATCGGTCGTTTCCTACAGACGTCGTTACCTGTTCACCCTCCTAATTATCGACCGCTATATTTGTCTTCTAACGCTTCTTTGGCGTCGATTTTTAGTTCTTTTAGATCGCCTTGAATTTTCAGTAAACGGTCTTTCATTTTATTACTTGGCATTTGGCAATTATTTAAAGCATGTATAGCAGCGTCGAGATAGCCAATTGCAGCGATTCTATGTAAATCTCGTTCGCTTATCCCTTCGTTGGTTGAGCGAGATTCATTAGGCGATTCATAAGCCACTTCACCATCTTGAAGGTACTTATACTGTGAGTATTTAAGATCATCTTTATCTAATGGATTACAGCCGTACTTATTCAACTGCCCAATCGTTGTATTAAGGAGTTCGGCAAC
This sequence comes from Vibrio sp. YQ_11, assembly GCF_043103065.1. Classification (NCBI taxonomy): domain Bacteria; kingdom Pseudomonadati; phylum Pseudomonadota; class Gammaproteobacteria; order Vibrionales; family Vibrionaceae; genus Vibrio; species Vibrio sp. YQ_11. The sequence continues at coordinate 19,580 of NZ_JBICJM010000043.1, read as the reverse complement.
TCTGACTTTGGATGAGGCGCACACGTAGGCATAACGTGTATTTCGTCTTCCGTGATCTATGGTTTTATAAACTTTTAACGCCATGTGTCAATTTCCCCCATTTGCGCTGATCTGCGCAATTTTTGGATATGGTTTTTAGGTTCCTGACCAATCTCAAGAATCAGCCCTTCAAGTAACTAGCGAATGATTATATGAATCTCCGAAACACGGTTAAGTAAACAAAGGAACGGCAAAGGTCATTTCTATGCCTTGCCGCTCCCATACCACACTTAATTCTGTTATCGAGCTGGTGGCTTTAGTCTATCGTTTTATGGAATGCCGTAGTATCAATGTCCCCAAAGACTTCTCTTAGTAATTGAACCGAAGCCCATCGTTCTTCTTGGATTTCGCCATCCCTAGCTGACATAAGAACAACGTCTTTAGAAAAGTCACAAAGTGCCGTAAATTGATGGTTTGGCTCAACCATGCCCTGATCGTAAAAGTAATTACTCAGCCATGTGTAAAGCATCGTCGTAGCGATTAAACCAAGCATTTTATCATTCACTTTAAATGTCGAGTAATCAGCAGAAATAGTATGTTCTTCGCTAGTTTGAAGACTAATAACACCATATCCCTGACCATCACAAATGACCTCGTATTGTGAGCCGTTATACTCTGGTGATAGGGCATTCAGAAAACTTAGAAACTGAGTTTCTATGTAAATCAGAGATTGTGGTGCAATTCCTAAGTTGGCAAAGTACTGCCCGAATGGGATGACCTGTAAGCCTTCAGGAATCGAGTTATGTTGTAGTGAAGAAGTAGCATGAGATTGCATTGGTAGATTCATAAGTCACTCCGAACTTGTTGCGTTAATGTATGGTCATTATGTCAATTCGTTCAGAGAGCATTGGGGATAAATCAGGGATTTAGACCTTAATGGTTCGTTGGGTAGATGTGGATGGACTGATAGATTAATGGTTATATGCCGGAGTTTCCCCCGGCGTTCGATATTTATGGTTATTATTGTATTTTGAAAGACATCTGCACTATAAATCCTGTCTGAGATTCGAATGTATTCTTGGCAATCTCAAATGATTCGCCCAAGATTACTTGAGTAGTGTTGTGGAAGCCATCAAAGAAAGTTACGCGCCACGCCGAACCGTTGTACGTATCGCTTTTATGCATTGGAAACTCCTTTTATTAATGTTGTGATGCCTTTGTCTACTCCATGAATATCATATTGAGTAAACCCGAGTGTGATATGTAAATCCTTAACCGGTAATCCTAATGACTCTCTAAGATGAGCAATGGTTGCGCTACTAGCTACTGCATAGTAACAACGTTGCTCATCCTTAATAACGCGACCAAGACCCAATATCTGCAAATCTACAGCTTGATTAACCAGTGATGATTGTTGTTCCTCTTTCAATAAGTGGAACTCAGGCGAAATAAGGGCGGTGAGATGATAATGACCCCCGTCTCGAATCTGCTGTCTTTGGGTCATTTGGCTGAACTCTGATTCGCCCACATGGGCGTAGAATGAGTTTAGTGTCTCACGAATCAAGCACTCAGGAACGATCACTGCTAAGTATTCGTTACCGAGTTTATCCTTGAGCAATTCAGTTTGCATGAATCTTCAGCCTCTCTAGCTCTAGTGAAGCTGAACGGACGATAGCTCTTACAGATTCGACCATGCGATAGGACTTTAAATTTTGAGGTATTACGTTTGATAGCTGCATAGTTCATTCTTTTGGTTTGTTGTTTGACGATAATATTCTCAAAACGAATCATGCAATCCGTGAAGAAATCACTAAATAAGACTGTTTGAAGATGGGATGGTTTGAATGAACGTGAGCCAGAACAGCTCGAATGATTTTTGCAAATTAACTCAGTTCAGACATCATAGAATTCTGGGGGTTGAGAAAGCTTTTCTTAAGTGTTTTCTTCCTTGCACTTATCGCATTTGCACATTTCCATGTGAAATGGAAAACTTGAATCTAACTCATTGATCCAATCACCGTGCGTTTCACACTTAAATACCTGCCACGGCAAGCCAAATTCAAGCATCCATTCCGCTATTTGCTTTGGGACTTCAAGCATAAAGTCGCCGTCGGGAACAATAACATTTCCGACCTTGCCAGATAAAACCATATCACTTAAACGAAAAACCTTATCTCGAAGTAAGTCACACTCAACCTTTAGCGCTTCGTGCTCTTTTCGAAGTTCAGAATATAAGGTTTTATACTTAGGCTCAGGTGCAATTTTCATGGCAAGCATTCCCCTTAAAGTCTACAACTAGTGTGTAAATTTATGTCTGTTTAGTTGTGTCACTATGTGACTAAATTAAGTTTACGCAGTACACATACAGTGAAGATCCATAAGTAAGTTAGCAAGACCGCATAAGAGAGCCAGGAGAAGCCCAAAATTAGAAAATGAGGCTGGTCCAATAATCCAGTTGAGTGCATTGATATCAAAAGCACCAAGAGCAGTGGCACCGCGAACAAAGCTTTAAACTGCTCATATCGAATCATTTTTCTGACATGATTACTTAAATGACGCTGGTTCTCTAGATTGGAGAGGTTTGGATCACGCTTGTAGCCACTCGCTAAAATCGCGACACATAGGTTACGCATAGGGGAGTACAATCTTGGTTTCATGGTTTCTCCATATGTGAATTCAAAACTAATTTTAACTGTTCATTATAAAATTACAGATTAAATTGTATATTGTAAGTACAGAGTAAAGAAAGCCCAAATCAAAAAAGTGCTGCAAATATCGAGCAGCACTTTATCTGAGGCTAAATTGCTTTTGAAATGGCGAATGCGTCTTGCCAACTTGGGATGTAGTACTGTTCTTGAAGTTCATTAACGAGTTGATCTAGCCGCCCTTCACTTTTGGCATTTATAAGCATCTTAAGTGATACTTTTTCATCTGAAGAAAATGTATATTCCTGGTGATTACCATCCGAATCAAAACGGACGTGCAGCTCTCCACCAACAAATGAGTATTGGACACCATCCCAACGCTTTGAGAAGGCAACTCTGTGTTTAATTAGCTGAGCTTCGAACCCCAAGATTGCTTCGTCTACATCATAAAACTGAAGAACTAAGAGGTGTATGTTGTCTCCATTGCTATTGAGCAATTGTTCTTCTTGGGTTTCGAACTCAAACAATTCTTCAAGTTCTTCGATATTCCTAACTCTCTCTAAGTCAACCTTCAACAAAGTTAAATATACTGAACAACTATCCATATTTATGTACCTCTCTAATGTGCCTATTAGTATGATGGCTTGTTTCAGTATCGATACATCACATAAAACACTAGATAAGAAAAAAGGGCATTGAAGCCCTTCTAAGTACAACCACAAAATCACAATGTGATTATGATGGCTTAAAGTAAACCTTCAAACGTCTTAGTTGTGGGTATGAATCAGCATTTTGAGTTTTCTGATAATTGCCTATAAATCGAGATAAAAACCAGAGCGCAAGCAGTTGCAGTTTTGATTCAGGAGTAAACACAACCCCATCAGAAAGTACCATCATTTTCATGTTTAAGTGCTCCTAGCCTTTTACCAAATTTAAGTGTTTCAGCTTTCTATCACTATTCGTATGAGTCTTAGACTCAGATTCAGCAAGTAAGCGTTCTCTGTACCTTAAGTTGTGGTAATCAATCAAAAGCAAGTCATCTTTAGGGTTGTTATCCACCATTGTTGTTAACTGCTCGGTATAGCGAGAGTTCGAAACAAACATGATCAAGGAAAGGTATTCATCATGATCAAGTGGCTGAAATAGCTCTAAACGTGAACGCGCCTTTCCAAGCTTGCTAAACCAAAAACAGTTAAATAAGACCAAGGTTACATACACAACACTGTAAAAGCTGATCGAGTAATAATTTCCTTGAATCCCGTATTCATGCCAAATGTAAATAGATAAAGCACCAACAATAAGACTTAGACTAAAGAATAGCCACGCGAGCACTAATCGACTTTTAACCAGTTCCGAGTTGGTCACTTTCATCGTTTGTGTAAAAGAATGAGTGAAGTTTAGTTCAGAGCTAGGAGCACTAAACATGTCTATATATTCATACCCATCTTTATTACAAAGTGAAGACGTATAAACTACCCAAGGTAAAAATACGAATCCAAATGTAAGTGATGCTAAAAGCACCATTAACTGTTCATTCAATATCGCTTCCATGTTTCACTCCTAACCTTGATATCAGCAAACTTCATACAATTCATCCTTAGTTTCATAATCAAACAATCAAAGCTCATACGATACGGATTTTTTATTGTTTTAAAGGATAAAATCAGCCAATAAGAAGATTATTACTTATTTCCTATTCGGAAAATTATTAACATCTATCTATATCCGTGAATGTACTAAGCACATTTAAAGAATACTTTCTGTAGTAGGTTTGGAGCTATCTTGAACGCCAGCATGTCGAAGTAATATCATGCCTGTATAAATTATTAAACTGAGATAATTGTTCTTTGAGTGCGCCTTATCTTTCAATTCCATCAATCGGGTAAGTGAGCATAGATCGTTATCCCACCAGCCGTGCTTGCCTAACAATCGACTATATGTAAGCTTTCTTGCTATAGAAACCTCAACCCATTTTCTTAGTTGGTCATCAGCAAACTGCTCTCCACAGCGCGGAACGATAGTCAACCAATCAACACTACTATCTTGCCTTTCATAAGCTTCTCTTACCGCGACCATGCTAGAGAAGTTGATAGTACTGACATAGTCATTTTCTATCAGAGAGCGGTTCAACATCTGGACAAGATCGTAGTGTGAACACACATCCTGGTTCCACCAGCCATGTCGTCCTTTACTTCGCGCATCTGTTAGCCTTAATTCCATCAGCTTTGAAATAGTCAGCGCTAGCTGGTTATCTGCAAACTCATTCCCGAACGACGGGTTACGTTCGTTAACGAAAAGGATTAGCCTCATTTCTGTATCTAACATTGGATTCATATCAAACAACTCCCAATAGGTTATCAGTTGCATTTAATTATATGCACTATACATCCTATAGGTGATTAGTAAAATGAATTAGAAGGTATATATATTTATAAAATATTTCTAACTCTGCTTACTTGAAGCAACAATGCAGGGGGTAACTTATAGAAATGCCAGTAGTCGATACTGGATGGAAGTGGATTCTGGTGAAATAGAATGGCTCCTTAAAGGAGCCATTCATTTATGTTAGATCTCAAGTAAATAATCTTTAAAGTCCAAGTTTTCAAATGCTAGTTTTCCACGAGCCGGACTATAAATAATCTCCAATTGCTTTAGCAACTTAACAGAATATTGGACTGCACTTTTAGTAATGTCTGAGGGTTCGACTTCCATAATTGCAGCTACTTTATTCAGCCCTGTTGGGGTGTACAATCCACTACTTTCATTTGTGGCTACTAGTTTTAAAATTGCAATGTCAATGGGTCTAAGTTGATCATACATCGCTTTGAATGGTGTTTGAGATTCTTGGATCTCATTGTCGAATTCCTTAAACCCAACCTCCAAGTCATACACCTTATTCAATGCCATTCCTCGTAGCATTTCTACGAATCGTGCAGGGGCACGGTTTTGTTTAATAAGGATTTCTAAAGCCTTGTCAGCGTCAAGAACTTTACCTCCGGTTACTTCCGCAAAGGTATTTAGTTCAAACTGTACGAAGTCCATATCCAATTCAGCGAACTTCTGTGTCTGAGCAGAATTGTAAAACGGTGCTTTGGAATCTTTAAAGAGCTGATTCAATCCCTCTTGTGAAGACCCGGTGAAGATGCACTTCACTAGAGAATCTTCTCGGTTTACGACAAAGCTGCGTAAAGCTGCGGTAAAGACATCAAATTCAGGACGACTAGCTAGATGCTGTACTTCGTCAAGCAGCAATAAAACCGGTGTCTTCAAGCTGTTTAGTTCGTGGAAAACCGTTATTAAGCCTGAGTGAAGCTTATTTTGTTCATCAGTCTTATTAATATCAACTTCCAATTTTTGACCTAGAGCGTCGAATGTCATCTTGCCAATTTTTGCTTGGAGTTTTTTAAGGAAAGACTGGTTGTCGGAAAGAGCTAATCGAACAGACTCAATAAAACACAATTCAGGGTTGCGTTTATCCATCCAAAAATCGATGTAGATTGGCAGAATCCCATGCTCACGACACAACGGGATAATGTCACGTTTAATGAACTGAGTTTTTCCACGCTTCCGGTGCGCGAAGATTGACACTCGATCAAGCAGGTTACGATACATGCCACCGACAATATGTGTGGCTAACTCAGTTCGTGGATAATGCCAAGGATCATTTCTCATCATTTCACCAATTATTCAAAATTACTGTTGATTGCACTACTTTTATATCAATTATTGTAAATTACAGTAATTGAATATACTAGAAAATTTGAAGAAAATGTTCTTAATCGGCTATTTGCGTTAAGGACGGTAAATCAGTTAGTTAACATAGTTCGAAAACCCTGACTTTAGTAGCCCCCTTAACTGTCTGAAACGGTTTTGTTTAACTGAAAGTGGTGCTTCATCTCTTCAGAACGCAAGCAATAAAAGCAATCTACACTATCTTTATTTGTTGTGACTTGCTCCCTTACAAACCCACATGCTGTTTGGTGTGTAAATTCGAATTGAGTTTGACCACTATCACGAGCATCAACGCCAGGAACCTTCAAGTGTGTTTTTGCCATTTGAAAACTCTCCCATAAGGATTTGAATTAATCAGCGGTACTACTTTCCCAGGCTTCCCAGGTGACTATAAATTTGCGCAAAGGGACGTAACACTTGCTGGGTTCCTTTTTTCCGACTTTCAGCATCAACGGACACTTCCGTTCTGACGATTTCTTGTTGATGGTCTAATGCTGCCTCAACAAACTCTGGATTATTCAGTGCCGCTTTACGTAGCAGGTTGATTTGCTCAAGTCTTGCTTCGAGATTCATTCTATCTACCTCGCAATGAACTATGTATTCAAAGTCATTTTATCTGTGCTGAAATTGCTTTTGCGTAGTAAATGTGCCGATAAGGGAAAAGGTTTGTAGTATTGTGAAAAGTTGAAATTATCACTTAATGTGATGTGATTTTGCTTTTCATTTGCTGCTGAACCAAATCAAGATGACGAGAAAGCAAAAGGGACACATAAAAGGGGGCAGTTAAATAGTGGTAGTAAGATTAGGTGTGAAAAAGCAAATTAATCACAGATAAAGTGGAGAGAGATTGTTACTGCGCGTGAAAAAGCAAAATTATCACACAAAAACTCACCTGCCAGTGATGAATGATGTTAGTTCTTTAGCCTGTCAATGTGTGAAAAAGCAAAATTACAACATAAAAAGTTTAAAATACTGCCTCTTTAACTATATCCCCTCACCCACAAAAGCAAATTGAACACATAAAAAGTCCTAGCTAGCTGTCGTTAGCTGGTGGAAAAGCAAAATTATCACACATAAAGTAGGGCAAGCTGTGAGGTTCAAGGAACCAAAAGCAAAATCCAACCACATAAAGTAGGATTTGAAGTTGCTAAAAGAGTTATTCTGATAAAAAGCGATTTAATCTCACAAAAACTGTAAAGTGTTCCGCCGAGTTCATGATAGGCAAAGTCATGACAGCCCCTCTTTTCAGATCTACCTCATACGATAAAAAGCAAAATTATCTCATTAAAAGGCTGACACCCCATCTGTTCGATATCTCGTCATGATCTCACAGTCAGAGATTGACTAAACAATCAACACCTATCAGCTTAGAGCCGTGGAAAAGCAAAATTATCACAGATAAAGTGCGATACGTTTATCGAAACCGAGCCTGAAAAGCGAAACAACCTCATAAATATTTAATTCAGTAGGTGACTCTAGATTACTTTTATTGAGGGCAATTTGCTTTTCAGCCCCCACCCCTATTGATTCTTTGTGGTGTAGATTCGCTTTTTGCCTGATGGCTATAGCTGCATAACTATCAGATTCTATTCATTACGGAATATTGGTGAATTTGATATCAACTCATAATGTGTATAAAACACAAAACCAACATTTTATTTTTAGTCGATATGGTTTATATGGCATTCCATTAATTGACTATGTTTTATACTATGTACATCAAATGGGTAGGGTTCAAATGCCACTGCTTGGCTTCAATGAAATGCATTCGAAGGATAAATCATGGGAAAACCAGTATTAATACGGGATTACGGACTTGCATCTAACCCTCAGAATCAAATAACAATTCTACTCGGTGATGCTCCAAATGAAATTGAAAAAGTTAACTTTCTTGTAAAAGAAAAAAGAGGCTCAAAACTTGGACTATTCATTAAATCGAAACTGAAGAACCAATTAATTGCAGTTCTACAGTTATCAAATGAGCATTCTCTATTACTCGAACTAAATGAGTTACAAATTGATGACATTTGCTTTTGCTGGATGAATCCCAATACAGAAGAATCTGATGGCATCATTGTTTCTGAAATCGAGCTTGGCATGACTGCAGGTCAAAAGGTGTTCTAACTATGGCGAAGATAACAGGAAAGGATCTAGCGTATCGATTAAACAACTCTGTTGTTGATATCCCAAAAGGAAATGCAAAATCAGAGAAGTTACGCAAATATTTGACTACCGGACTCAGCATCGCAGGTTTGGTTGCTGGTTCAATCGGTTATATGAATACTCATGATACCAAAGAAGTAGAAAGTGCAATTCCGAGTTCAAAAGTAAGTCGTGTTCAACACAAAGAAGATTTCGTTAATGCCATGCTCATTATGCAGGACGAAACTAAACAGCTCAAAGGTAATAACTTTAGAAAGATAACAGATTGGGACTCTGCAAAAATGGCATATAGAGATTCTAGGGTTAAACCAGTTCTAATAAATGGTTTGATGCCAGGTGTTGAAGCAGTGTACATAACCAACCCTGATGAAATGACTATGAATTTTGACACTGCATTTGATAACTTCGAAAAGCAGATTGAACATGAATTCTCACAAGACCCTGAAGTTGTTGCAAAAGTACAAGAGCATCATCTAGAGAAATTCCCAAGCCAAATTGCCCAATATGTCGAACATACTATCAAGGCAAACCAAACACGTTCTGTAGCCGAGTTACCGCTCAAAACACAAGATAAGCCTATTTATATCGGTGTTAGTCACTTAGCAAATATGAAAGTACCTTTAGCCGATCAAGATGGCTTAGGCTACGAACAGTACAGTGGAGACTTAGTGGACCAAGGTCTTGTTAGTGAAGTTAACCTACAAGAGAGATTAGAAATTTCTGCTACATATTCCCTATTACAAGAAATCGGGTACAACTTTGCATTGAACTCACCAGGGGCATTTAACAATGCAAACTTCTCACACCTGTTTACTTCAGACCACATCGACTACCAACAAGCGCGAGAGATGCACTATGACCTATATTCCGGCTTCTCACAGCGTCTAACAATCGCCAGCATCATCGATGCAGTAGCACTTACCACAGCAGCAAAGCAACTCAATGATAGTGCTTGGGAGTCACTTAAGCTTGACGCACTATCGATTCGAAATACAGGTTTACCAAATACTAAACATACATCAATTCATGACCTTGCTGAGTCAACGTCATTCCTGATAAAGCCTGTTATAAGCTTTTTAGATGAGTATAGAAACAACCCTCAAGCCTACCCAGCATTTGAACAGGCGACAGATGATTTATTCTCGTCAACAATCTTCTATACAAATGTACTCTCTGAAACAATGCAGCATGGGGACAGTATCCATTCAAAATTGATGATTGGGTTAAACCCCAAAAAAGTTATTGCAGAACTGGAAGGGAGTTTAAGCTCAAACATAAAGCATAGTTTAACTAACGATGCGACAAGGAGAGCAATTGCAGACTCAGCTTTAGAAATAGAGTCTCGGTACAAAACAGGACTTGAGATGTAAAGGAAGTAGACCGCATTGCGGTCTACTTTTTTTTATGAGGTAATTTTGCTTTTGTATAGCCACGCTTAGGACAATTTAACTTTGAGTGAAGCCCTTCCGCATATTGCCTACCGGCAGAAGTGAGCCGCCATGCAATAACTTGTGAACTCAAATTTTGATAAAGACACCGGTTTTTATTTGTTAACTTTTCTACAAGACCATGTTTTATCAAGGTGTTAAGACCGACAAAGAAGTTATTGTACTCAATCTTAGAAGGAAGTTTCGAGATAGAACGTCCATAGAGGGTTTGACTCAAAATATGACTTCCAATCCCCGAATGCAGCTCATTTAAATGAAGCTCAAGCAATGCACTCTTTTGTGGTTGACTAACTCTCATTGGGGGCAGACGGTTTATGCGGATGATTAAAAAAGGATAACAAATCCAAGCTGCGACTTTCAACAAACAGAGCACGGAAGATACTAACAAGTCTAGATTTAAAACATACGGCAACATAGACATGCCTCAAATTGAAAGCCATAGCCTCATGGCTGGGTATAATCAGCTCAAGCCTCATCTTACCCTTCAAAATATAATAGAGCAGTCTCAGTGGACACATGGAGCGATATAGTAATTTAGGTGACTTCAACAATGATCAAGTTGAGTGTTCCAACTCAATACCCTCCCCTTTCAGAAACGATGTACTGCTTCGAACTTAGTTACTGACGTTGTTGTAGCAAAAGCAAAATGAAGACAGAAAAAGTAAGGGGAAGTTCGCATGGTAAAGGCACGGACGTTGAATTTATGAAAGACAATTTCGCTTTTGGTTATGATTAAAGCAACATTCGTTCAACAGACAACAATATGACACACGACATCAGACTTGCCGATTATGAATAAGATAACTTTTGTGAGGTGATTTTGCTTTTTTGGCGCGGGTTGAAAGGATCAAAAAAGCCAGTTAAAAACTGGCTTAAAGTAATTAAAGATCAATAAGAATGTCATCTCGTTCATAGTCTTCCAATTTTTCACCAACTATTTCAAGGCATTCCATCAAACGATTGAGGTCAGCTTTAGGAAACTTGTATTGTTTACGAGAGTTGTTGGCAAAAATCTCACATTCGAGTTTATATTTAATCAGCATATCAACTGTTGCACGCGCCCACGCTAACTGCTCAGGACTACCATCTACCTTTTGTTTAGCACCTTTAAATGGGAGCTTGCCGCGTGAAGGTTTGTCCTTAACATGTGAAATATTACGTTCAGCATTAAGTAAATGAAACTTAACGGAGAAGCGCTCATAGGTTTTCCCGGAACGAGACGTAGGGTCAGGAAATGCAAGAGCATAAATCTCGGTAGAGCTAGAGATCTCTTCATGGTATTTGAAAGATTTAATCAGCAAGCTCATACGATTATGACTCGTATCAAGGATGTGATTCCACTCTTGCAAAGTATGTGTGAATTCCCATTCCTGCTTAGAGTACTGACCTGTACGGAGCTTGGAACTATCCATAATGATGCGCATCATCGTATATAGCTTGTGGGATTTGGGGCTAAGATACCTAGTTACCTTAGAATCGATACGAGTATAGCGCTCAGCTAATAAAAACATCGTATTAGCGAGACTTTCAGAGATAGTGAACTTGATATAATTACATGAACGGACAGTAGGTTTCTTCTTGTTGTTCTTGTAAACAATCAATTCATCTACTTCAGTGAACTGGTTAACAACAGTACTACGACCCACTCCTTTGACATTGAACTCAGTAGTATCAATTACACGAACACGTTTGGGTGGCGCATTGGGATCAAGCGCAGGTATCTTGATTTTAGCATCTTCTAATTCGACAGCATCGACGGTGAACTGCTTACCGGCATGATTTCGGTTCAAACCAAAATGCTCTGCAAACTCTTGAGCTGAGATCTTTACAGTCCTTAGTTCAGGTTCAATGTACTTCTGATTGCGTAACAGAGCCTCCTGCATTTTAAGGCTTGCAAAGATTTCCTTGGAATAGAGTTTATCCAATCGCATGAAGATCATTTCTAACAAACGCCAGGAGTTTGGCTTTAGCTGGATAATAAAGAGTTCTAATAACTCGTTAGATACTCGATAGATATCATCAGAAAGATCTTTTCTAAAGTTATGATCGTATTGTCTTAGTTTATTTTGATCGACGATATCAATGGGGTTGTCGCCAGGTGACAACGAAACTCTTGGATTGAGAAACTTTGCCGGAAACTGGTTACTGTTGTAATGCGTTTGGATCTGAGGGTGATTAACATCACGTAAAACCACATCATGATGATCGTTATCAACTAATTCAAAATAGTTGTTTTGAGAGTAATCTGATGAATCTTCCATGTGAAAACCTAAACCAAGTGAACTTCACTTTTTGTTGTGTGATTTCGCTTTTTAGTGAAAAAAAATTGAGCAACAAGGCACTTTTTGTAATGTCACTTCGCTAATCTGGTCTAAAAGCCCCAGAAACAGAGACAATTTAACTGATGCGATTTCGCTTTACAATGAAAAATCAACGATCAAAGACAATTTACAGATCTTGATCGTGATTCCTAAACAGACAAGCTGCAAGTTGGGTCACTTTACGAAGGCTTCATTTTATGTACTTTTTGTGTGGTAGTTGATCTTTACTGGGGTATTTTATCTGAGGCAAAAGATCTTTTTTCTGGGCTTTTTGTGAGTTTATTTTGCTTTTCTTTGAACTTTATATGTGCCCAAAGATCTTTAATGTGCAGTTTTTATGAGATTGTTGATCTTTTCCAGATGCTAAGTGGTTGATTTAAAACGTTTAGATTGTCCTTTAAGTAAAGTATTTATTTAAGATCTATATACTTAATTAGATCTAAAGATAAGTATTTAAGTAAGAGATTCAGATTTAGATCTTTTTAAGATGAAAAATCATCAAGTATCGCTTCGCGAGCGGGGAATACATCCCCGCCCCCCTGTGTGACCTGACATAATTTTCCACTTCGTGAAAAATTATGCCAAGTCATTAACAAACCAGATCTAACATTTTACAACGGTTTAATGTATTCATTTCCAAGCAACTACTGATTGGATAACCAGTTTAACTAGTTACCCAATAAAATTATTTATTCATGAACGCATGGTGTGATATCGATGATGGATAACTTGGTCTTGTGAACATGCAATCAGGCAATGCTTTGGGGAAGTATGGGGGTAGATTATGATTGTCTGAGGCATATTCTAGGGCTTCTTCAACGGTAAATTCTTTCAAAACACCATAGTAAGTATTTTCTGAATACGTAGTTCCATTTAATTCTAATGTTGGATCAAAATGCTCATTATTTAATTTAATCCATCCATGCCCTTCTACAAAGCCCGGAATAATTTCAGCCACCCCGACGACTACCTTAATGTCACAATTTTCACTATCATCTAAAAGGACTGCTAAAGATAATGCATTCTTATAACACTCACCTATTGGAGTTTTTATTAATTTGGCTGCATTTTTTACTTTACTATTCAGTGGCTTACATTCAACTTGTTTGATTAGTTCTAGCTTTAAAGAATACGAATCGTTAATTAAGTTAAGAGATTTTTCTAAGTTCATTTTTATTACCTTGCTTGTTTAATTAACTATATTTTAACAAAGACTAATGCATCAATACTTAATAAATCACTATATTAGACATTTGATTTAATCTTGTATTAATTTGGAATATACAATCTTTCGTTTGTCAAAATAATTAATTGACTCTATTGCCCGGTAATTAATTAAATTAAAATCATGCAGTTTATGAATTATATTATGCGATATTTTTGACCAGTGATACGAGTTCAATGAACTTAACTTAGCTCGCACACTGCACTGCACTATTTCATCTGATAAAACTTGGTTATGATAGATATCTATTTTCAATATTTTGGGTAACACATCATTTATGAGAGAAGTTGCTATGAGGTAGTTATCAAGGTCAATCTTGTTAAGATAGAAGTCCTTCACTATTTCAATATCATAGTCTATTGAAACTGAAACAAATGAACTTCTTGCTGCTGGTGGAAGGGCTAATTGTTCTTCTAGCAGAGTCTCGATCTTTGTACCAGGTCTATTGTTTTTTGCTTTGTTACCCCATAACGCGTTAGCACGGTTGGCATCATATGATATAGTTTTCATATCGTAAAGTTGTGCAATTGTTAAACGTGAATTGAATGCTTTGATCCGTTTCTCTGTTTTACTTAAGCCGAAGAAATGAACTCCTTCGAAGGCTTGTTTGCCATCAGGATTTTTTAAACTTAAAATCGCTTCAACTTTGCTTAAACTGTACTTACGGTCAGCCAAGCACGGTATACCTGCTGTAATATTTGGATGCCATCCTAAAACTTGTAACATCTTTGAAGCATGACTCTTAATCTCTTTGATTGTGACAACGTCATGTATTGGAAGCACTACCCTCACCCATTTATCTAACAGAGCAGTAATTTCATCTTTGTTCGACTCTAATATCTCTATTGCTCTCTCAGGGTTTAAATCATCTGGTAGCACAATTGTAAGCTTATGCCGTTCTGTTTTAATAGTATCTATGAAATCACTATACTCACGAAGAACCCACTTCAGGTCCAAATTTTGATTCGATACAAATCCGTTATCATAAAAAATATGACCTTTTATAGTTGAACCTGAATGTTTTTTAAGCACTTCTTTGATGAAAGCTGCGCCTTTTGAATTTTTATGGCTATTTACGTAATGCAAGGATGTCCCGATATTACTCAATGAGCCACTTGCTGTGTAAACTTCCATCTCTTGTGCACAACTTGCACCCGAAGTGAACACAATAGGATGATTTCTATAACATCTGTAGTAAGGAGAGGAATGAATAAAATCTTTTGCAATTTTTTTACAGACCTTGTTTAAGCGCCCTCTTAGTTCTCCTATTCCTCGATGGTCTTCACTAATGTACAGGTTGTTTACTTTACTTAGTTGAGTACCACACATTGCAAAAAATGCTTTTTTGTACCTATTAGTCAAGCAAACATAGACTGGTCGTTTATCGATGCTTAATGCGTTAATAGTAGCTCTAGCTTGCCTTTTATGTTTTTTAACATATTCATCCAAACCTTTCTCGGTACTGGGCATTTGAAGGTCATATGGCTCAATTTTGTCCCCACCCCCTAATAGAAGCCCATGTTTTGCACTAATAATGACAACTTCTATTACATCTTCGATTCGGGGAGGAATATAGCCCCGATAACCTGGGAATAGGTCTTTTGACCATTCGTCTAAACTGTCAGAAAACGACTTGATTATATTTGCAAGTGTGTTTTTGCAATTGTATAAATCAAGAGGTTTTAACGTGCCATTTTTCTTGCTGTCAGAGCAGTTGATTATTACTAAAGGTTTGTTCCAACTCATAATGGACCTTTTAATGACGAAAATGTGATTGATAATGTGAAAGAGAAATCATTACAACGGCTAGTTAAACACCGTATTGAAGACGCCGTTATATAAATCCGATCGTACAAATTCACGGACATCTTTAGACGCCTTTTCTAAACCAAATGTTTCTAATACTTTATTGAACGGCTTTTTCTGTACTAAGTAGAGCTGTACAGCTTGTTGTGTATCCCACTTTAGTTCTGCTATGGAATTTCGTTTAAAGCTGATTTTGTATATTTGGGCGAGTTTATAAACATGACTGGTAGATAGATTGACAATTGATGCCACTTCTTGTGCTGACTTATTCTCTGTTGCGAGTTTTTTAATCTCGGCAATCAGGTTATTAAAGGTCAGCTCTATCTTATTGCGTTCCGCGAGGCTCAAAACGTAACCTTTGCTGATGTCTAAGTCTTCAGCTATTTCTGTTGCAGTACGTTTTACAGACATAGAGTGAATTTTTCGAACGAATAAATCTATTTCTTCTTGAGATCGTTTACTAACATTTTGTTTAAGTGAGTTTTCCTTGACTAGTTCAATTCCTTTTTTGCGAGCATGTGCGATAAGTGAAGCTTTCTGTATTCCAAGCTTCGTAGCCATTTCTTGAGCTGACATTTTGTCTGCATTATTTTGAATGAATTGATCGCGGTTTGTTTGCGTAGTCATAATCGGAATCTCCAAAGTTACTAAGTGGACTATCCAATTATGTTTGTTTTGTTGTTTACTACGTGGAGCAAAACTGCCGATAAGAAAAAAATTCGAATTTAGCTATACAGCACTTCCAAAAAAAATTTTAACCTGCATTATTCTATACATGTTATTGCTGCTAATGGTTTTAAGTATGAAAGGGTTTCTAGTTCGTCCGATGAATTTTGTAAACGATGTAGAGGCAGACCTTACTAACGCTGCCCTGAAAATTATGCTTAATAGTGATTTGATATTTATAGAACCAACTGAGTCGACCATTGATGATAAATTGCAATCGAATACCGACTATCGTAACGCGGTGTTTTCTAAGTGTTTTGAACCAGGTACCCTATTAGTCATTCAAGAGCTTGAGGCAAAAGGAATCAGTCAAAATTCTGATGACTTTGATGAATGTGCCGCGATTTCGATCTATGAGCAAGGGGCTAAGCTATACAATCTATTTTTTGAAGATGAATTGATTTCAAAAGCGAAAAGTGTTCTGAAGGATTTGATTGATGAGAGTGAGTCTCGAGTTATTTCAAAGCCTTATTTCGCAAATTCAAGTTTCGAACAAGATGCGGTACTAGAACACCTTTTCGATAATGGATTGATTGTGACTATCAATCAACCTCTATGAAAAAAACCTCCCACAGTCAAAGGGGAGGTTACTAACGAAATTTAACGATGCATCTAAGATACTCGTTCTAGCTTACTGCGCAATTCACGTAAGTATCTTGGGTCAAAGTTATACGCGGCTGACTTGTCTAGTAACTTTGAAAGATGATTCTTAGAATCGAAATCTATGTTTAGCTTATATTTTTCTCCCCTACCCTTTTCTACCGCCACCTTTATATCGTCAAAAAGTTCTAAAATGCATTGTTCACTCTTAATAAAGGGTTTTGGGTGCACATAACCCAAAATGTCCCATAAATGACCTTGAGGGTGCTTCGATAGCAATTGCTTGTCGGTAAGAACTCCAATCTCTTCAAAAAGCTTTCGCGTTGTATGGGAACAGCCAAAGATGAGCGGCGATGATGCTTTAATCATTTCTTTGATAGGTTTGTAACCTCTAAGATTACCATTCAGTCTTTTGTAAATATGACGATATGTTTCTTCATCCATGTTTACATAGCCACCAGCAACAATAATCCGTTCTAGTACTTCGTTTGAATTGAAATCGGTATTAGTTCTTGCAAATTGTTTAATTCCATCGAGCTGTGCCGCCCTAACCTCTTTACATAGAATCGGTAGGCTATTGGGAGTTGTTATAAATGCTTTAGCCTGTGGTGTTGTAGCAATTCTCTCTGTTATTGTTTCTGCATGATGACTCATCAATTCTGTATCTGTTGATATGCCAACAGACTTTAACAATGTACGACGCGATTTTTTCAACTTAGCTAATTTTGGAGAATGAGAATTTATGTTGTTCCCTAATTGCTCATTGTGTTTTTGAATTGCTACCTTTGTAATTACATGAGCAAACTTATGTGCTTCCTCAAGATCGCACAGATGATGAAGTATCAGCTTATCAGTCTTCCTTCCCTGGACTAATGAGTCTTCCTTTACGAAAAGCGCATTCAACTCTTCAGATTCAGTTTCAGCCAGTTGAACGGCTCCTTTCTTTACATATCCAAAGTTTGATTGACCAAACTTGAGTATGAAATTATAAGCTTGAAAGCAACGACGAATTGTTAGTTTTGCAGTGTCAATTTGAGCTAAACATGATGTTTTAAACAAGCTACCAATTATGGATTGTACTTTTTCCAGCTTAATAGTTTCAGTAGTCATTTTAGAACCTGTTTTATTTAGATTGTGATAATACGTCAGTGTAGGACTAGGCAATTAGAGGTTTGATTGCCGACGTCCTCTTTCATGTTTTTTAATCAACGCGATATACCCTTCATCGATGTTATAGATGGCTTCCTCTTCCCATTCGTAACTTTCGCTTTCCCACATAGCTAGAAGTTTATTGATTTCAACTTTCTGAAATTCCGCAATTTCTAACATGTCTTCTCTTGCTATGTACGCACGCAAATTACTCAGAAACATTGGGTCAATGGAAATTATCAACAACTCTGTGGCATCTGACTGCTCTAAGAAAATACGCAGTCCGGACCTTAATTTGATTTGCATTGAAGGACATCTGGTGTCATTCAGTGGTAGTTTTTCCATATAATTGCCTTAAAGCGTTAAAGTAAGTGATGGCTTAATATCTAATGCGTTACAAATGATAAGTGCTATCTTCCGTGAACCACCGTTCTTATTGATAGTTACATTCGTCTTTCCATCAGACTGTTTGTGGATTGTTACTCCCGTTTCTTTCCACAATGGGTCAGCTTTGTCACATATAGGTAGTACATCTTCGATACCTGCAAAAATATCCCAATTGATTGGTGTATTTTGAGTTGCACATTGCGTCGAATAACAATTTGCTGCCATCGCAAGCCCTTCACAGAAGATTGCTTTAGTGAAAAGCATTTCATCTTTCTTCTTTTTCCAATTAGGCTCGTGCATTAGTCGAAATGGCAAATGTTTGAATGTTCCATTTATTACTTTTCGAACTCCATCTGTAAAAATTGATCGGCTCTCTGGGTCATCCTGAAGAAGCTTTTCAATTTCTGTCTCCGTCTTCCCAATAGCCTTAAAGACGAAGTTTCTTAACTGATCAAATGTATACACTTTCCCAGACTTTAGATTTCCCTGTACAGCTACTACATCTTTAATTTGTCCGACGCCCTCTATTTCAGAAGTAACAATATCTTTCATTAAACGACCAAGGTTTGATGATGTGTCATAGAATTTGTTTACACTAGAATTCGGTTTTTGACTTCTACCATTAAAGTCACTGAATTGCTGTTCTATGATTTCTCTAGCATCATAAATGGACTCTGTGTTGGTTACGCAAAGTTTCATTCCAATAGTATGATTACTGAGGTCAGTGCGGTTAAGCTCAAACAATTGAATCTTTGTGTTGACCGTTCGATGTTGACCATCAGTTATGAAGCGCCCTGTATCTGCTCTGATCAATACACGCACTACAGTCTTATTTCCAATGGCTATGGTTTCTATTACCTCGACCTTTGTTACAAAAATACTGATTGAAGGAAAGCTCGTGTTTGTTCTTTCACTGAATGTCTTTTTTAATTTGGATATCCTGGACGGGATTATATCCCTTTGCATTTTAAGGCTCTCATCAAGTTCTTTACTGTCTTTTTCAACTGAGAAATGCTCTGCCCACTCTTGGTAAAACATCGCTCCTTCGTAAACATCTACTGAATCAGAAATGCCTTCTTTTCCAACAATCAGAGTTAACTCTAAGTCTTCTCCACATGGTGATTTTTGCTCGGTGATAATTAAGGGTTCACTATTCATGATTTACTCCTGACTGATTGAGCATTAAATCTATACGTTATGGTTCTAGAAGTGCTGGTAAAAACAGCCGATAAGAAAAAACTAAGCTTCTATTCAAGTTTCTTTCCATCTCTTATTTCTAAATTTTGTGGTTTTCACAGCTACTAATTCTTAACGTGTTCATCGCGAAGGTGTCAGGACGTAGGTCGCTATTCTCAATGAGAACATCGCGATGGTGTCATGACGTAGGTCGCCATTCTCA
>NZ_JBICJM010000042.1:0-5317 GCF_043103065.1 Vibrio sp. YQ_11 | reverse complement strand
ATTCGATGAAGGTTGAAGCGATCCAGTACGAACCGATCATGACCAGAGATGAGATGCGCCAAACAGTCTTCGAGTACATTGAGGTTGATTATAATCGGACGAGAAGGCACAGTACTCTTGGGTATCTAAGCCCAGTTAACTTTGAACAGAAAAATGTCGCTTAATGAAGTGTCCAGTCTGGCTGGAGCAGATCACATCTTCACGCCCCCACAGAAGGAACAATACTATGCCGACCTACCAGGTCACTTACTTCAACGCGAAACACGCCGTGATGGATAGCGAAGCTATCTTCATGAAAAACCTAACGAACGCAAAGCGCTCAGCAGAGCATCATGCGCCAGAGGGTACTGACCAAATTGAAATCAAAGATTTAATGGATCAAGTGCTGACTCGATTGACGCCTGAGCAAGGCTGGATTGATAGCACCGAAGAGTGATATTGCTTAGCAATCACGGTTCGTTTGGAGTGTCATCAATAAATACACAGGCTTGATTAGTTTTTCGTATTAACCTTTGACATAGTTTAATTTGTTTGTCTGTCAAAGCCTGTTCACGGTTGAGTTGATCGAGTAAACCTGCAAGCATGTCTCTGTCCAAGTTACTCAGTTTTTCAGAATGCATGAGGAGTGTCGTATTGATAAGTTCAGAGAGGTTTCTTGAACTCACAATCCCCATTCCTTATCCCACTTCTTTTGTTCCTCAATCTCTTCTATTCGTTTGCGGACATCCTTTCTCTTTAACTCTTCTGGTATCCGCTTAATCCCTTTTCCTTTCGGATTAAGACCAAGTTGTTTCTGCTTTTGTGTCGGTTTAAGTAACTTGCTCACATATAATCCTATTTTTTAATGGTCAACTTAATTTCACACCACATCCATGTTGGCTATGAAAGAGACAATGATACTACACAAGTCAGCACAAAATAGACACAAGCGTGTTATATGCTTATCTAAATTAGCTAAACTTAAATTAATTAAGATAAGACTCTCTCAATTAATTGTGGCATTTCACTTTTCATAAAAAGTCTGAAAATCTCAAACCTTGCTATTTATAGAAAGCCATGCATACCAAAGTTAGTGTACATCGTGTCCTCACTATGTTGATTTGGATACCAATGTTGTAACGTACTATGTGCCAGTTTTTCCGTGGCAAATTTTGGCTTAACACAGAAAGCCAAAAACTGTTAACAGTAGATACCAAATCATCACGTTCTCAATTACTTTTAAGCAAAGTTAAATATAATTTTTCTTTGCTTAGAATCGATGTCTTTAACGGTAATGTTTACTTGAGTACCAAGTGTAATAGTTGTCGTTTGGCTTGAGATTTTTTGTTTGATCGCATCAAATTCAAAATCGCCATTTTGAAAACTGGATAAAGGTATGAGACCTTCAATTCTGTTTTCCTTCAGCTCTACAAAAACACCAAAGTGCGTAACTCCAGAAACGGCTCCCGTGAAGTTTCGCCCAATAAATGGTTTCATGTAGTGACATTTCAGTGCTGATTCAACCTCACGACTTACTTCATCAGCTTGGCGAGATTGATGTGAACAGTGCACACTAAGTTGCTCAATCTCTTTTGTATCGTAAGGGTAACTATTCGAAATCCCTGCTAGCTGGCGTATCGGCTTGAGCTTCATTAACAGGCTACGTAATTTACCAGTAGTTTTCTCTCGAAGTTTGGCACGGATGGCACGATGAATGAGTAAATCAGGGTAACGACGAATTGGAGATGTAAAGTGTGCGTAAGCATCGTATGCTAAGCCAAAGTGGCCCAAGTTTTTAGGCGAATATTCAGCTTGGCTTTGAGAGCGCAGCAGCAAGGTACGTATTATGTCACACTCATCCAAATCTCGAACTTGATCTAAAAGTGCGTTGTAGTCGTGAGACGTTGGCTTGTCACCCCCCGCCAAAGTTAACCCTTTTTCCGCAAGTAACATTCTCAGTGAGGTTAGCTTTTTCATCTGAGGGCCAGAGTGGACACGATATAGGCTCGGTATTTTATTTAGCTCTAGAAATTGCGCAGTAGCAACGTTAGCGCACAGCATAAACTCTTCGATCATTCGGTGAGCGTCATTTCGAACAACAGGGACGATAGAGGCAATCTTCTTTTTGTTGTTTAGCTTAAAAGCGAGTTCTTGTGTATCAAAGTCAATCGCTCCACGAACTCTGCGTTGGCCAGATAAGTTCAAATATAAACGATGAAGATTCACCAAATACTGCGCAATATTATTTTTAGGGTTGTTGCTTTGGTATGTTGTTTTAGCCGAAGATTGCATGATAATGCGGTTAGCGTCGTCGTACGTTAATCTGGCATGAGAGTGAATGATGCCTTCAGAAAACTCTGAATCTAGCATGTTACCCTCATCATCAAAGGTCATCTCGCATACCATTACTAATCTGTCTTCATTGGGGTTTAGTGAACACAAACCATTAGATAGAGACTCTGGCAGCATTGGCACAACGCATCCAGGGAAATAAACGGATGTAGCGCGACTCTGCGCTTCAAGATCTAAATGATCATTTGGTTTAACGTAGTGAGATACGTCAGCAATTGCGACGAATAGCTTCCACTGACCGTTGTCCATTTGATACCCATAAACAGCATCATCAAAGTCTTTTGCGTCATCACCATCAATAGTGACAAAAGGTAAATCTCGATAGTCCACTCGTGATGTCTTGTCCTTTTCTTCCACCTGAGAGCCGAAGGCAGAAGCAGCATCAAGTACGTCTTTATCCCATTTGTCATTGATTCCATGACGACGCAAAGCCAATTTCACTTCTATACCAGCTTCTCCCGGACGCCCTAGCACTTCCGCTACCTCAACGGTAGTTGGTTGTCTATGGTCTGGGTAAGTATTGATTTTACAGTGGACAAGTTTGCCGACATTTTTAGCAATCAGTTCATTTGGAGTGACGTAAATGGTTTGAGTTAACTTCGAGTTTTCTGGCAATAAGTAGAGTTTAGAGCCTTTTCTTTTTAACAAACCCACTATGTGAGTTGTTTTTCGCTCCACGATCTTGATAAACCGATGGTTTGAACGACCTTGTTGCTGCGGATGTCCTTTCAACACCAGTACAATATCACCATCAAACACATGACTAAGTTGATGCTTTGGTAAGAATAGATCTTTCTCATTATCGTCGTAGGTGAGAAAACCAAAACCGTCCGCATGGATGCTTATCTTGCCGGTTACTAACGATGATTGATCTACTCTCTTGTAGCCTTTTCTTCTCGTAAAAATAAGCTGACCATCACGTTCCATGGCTCTTAAGCGTTTTTTTAAGGCATTTTTCTCAGGCTCGTCATTCAAACCAGATGAATGAGAAATCTGTTCATAGCTTAAGTAGTTTTTTACTTTATCGAATAGGCTAAGAATAGCATCTCGGCTAGGAATAACATTGTCATATTTAGTGTGGTTTAGTGATTGAGCGGATATATTTAATTTCATTTAATTCTCTTTTTATTCGCCAATCGCTTTTAATATAAACCTATTTATATGAGCAAAGCACTAGGCGAACTGATTCATTCTTGAATCATATTAGTTATTATGTGGGTATTTATTGGCATTTTGCCAAAGGTATATACTGAAATGACTTATTAGACGGGGCTATTTGCGTAGCAAAGTGAGGTGAATCTTAACGTTTAAGTTCAAGTGACTTGGGTATATAAATTTGGATGAAAGTTTGTGATGATAAAAAGAAGAGATAATAGGCACCAACGAATGTTGATGCCATAGAGTCGGTTACATTACAGTAACTTCGCCTGCTTGCAGACCTTTTTTACCTTGCTCAACAACGTAAGATACTTTTTGGCCCTCAGAAAGTGTTTTGAAGCCAGTTGAGACAATTGATTGGAAATGAACAAACAAGTCTTCACCACCATTCTCTGGAGAAATAAAGCCGAAACCTTTAGTTTCGTTGAACCATTTTACTGAACCAGTTGATTTATTAGACATAGATACCTCTATATAAGATAATTTTAATAGTAAATGTTATAGCTAATAAGCGCTATTATATGATTTAGAGATATATATTTTTTCGCAGGAACGTAAACGAGGAAATCGATGAAGAACTGAGAGAAATTTGATCTTAAAATAATTAAATAGCTCTTTTCTTAAGAGCTGATGTGCAGTATACCGATAAAATTACTAAAGGCTAGCTTTTTATTTTTTATTTTTACCTTATAACTTTAACAGTAGTTCTTTCCTGTAGAACGTGTTATGCAATAGAAAAACTCTAACTAGTGATTACTTTCTGGTACTAGTTACTAAAGAGCTATCTCATGTTGTAATTTATGAAATTACAACAAACTCAAAGCTAAATCCATGATTAGATTAAATTTTTATTTCTAGGTAAGCTTTATAAAAGCAAATGTTTAGAAAGATCTTGCACCTACTCAAATGAGGAAAAACGGGAAATACCTATCTATTTACTTCAATGAGTGTATAGTGAGGTCAGCTCCGAAACGTGAGCTATTGATGAAACATACAGTTCGAGTCTCTTCTTAGTTTTTTTCGAGTCATATCGTTATACAACTCCCATAGCAACTTATTCTTTATCTTCCATTAAATAGCCCCCAGTTTGGTTTTTAACTATAAAAAATAGCTTCATAGACTGTAACCCTATTTAAAAAGGTCCAACTTAGAATTTTGAACTAAACATGAAGTAAAAGTTCTTTTAGTTGTGATTTTTGACCATTTAGATACGTTATCCTTTGGAGCTATTCTTTATCATTGTTAATGAGCACTTATAGTCGTATGTTGAAACAGGCTTACTTCAGCCACTTTAGGCTATCCTTCATGTAAAAATATAGCCTGCATATTCAATGTACTTTTGATGAATATGTTCAAACAGGAACAAGAATGAGAAAAAAACGAGATAAATCTCCAAGAAAATACAAAAAAAGCGGCTACGAGGTTAAGTTTGAGCAGATGGTTAAAGAATACCATGATGCCAAAGAGACGCTAGAATCAATGAAAGAAGGTTCTGAGGAGTATAATAAGCAGAAAAATCTCTGCGAATCTCTGTTTGCTAGTGCTGAACGCTTCTTTAAGCAAAATCAGTAATACTATAAAGAATTAGACCTAATTCTATAGTGATTGTGGTGTGCAAGTGTCAACCGCTTCGCATCACTATCATTCTGATCTGCTCCAGCCAGACTGGACACTTCATTAAGCGACATTTTTCTGTTCAAAGTTAACTGGGCTTAGATGCCCAAGAGCACTGTGCCTTCTCGTCCGATTATAATCAACCTCAATGTACTCGAAGACTGTTTGGCGCATCTCATCTCTGGTCATGATCGGTTCGTACTGGATCGCTTCA
>NZ_JBICJM010000041.1:0-1715 GCF_043103065.1 Vibrio sp. YQ_11 | reverse complement strand
GTGTTGTATGGTTAAGCCTCACGGGCAATTAGTATCAGTTAGCTCAATGCCTCACAGCACTTACACACCTGACCTATCAACGTCGTAGTCTCCGACAACCCTTTAGGATACTTAAAGTATCAGGGAAGACTCATCTCAGGGCTCGCTTCCCGCTTAGATGCTTTCAGCGGTTATCGATTCCGAACTTAGCTACCGGGCAATGCGTCTGGCGACACAACCCGAACACCAGAGGTTCGTCCACTCCGGTCCTCTCGTACTAGGAGCAGCCCCCTTCAATCTTCCAACGCCCACGGCAGATAGGGACCGAACTGTCTCACGACGTTCTAAACCCAGCTCGCGTACCACTTTAAATGGCGAACAGCCATACCCTTGGGACCGACTTCAGCCCCAGGATGTGATGAGCCGACATCGAGGTGCCAAACACCGCCGTCGATATGAACTCTTGGGCGGTATCAGCCTGTTATCCCCGGAGTACCTTTTATCCGTTGAGCGATGGCCCTTCCATTCAGAACCACCGGATCACTATGACCTGCTTTCGCACCTGCTCGAATTGTCATTCTCGCAGTCAAGCGGGCTTATGCCATTGCACTAACCTCACGATGTCCAACCGTGATTAGCCCACCTTCGTGCTCCTCCGTTACTCTTTGGGAGGAGACCGCCCCAGTCAAACTACCCACCAGGCACTGTCCGCAACCCCGATTAGGGGTCGACGTTAGAACATCAACACTACAAGGGTGGTATTTCAAGGACGGCTCCACAAATACTGGCGTACTTGCTTCAAAGCCTCCCACCTATCCTACACATGTAGGGTCAATGTTCAGTGCCAAGCTGTAGTAAAGGTTCACGGGGTCTTTCCGTCTAGCCGCGGGTACACTGCATCTTCACAGCGATTTCAATTTCACTGAGTCTCGGGTGGAGACAGCGTGGCCATCATTACGCCATTCGTGCAGGTCGGAACTTACCCGACAAGGAATTTCGCTACCTTAGGACCGTTATAGTTACGGCCGCCGTTTACCGGGGCTTCGATCAAGAGCTTCGACCGAAGTCTAACCCCATCAATTAACCTTCCGGCACCGGGCAGGCGTCACACCGTATACGTCATCTTACGATTTTGCACAGTGCTGTGTTTTTAATAAACAGTTGCAGCCACCTGGTATCTGCGACTCTCGTCAGCTCCATCCGCAAGGGACTTCACCATCAAGAGCGTACCTTCTCCCGAAGTTACGGTACCATTTTGCCTAGTTCCTTCACCCGAGTTCTCTCAAGCGCCTTGGTATTCTCTACCCGACCACCTGTGTCGGTTTGGGGTACGATTCCTTACAATCTGAAGCTTAGAGGCTTTTCCTGGAAGCATGGCATCAATGACTTCACACCCGTAGGTGCTCGACGTCGTGTCTCAGCCTTAAAAAGAGCCGGATTTACCTAACTCTTAAGCCTACGCACTTGAACCTGGACAACCGTCGCCAGGCCCACCTAGCCTTCTCCGTCCCCCCATCGCAATTGTAAGAAGTACGGGAATATTAACCCGTTTCCCATCGACTACGCCTTTCGGCCTCGCCTTAGGGGTCGACTTACCCTGCCCCGATTAACGTTGGACAGGAACCCTTGGTCTTCCGGCGAGGAGGTTTTTCACCCCCTTTATCGTTACTCATGTCAGCATTCGCACTTCTGATACGTCCAGCATGCGTTACCACACACCTTCAACCGCTTACAGA
>NZ_JBICJM010000040.1:0-615 GCF_043103065.1 Vibrio sp. YQ_11 | reverse complement strand
AACGTAACCAAATCAAAAGGTTTAAGGGCAGGGAGTCTGAAAGTCAGAAGTTAGATCCTAGTTGGTATAATAGTTCTGATGTGATTTGGCAGTTTCATTTCTCAGGTTCAATTTTCAGCAAACGATCGCTCACTTGTTCTTTGTTTTTGAAGTAGTTTGTACAATCGAAGCGACATTGTTTGTTGAAAATAAGCTCGGCGAGTTTGTCGTTCTAAAAGCTGATTTACGCGCTGAAATGCAATTTTCTTTGGTGGTGTAAGTGCTACGTGGTTTCAGTGACTTTGTTGAACCTCCGCATTGTGAGATTGTTGGCACAAAAGTGCTTGTTGGTGTTGTAAGTCAGTTTTCTGCGGCGTTGTATGTTCTACGTGGTTTCATTGAGTAGCCGCTTTGAAACTACGCCTGACTTGAATGCATCAAAGTACATAAAATTTGATGTTGGCAAAGTTCAAGCTGTCATAAAATCAGCGTTTGGGTCTGGCAACTAACAAACGCTTCAAGACGGATTCGCAACGCGTGGCATTTGTGGTTTGCGGCAAATTTAGTGATTTAGGTGGTGTGCGGAAACATCGCTTTGCGTTGCTCACCACTTAAGCGGGCGTTAGTTGCCAAGGA
>NZ_JBICJM010000003.1:0-48476 GCF_043103065.1 Vibrio sp. YQ_11 | reverse complement strand
TAGACTTAGGTCTAACCAGTGCGGAGCGGTAGTTCAGTTGGTTAGAATACCGGCCTGTCACGCCGGGGGTCGCGGGTTCGAGTCCCGTCCGCTCCGCCACTTATTTGAAAGCCCTGCTAGAAATAGCAGGGCTTTTGTCGTTTTAGGCTGTCATTTTCCCTTCCAAGAGAAGTCATACCAACCTTGAAAATTAACTGGTTAGGTCTATCCATTTTTACGAATGCATTTTGGTGACTCTTTTTGAGCTATCCAAAAACCGATTCCATGCATCACAGACTTTGGAGATGATACTGTCGTAATCAGTAAAAGATTGGTGGATAAATCGCGTTGCCTCAACCAAAGCCATACTTGTCCGATAGGGTTTAGCTCTGGAGAATAGGGCGAAAGTTTGATGATACTGACATTTTTAAAGTCATTGGCTTTTCTTGTCGTCCTTCCTGCCCTTCTTCAAGAAAGGTTTGAACCTACTTATTGACACTGGTTCGGCTTACCTTGAGAAACCTGGCAATTTGTGTGCGTGAGTGTCCATTTTTGAAATGAGCAAGGGCCAGTGGTCTCATTTTCATCTGAATGGATTTTTGCTGACTTGCGAGTTTTTTAAAGTCGATATTATTGAGGCTGTCCATAGCGAATCAGTTCTGTTGTTGGACAGCCTCAATTGGATCATGTTTTTACTTAGATTGGTATTACTTGTCTGTTGAGTGGTGCTCATTGGCGCGGGTGGAGAAAAGCCAAAAAACGATAAGGGTCAAACGGTAGGCAATAAAAAAGCCGACAGTAAACTGTCGGCTTGATAGTGTTGTTACTGGTTAGTCGTGCTGAACTAGCATCAGAGCTTTACGAGAGACTTCATGAGCTGCTTTGGTTAGATTTTGCTTCTCTAGTGTGTCTGCTAGGAAAGCATAGTCAGATACGTCTGAGCGAAGTTTTAGAGCTATTTCAAAATGCTCCTGAGCTTGTTGCCATTTCTCTTGGCGGAAGTAGAAGTGTGCTAGAGCGCTGTGTGCCGCTGCGTTGTCAGCTTCTTTCTTTACTACACCTTCTAGGAAGACTACTACAGGATGGATATCTGGTAGGTTTAAGTCTGGCAGTAGTTGGTAAAGTTCTGGTTCAGGCTGCTTTTTCAGTGCTTCTTTTAGTACGGTAAAGGCTTCGGTATCGGCTTTACGAGCGATAAGCTCACGTGCAAAACAAGCAATAAGATGCGTGTCTTGCTTCACTTTACGAGCCAGACTGTTCCAATGAGAAATTAGCCCTTCGCTACCTTGTTGTTGCGCGACTTCATGCAGTAAACCACATTGTGCTTTCTGAATCAGTTCTGCTTGCTCTTCTTCCGTTACTAGCTTTGCTTTCGCCAGTTGTGGCATTAGGTCAATCAATGGCTGCCACAATGTAAGCTGCATGTAAGTTGTTTTGAGTAAGTTCAAGACAATCGAGTTATTTGGGTATTGGCCTTTTAGCGATTGCAGGGTATCGAAAGCGGCTTCGAACTCATTATCACGAATAAATTGCTTGGCTCGAGTCAGTTCGACAGCGAGATGAGCATTCTCCTGTTGGCTAGCTAATGCAAGATAATGATCGCGTCTTGCTTTATCACCTTGACCTTGGGCTGCTTCAGAAGCAACGAGGTAGCAAAGTAGTGGCATATCGTGGTGATTTGCCCAACGAGTGACTTTCTTTTCAGCACCTTTCCAATCACCTTCAAGGAGCTTGATAATGCCTTCATTGGTGTAGCGACGAGAACGACGCATTTTACGTACGCTGAAGTAGTTCCAAGTGCTTGAGCTTGCGTAAACCAACTTTTTAATCAGGTATTCAAGGAGGAAAAGACCAGCTAGCGCAGCGATAACGAAGATCACCAAAGTGGTTACGCTCATTTCGATGGTCTTGTTTGCTATTGAGATCAGTACATATCCTTGTTGACCAGAAAACTGAGTACCGGCAAATAGACCTGCACCTAGAACGACAAATAGGAAAATAAGGCGAATCATTATTTATCCCCCGTACCTGTCATTGTTGTGACTTCACGACGTAGTCGCTCACGAATCACATCCGATAGCTGAGATTGGCTTTCCAGTTTTGCAGGGTACTCAACTTGAATATTTTGTTGGCTTAATTGGTTGAGTGCTTTGTTGAATTCTTTCACCGCATTGTCGTCTTGATTGAAGAAAGCCATCGCCCACTTGTCAGCTGTCGTTAACGAAGTGGTGTAGATTTCGCCTTGCTCTTGGTAAACCGCTTTGATTGCTGTTTCCAGTTTGGCCTTGATGTTTTCTTTTAAATAGAAATGCTGCTCTGGAGACAATAATGGGATGACGTTGCCATCGCGAGTACGGAAAGTAATAAAGTTCTCAGAGAAGTCTTTCAGAGAGGTCATCAAATTATCTTGCCAGTTTGAAATGTCTTCTGATACTTCATGTTGAGCAACGACTTGGGCTTCCGGCAGTAGTGCATTTGCTAGAGGCAACTTATCTACTTGCTGCTGTAGAGCGGTTAAACGCAGAACAAGACCGTCACGGTCAATCAATGGGACAGTGCGCAGTTTGGTAATGTCGTTTGCCATCGCTTTACGCAGTTTAACTAAGCTTGGATCGTTTAGCGCGGCAATACGTTGGTCTGCGCTTTCCATTAGTTGAGTTGCGCTTTCTGCGTCATGCTCTAAGAACAGTTTACGACCAGCCAACTTCACAAGGTAATCCGCTTCTGCCAATAGCCAGTCGTTTGGACGTCGGCCTTTCACATCTGCGACGGCGAGTTGTAAACTTTCAATGCTCTTTTGTTGTTGACCAAGCACCACTTCTGCTTTGTGCGTTACTGTGGTCGCTTTCTCGATGGTTTCTTCTTTAACTTGGTTTAGCTCTTGCTTCATCGAAGCTTGCGCTTTTTCTAGTTGGTTTTGTAGCTGAGCGATTTGGGTTTGGTAATCGGCTTGTTGCTCATGAAGTTTATAAGCGAGACCGCCACCGAAGATGATTGAAAGAATGATCGCTACGGTGCCGAGCTTGACGCCACGTTTGCCTTGCTTCTCTTCAAATTCAACCTTTGTTGGCTCTGCTGGTTTTGCAGGCTCAACCGGTTTAGAGGCTTCCTTTTTAGATTCAGCATCCTTTTTCGGTGCGTCTTTTTCAGCTAGCGGTGCCGATGAGGTTTCTTCGGAAAGGTTTTTATCGTTATTTTTTTGGTCGTTATTTTTACTTGTCATGCCTATATCCTGTGTAGCTAGGGCTGGAGAGCAGCCAGTAATTCTTGGTTGGATGCGCTTCCTGTGCACCTCACCCGAGTGAACCCCCTTTGAATTGCAATGTCAGCGATGCGCTGGCTGGGGATATACAACTCTTGTTGATTAAGCCAAGTCAATTGCTCTGACGTCAATTGGCTGCACAAATAATCCAGTTGTTCACCACTGGTGACGACGATCTGGTCAATTTGTAGGGTTTTCCATAGTGAGACACAGCTTACTGGATCGAATGGGATGAATTCTCTCTTGTAAGTCTCACTATAGTGAACTTTTGCTCCGCGTCTCACCAATGCATCTTTGATCAGTTCTCTTCCTCCGTTACCACGAAGGATAAGAACCTGCTGCTGTTCTACATTCTGTAACGCTGGAAGTCGCAATAAGTGTTCACTATCACTGACTTCGGGATAGTGTACTTTCTGTTGGGTGCATTTGCTTAAATAGTGTGCTGTTTTTTGACCAACGGCAAGGTATACCGCTTGTTTCGGCCATGATGCGCCATTGCTGGTTAGGATTTGCTGGGCGCATTGCACGGCGTGTCGGCTAACGGCGATAACTATTTGAGCTTGATGGAGATGAGTCGTGAGGTGCGTGTCCGTGAGATCGGCAACAATGTCGATCAGCGGATGGTGGTGTGCGGAAATGCCGTGCCTTTCGAGCAGAGAGCAAAGCGCGCTGCCTTGCTCTCCCGGCCGAGTGACCAACACTGCCATGATTAATCGTGGTCTGCGTACAGCTTGGTTAGAATGTCGCGGGCACCGTTATCAAGTAGCTCGTTAGCCAACTGGATACCGAGCGCTTCTCCATCTTTACGGTGACCACGCACTTCGCCACGCACAATTTCGCTGCCATCTGGTTCTCCGACGAGCGCGCGAAGCCAAATTTCATCACCTTTAAGTAGCGCGTAGCTACCGATAGGCACCTGACAGCCACCTTCAAGAGTTAGGTTCATGGCACGTTCGCACAACACGCGATCGGCGGTGTCTTTATGGTTGAGTGGCTCCAGAAGTTTGAGTAAGCGTTCGTCGTCTGCGCGGCATTCAATACCGACTGCGCCTTGGCCAACCGCTGGCAGTGATTGTTCTGGTTCGATAAAGCTGCGAATTCGGTCTTCCAATTTCAAGCGCTTTAGACCTGCGGCTGCAAGAATGATAGCGTCGTACTCACCC
Source organism: Vibrio sp. YQ_11 (assembly GCF_043103065.1). Classification (NCBI taxonomy): domain Bacteria; kingdom Pseudomonadati; phylum Pseudomonadota; class Gammaproteobacteria; order Vibrionales; family Vibrionaceae; genus Vibrio; species Vibrio sp. YQ_11. The sequence continues at coordinate 44,072 of NZ_JBICJM010000003.1, read as the reverse complement.
GCATCCAGTTTGCCAAGTCGAGTCCCCACGTTGCCACGCAGTTCTTTGATAATGATGTCTGGGCGGTATTCTTTCAGTTGGCATTGGCGACGCAAACTGCAAGTACCGACGACCGCACCTTGAGGGAGTTCATCAATGTTGCTATAGGTATTAGAAACGAAGGCGTCGCGAGGGTCTTCGCGCTCGCAAATGGTCACGAGGCCAAGGCCTTCAGGGAAGTCGACAGGTACGTCTTTCATTGAGTGCACGGCTAGATCGGCGCGGCCTTCAAGCATGGCAACTTCAAGTTCTTTAACGAACAAGCCTTTGCCACCAACTTTAGCCAGCGGTGTATCCAAAATCACGTCACCTTTGGTCACCATGGTTACCAACTCGACTTCCAAGCCAGGATGAGCGGCTTGAAGAGCGTCTTTAACAAAATGAGCTTGCCATAGTGCAAGTGGGCTTTTTCGAGTTGCAATGCGAATTGGTGTGGATTGGGTCATGATCTTCTCAATGCTGTTTGGATTTGGCTTTATCCTACCATTCTCATAAAGAAATGCTTACTGTTAGTTAGTTATCTCGTGGGGCTAAGGAAGGATTTACATAAGGTTGTGAAAATAGTGTGACTGGATTCTCAATTAGACTAAGGACTATTATTAGTTAGAGGCGATTACAAGCGACACTACCGCGTCTTCATTTTTGTGACTAAAGTATGGTTTTACGTCCGGTGCGAATTACGGGTGGAAAACTTTACCAACTCCAATGAAAGTGTTAAATTGATCACGTTTTTAGGCCGTTTTGGTTTAAAACATCAGCAGATGTCCGTGATTGTTCAACCAAGGAATTACCCTTGCAGGCTTACACCTATACCATCATTCAGCGATTAGACAATTTGAACCAGCAGCGTATCGATCGCGCGCTGGCGCTTATGGATTCGCAAAGCCAGCAAGTTTTCCACTTGATTCCTGCCTTACTGAACTACAATCACCCAGTCATTCCGGGCTACTACGACGCTGACGTTCCATTCGGCGTACACGGGCTTGAACTCAATCCTATCCAACAGCAATTCATCGACGACATACAACTCGCCATTGGCCAGCCACTCAAGACGGCAGAAAAGCCAGCGATCTTGGGCTTATATACCATGGGTAGTACGTCATCGATTGGTCAAAGCACTTCCAGCGATTTAGACATTTGGGTATGTATTTCGCCAGAGATGGATTGCGACGAACGTGAACTGCTCACCAACAAATGTTTGCTGATCACCGATTGGGCGCAAAGCCAAGGGGTGGAAGCGAACTTCTTCTTGATGGACGAAGAGCGTTTTAGAAGTAACCATTCTGAAGAGATGACGGGTGACAACTGCGGTTCCTCACAGCACTTGCTTTTGCTTGATGAGTTCTATCGCAGTGCGGTGCGTATCGCTGGTCAGCGCTTGTTATGGCAAATTGTGCCACCAGAAATGGAAGAGTGTTACGACGAGTACGTTTCTCAATTGTGCAGCGATGGCTACATCGACTGTAGCGAGTGGATCGATTTTGGTAAGTTGAACCGCATTCCTGCCGAAGAATACTTTGGTTCGAACTTGTGGCAACTGTACAAAAGTATCGATTCGCCATACAAATCGGTATTAAAAGCCATTCTGCTAGAAGCTTACTCGTGGGAATACCCGCACACACAACTGTTAAGTATTGATACCAAGCGTCGATTCTTTGCCCATGAGCCAGATCTCTATGGCATGGACGCATACTACTTAATGTTGGAAAAAGTTACGCGCTATTTAGAACGAATCCAAGACGATACACGTTTGGATTTGGTGCGTCGTTGTTTCTATCTCAAAACCCATGAAAAGCTATCGCGTGAACCCGATGTCGGTTCGGTGGCTTGGCGTCGTGAAGCGCTGAGCGACATGATTGCGAAATGGAATTGGGATTCCAGCGTGGTTGCCGAGCTCGATGACCGCCGCAACTGGAAAGTTGAACAGGTGAAAGTCGTGCATCATGCGTTGCTTGATGCGTTGATGCAGAGCTACCGTAACTTGATTCAGTTTGCGCGTCGCAACGACATCACATCCGCGATCAGCCCGCAAGACATCAGCATTCTTGCGCGTAAGTTGTACGCTGCGTTTGAAGTGTTGCCGGGCAAAGTGACGTTGCTGAACCCACAAATTTCCCCTGATTTACATGAACCAGATTTAAGCTTCATCGAAGTTAAAGAAGGTGGGGTGAACAAGTCGGGTTGGTATCTCTACAAGCAACCATTGATCGCACATCGCATTCTTGGTCAGCCATGTCTTGAGCATCACGAGTACTTGAGCAAACTGGTCTCGTGGGCTTTCTTTAATGGCCTCATCACTGAATCTACGCGTTTGCATGCCGTGGTGCGTGAAGCACAGCTAGATATCGATAAGTTCTACCAAATGGTGAGTGACTTACGAAATACCTTTGCACTGCGTAAACGTCGTCCGACGATGCAAGCGTTAGCGAGCCCGTGTGAAATCAGCCAGTTGGCGATGTTCATCAACTTCGAAAATGACCCTACGTCAGAGCTGTCCGGGCGTTCACTGAAGGTGGATGTGAAAAACACCGATATCTTCAGCTTTGGCCCTGAGCATAAGAACTTAGTCGGCAGTGTCGATTTGGTTTACCGCAACTCCTGGCATGAAGTGCGTACACTGCATTTCAAAGGCGAAACGGCGATGTTGGATGCGCTAAAAACCATTTTGGGCAAAATGCACCAAGATGCGTTGCCACCAGAATCGGTTGATGTGTTCTGCTACGCGAAAAACATGCGTGGAGTGATGCGTAATATGGTGTATCAGCTTCTTGCGGAATGCATCGACTTGCGTTTGAAGCCGGTGGAGCAAGAAAAACGCCGCCGCTTTAAAGCGATGCGTCTTGGTAACCAAACCTACGGATTGTTCTTTGAACGCCGTGGTGTGTCGGTGCAGAAGTTAGAAAACTCCATCGATTTCTACCGCAGCATTTCTACCAATAAGCTAAAAGGCTCGCCGCTGTTAATGCTTGACCGTGAGCAAGAATACCAATTACCAGAAGCGGTGGATGGTTTTGCAAGTGAAGGTTTGGTGCAATTCTTCTTTGAAGATAACGAAGACGGTTTCAACATCTATGTATTGGATGAGTCGAACCAAGTGGAAGTGTATCACCAGTTCAGTGGCTCAAAAGATGAGATGATCGCCTCGGTCAACAGCTTCTACACTTCGGTTAAAGACGACAGCCGCGTGGCGTCTAAGTTTATTAACTTCAACTTACCGCAGTACTATCAGATCATTCATCCTGAAGAGGGTAACGCTTACATCATTCCTTATCGCAATGATGGGTGCTCACCGCACCGTCCTACTAAAGCGGTAAACGCGTAACGCAACCATATCCATAAACAAAAAGAGCACCGAGGTGCTCTTTTTGTTTTGGTGTTCATTGAGAGGATTTACGCCCACTCAATCTCTTCGCCAGCGTGTTTTTCACACTCTTGCTTCACCATTTCAAACAGTTCCATACCCGTTTTTGAGCAGGTCCATTTGTCTTCCACTAACTTGAAGTGGAAACCACCCGATTTTGAGGCCAACCAAATCTCATGCATTGGCTCTTGGCGGTTGATGATGATCTGGCTGCGGTCTTCAAACTCTAATGTCATTACGTTGCCAGACACCTCGTAATCAATGTCTGCGCCTGAATCATCGATGGATTCTTCGATGATTTGCATCTGCGCATCCACCAGTTGATGAAATTCAGTATCGTTCATCCGTCTATCCTATTGCTTTTCCTGAGTGTGGTGCGATTATAGGGGGCATTGATTCAATAATCACGATATGCCAAATGAAAAAATTAGTAACTGTGTTGTTTGTGATGGCTGCCGCGATGCTGGCAGGGTGTGGCCAATCTGGCTCGCTTTACATCCCAGATGACGCACAACAAAACGAGCAATCACAATAATAACCGCACCTTAGGGTGAAATTAGGGTTCAGCAGTCGAATTAAATAAGGGAAGCGAATTTTGGATTACTTCAACTATCAGGATGATGGCCAACTTTGGGCCGAAGACGTCCCACTTCAAGCTCTTGCCGAGCAATATGGCACTCCTCTTTACGTATATTCTCGAGCCACGCTAGAGCGCCACTGGAAGGCGTTTGATAGTGCTGTGGGTCAACATCCTCATCTTGTGTGCTACGCAGTAAAAGCCAACTCAAACTTGGGCGTATTGAACGCGCTGGCTCGTTTGGGTTCGGGTTTTGATATCGTATCTGGTGGTGAACTAGAGCGTGTGATTGCTGCGGGCGGTGATGCGAAGAAAGTCGTGTTTTCTGGGGTGGGTAAAACGCCAGCAGAAATGAAGCGCGCACTAGAGCTTGGCATCAAGTGCTTCAACGTTGAATCTGAGCCGGAACTCGAACGCTTGAATAAAGTGGCGGGCGAGCTTGGTGTGATTGCGCCTATTTCGCTACGTATTAACCCAGATGTTGACGCGAAAACTCACCCTTATATTTCGACTGGTCTTCGTGACAACAAATTTGGCATTGCGTTTGACCGCGCGCCAGAAGTGTATCAATTCGCCCAGAGCCTACCTAATCTGAATGTGCAAGGTATCGACTGCCATATTGGTTCTCAGTTAACGAGCATTGACCCATTTATTGATGCAACCGACCGTTTGCTGGCTTTGATTGATGACTTGAAAGCACAAGGCATCAACATTCGTCACCTCGACGTTGGTGGTGGCTTAGGCGTGGTATATCGTGATGAATTACCGCCTCAGCCGTCTGATTACGCGAAAGCGTTGTTGGGGCGCCTTGAAAATCATCAAGACCTAGAACTGATTTTTGAACCAGGCCGTGCGATTGCAGCAAACGCCGGTATTTTGCTCACCCGTGTGGAGTTCCTAAAACACACTGAGCATAAAAACTTTGCCATCATTGATGCGGCGATGAATGACTTGATGCGTCCAGCACTGTACCAAGCTTGGCAAGATATTGTGCCTGTTTCCCCTCGCAATGGTGAGCCACAAACTTACGATTTGGTTGGCCCGATTTGTGAAACTGGTGACTTCTTGGGTAAAGATCGCGCGCTCGTTTTGCAAGAAGGTGATCTACTCGCGGTTCGTTCAGCAGGTGCCTATGGTTTTGTGATGTCTTCGAACTACAATACTCGTACCCGAGCGGCAGAAGTAATGGTGGATGGTAATCAAAGCCACCTTGTTCGCCAGCGTGAAGAGCTGACCAGTTTGTGGCAGCTGGAACAGATTCTACCGGAGTAACACACAACAAATGCATTTCCACTTTTCCAAAATGCACGGTTTGGGCAACGACTTCATGGTCGTCGACTGCATTACCCAGAACGTGTTTTTCTCGCAAGACTTGATCCGTCGTTTGGCGGATCGTCACACTGGCGTCGGTTTTGACCAATTGCTTGTGGTAGAAGCACCTTATGATCCTGAAACCGACTTCCACTATCGCATTTTTAATGCCGATGGCAGTGAAGTGGAGCAATGCGGCAACGGCGCGCGCTGTTTCGCGCGTTTTGTTCGTTTGAAAGGGTTGACCAATAAATACAGCATCAGCGTGAGCACCAAGAAAGGTAAGATGATTCTTGATGTGGAAGACGACGGTGAAGTGACGGTCAACATGGGTGTGCCAGAGTTTGAACCGAACAAAATTCCGTTCAAAGCGAAGCAGAAAGAAAAAACCTACATCATGCGCGCGGGTGACAAGACGCTGTTTTGTGGCGCTGTCAGCATGGGTAACCCGCATGTGGTGACAGTAGTGGATGACGTGGATACCGCAGATGTGGACACTCTAGGTCCGCTGCTTGAATCACACGAACGCTTCCCTGAACGTGTGAACGCTGGCTTTATGCAAGTGGTGAGTCGTGACCATATTCGTCTTCGAGTTTACGAGCGCGGCGCAGGTGAAACACAAGCTTGTGGTAGCGGCGCATGTGGCGCGGTGGCTGTGGGTATTTTGCAAGGACTTTTGGATGAGAGTGTGAAAGTATCGCTACCTGGTGGTGAGCTGCATATTTCTTGGCAAGGCCCAGGTAAACCACTCTTTATGACCGGCCCGGCAACTCACGTATTTGATGGTCAACTGTCGTGCTAGTCAAAGAAAAAGGAAACGGTTTGTCTCAAGTTGAAGCTGACGCATTAACGGCAGAAGTGGTGGCTGAATACCTAAAAGATCACCCTGACTTTTTTGTTGAGCGCCCTGAGCTGGTGGATCGTCTGTCTTTTCCACATTCGGATTTAGGTACGGTTTCGTTGGTGCATATTCAAATGAATCGCCAGCGTCAGCGTATTGAAGAGCTTGAAGAAGAGATCACCACGTTAATGTCGCTTGCGGCAAACAACGATCGTACCTTCTACGAGTTCATGGATTTGCAGGGCTCGATTCTAAAGTGCGGTGACTTCAAGCAAGTTATTAGCGCGATAGAGCTAAAAGCCAAAGATCTCGGACTGCGTGCGTATGTTCGCTTGTTTAGCCAATGTGATGCATCGACGCAACTTAGCAAAGAACATTACCAGCGTTTTGCGACCAACCACCTCAATGGCAAAGAGGCTTATTTGGGCCGCTTGCGTAAAGTGGATCGTGAAGCGTTGTTTGGCAATATGGATGTGCCAGAAATGGGTTCCTATGTGGTACTGCCGCTGGTGAAGAAGCAGACGCTTGGCGTGCTTGCGTTTTCTAGCGAAGATGGCGGTCATTTCCAACCAGATATGGATACCTTGTTTTTGCGTCACCTATCCTTAGTAGTGGCACATCTTGCTCAAACATTGGTATGGCAAAGTTACGATGACGACAACACCCAACACTCCTCTGCCAAATAGTCTTCAAAAGCCTCTTGAACGCTTCTACGAATTCTTGCGAAGCGAAAAGGGGCTCAGCTTGCACACTCAACGCAATTACAAGCAACAGTTGGAAACCATGGCGCAGCATCTTGCCGAAATGGGATTGAAAGATTGGTCTCAAGTTGATGCTGGCTGGGTTCGACAACTTGCGGGTAAAGGCATGCGAGAAGGCATGAAGGCCAGCAGCTTAGCTACGCGCTTGTCTTCGCTGCGTAGCTTTTTCGATTTCTTGATTTTGCGTGGTGAGATGTCAGCCAACCCAGCCAAAGGGGTGTCTGCACCTCGTAAAAAGCGCCCACTGCCAAAAAACCTCGATGTGGATGAAGTGAATCAACTGCTCGAAGTGAATGAAGATGACCCATTGGCGATCCGCGATCGCGCAATGATGGAGCTGATGTACGGTGCCGGCCTGCGTTTAGCCGAGTTGGTCAGTGTGGATGTGCGAGATGTGCAGCTGCGCAGTGGTGAGCTTCGTGTTATCGGTAAAGGTGACAAAGAGCGTAAAGTGCCTTTTTCGGGGATGGCAACGGAATGGGTTGGTAAGTGGCTGCGCGTTCGTGGTGACTTAGCAGCGCCAGGTGAACCTGCATTGTTTGTGTCTAAACTCGGAACCCGTATTTCGCACCGTAGCGTGCAAAAACGCATGGCCGAGTGGGGACAAAAACAGTCTGTAGCCAGTCACATTAGCCCACATAAGTTGCGCCACTCATTTGCCACGCACATGCTGGAGTCGAGCAACAACTTACGTGCGGTGCAAGAGCTTTTAGGTCACGAGAACATATCGACGACCCAAATCTACACACACTTGGATTTCCAGCATCTAGCGCAAGCGTATGACCAAGCCCACCCACGCGCCCGCAAAAAGAACGGGGAGTGAGCCAAAGCATGAAATTTTACCGCCGTATCGAGCCGATTAAGGCCATGACATTCGATCTGGATGACACGCTGTATGACAACCATCCAGTGATTGTCCGTATGGAGCGCGAGTTACTGACCTGGTTGCAACAAACGCATCCTGCAGTGGCGCACATGGAAAAGGCCGATTGGTTGCAGGTAAAAAAACAGGTGCTCCAGCAAAGTCCTGATCTCAAAAGCGATGTGACGCTTTGGCGCCTAGTGCAGTTAAAGCATGCTTTTCTATCCGTTGGCTACGATGAAGCGCAAGCTCAAGTCGCAGCGGAAGAGGGCGTGCAACTGGCGTTGGAATGGCGCAGTCAGTTTGACGTGCCGCAGCAAAGTCTCGATGTATTGGCGGAGCTGGGAGAACACATTCCTCTGGTGGCGATCACCAATGGTAACGTCGACTTAGATAAAATCGGTTTGACGCCATACTTCCAATGCGTATTAAAAGCGGGCCCTGACGGTCTCGCCAAGCCTGCTGCTGATTTGTTTGTCAAAGCGCAGCAGTTCCTCGATTTACCTGCCGAAAACATTCTGCATGTTGGTGACCACCTCACGACGGATGTATATGGTGCAAAGTTAGCGGGTTTTGCTGCATGTTGGTTTAATGATATGAATAAAAATGTCATTAATCATTCAAGAACACGTACGTTGCCTGACATTGAAATCAATAGTTTGCAGCCGTTACTCACACTTTTTTAATTGCTTTCGCATTAATCCATTCTAAAGTCATTTTGTGCCTAGAAAAGCATCAAAAAGAAACGTAAATTACTAAGCCTAAAGTAAAAATAACGACGCCACTCATCGTGGTGAAAACAGTGTTACGGCAGTAGTAGGGTACATGCGAGCTTTTTCCAAACGGGTCCACGATGTAAGTCAGCTTAATGACTTTTTAGTCACTTCTCAGTTGCACCCAGATAAACAGTATTTGGTGCAAATTTTGTCTACGCAATCGCGAGAATGTGCGGCTGCACTCGCCAAAGCGGTTTTGTCGATGTTGCCCAATGCTCATGTCATCGGCCACAGTACTCGCAATGTAATTTTGGATGGCGACATTTTTACCTCTGGCTGCCTCATCAACCTGATTGAGTTTGACCAAACCACACTAACGTCTGCCGTCCAAGCGTATTCTTTCTCTCCCGATATAGACGGTGGCGAGCTCAAACGTTCGCTGCAGTTACAAAGCAACTCTCAAGTCATCATCAGTTTTGCCGTGCAAATCGAACGTCGTGATTATCCTTTGTATCAAACTTTTGCGACCGAAAACGTGCGAGTGTCTGGTGGATTAGCGCAAACCATAGAAGACGGCTGTTGGGTGCTCTATCAAAACCAGACATACGACAACGCCGTAGTGGCAGTGGCTTTGCACAGTGATACTTTGAAAACTTGGACAGACGCGTATTCCGAGTGGAACCCAATCGGCATGCCGCACAAAGTGACGCATGCGAAAGGCACGCGCTTGTATTGCTTAGGAGAGCGTAAAGCCCTCGATGTTTATAAGCATTATCTTGCCGACGGGCACGACGTGACGATTAACCAATTACTCAGTTTCCCGTTGTATCGAGAAACGTTGGGGCGCAAGGAAGTTTGTACCGTCACAGAACTTCACGCCGATGGAAGCATGAGTTTCGATAGGCCGTGGTGCCTCGGTGATGAGGTTCAGTTTTGCTATAACCATCCCTCTCTGACGTTAGAACAAGTGCGTCATGGGGTGGTGGAACTTGCTATGCATCAGCCAGAAGTAGTGATGATTTACAACTGCGCCTCACGGCTGGATTTTATTGATAGCAGCGATGAAGTGCAGGCGTTTATGGATATTGCCGCGACTTTCGGCAGCTACTGCATGGGTGAAATACATGGTGACATTGGCCAGCCAGAAATTCTTCACCACAGTTTGACGTACCTTGCGATGCGCGAAGGAGATGAGGTGCAATCGCTGAATTTGCCTAAACCACAAGTGAGCGCTTCGATTTCACCGCTGTTTAGCTTAATACGCAATGCGATTGGTGATTTGAACCATATGAACGCTCACATGGGTTATCAACTTGATCGTCAAACTCGCAAGCTACAAGAAAGCTACCGTCGTGACAGTCGCACTGGGCTGCAAAATCGCGTGGCGCTGCAAGAGCGCTTAAGTCACATCGATTGTGACGAGCATTTGTTAACGCTGAAGCTGCTTAATTTCAGCCACATCAATGAAAAGTATGGGTATCGAGTCGGAGACCAGCTGCTCAAAGATCTTTCGATGCATTTTACCAATCGATTGAGAAAGCGCTTAGGCATGCCAGCGGCGCTGCAACTGTACAGCATCGGTGTAGGTGAGTGGGCTTTTGTGTTTAAGGCTGAACAAAGTAGCGAGACGATAAAACAGCATTTTACTCGTTTTGCTGATGCGGTTGAGCAAACTAACTTTGAGCCGCTCGGCCTGCGCGAAATTGATTACCTGTCTATTTCCTTGTGTGGTGGCTTGGTTAGCCGTCGTGATTTTCCTTCGGCTTCTCCTGATGAGCTCTTATTAAAAGGCATAGAAGCGCGTCGTTCTGGCGTTCGCAGCAACACGCATATTTGCAACGCTAAAGACATCGAAGTCAGTGAAGATGTACGTAAAGAGCAACTAGGGTGGTTGAGTTGTGTCAGCCGCGCGATTCTCAAGCAGAACATTATTACGTATAGCCAACCGATTGTGCACGCTTACAGTCATCTTCCTGCCAGCCAAGAATGTCTGGTGCGGATTTTAGAAGAAGACGGAACAGTGATTGCTCCAGGGCGATTTTTACCGATCATCTCAGACACGCATTTGTACACCAGATTGAGTCGTCACATGATCCGCTCGACGCTGCATTACATGCGAGATAAGAAAGGATATTTCTCGATTAACCTGTCTCCGCAAGATTTGTTGAGCGACAAAACGTTGATGTTGCTGGAGCATGAAATTAGCCAGTTGAATGAGCCGACGCGAATAGGGCTGGAAGTACTGGAGTCTGAACAGATTAAAGATTACGGTCGTATGATAGAAGTGTGCAGCCATTTCAGAAAACTGGGTGCGCGCATTATCGTGGACGATTTTGGTTCTGGATACTCCAATATTGATGAGATCTTAAAGTTAGAGCCGGAAGTGATAAAGCTGGATGGCAGCTTGATTAGAGACATCGATAAGGATTTAAAGCAGCGCAAAATAGCTTCTCAGTTGGTGCGTTTGTGCCAGGTGTTTAATGCAGAAACGGTCGCAGAGTTTGTGCACAATCGAGAGGTGTGCAAAATCGCGCAGGATATGGGCGTCGATTATCTGCAAGGCTACTACTTAGGTGAACCTACGCGTCTGTTTTAGTCGTGTTTCACGTGAAACAATGCCAATAAAAAAACGCAGCCTTGGCTGCGTTTTTTGTTTCGTCGATTGGGTTTATTCGAGAGAGCGTGGTGACGGCTTGAGAGCATGGCCACTTTTCTCGGCTTGGAACAGCGCAAGGTAGTGAGCAAAGAACGTATGCATTTGCTGTTGGTTATCTTGTTCACCAAGTTGACCTAATAAGTGGGCAGCAACCTCAAAGGTGCACAAGTTGCCTTGTTGCTGATTACGTCGCAGTTGATATTGAGAATCGGCGAGTACGGAAAGTCCCATGGTAGGGATACCTTCTAACCAGCGACTCTTATTGATCATCTTGCGTGCTTCTTGCCAAGTGGCATCCAAAATAATGTACAGCGGCATTTTGGCTTGTTGCTGGCTTTGCATTTCCACATGTTCGAGTGTGACGCTTTCTTCACTTGGGAATAGAATTACCGGGTACAGCGAAGGATCAGCCAAGCGAGTGAGCAACTCTGCTGGTGGTTGTTTGCGATCCCAGATTGCTTGCTCGACGTTGAGTTGGCAATGCTGTAACAGCTGGCCCGTATTGGTGTCACGAGTTAGCTCATTTGGGTGCATCAATAGCAGTATTTCGTGCTTGCTGGTGAGTTTCGGCACCAGCGAGCAAATACAGTTGAACTGAAAGCCGCAATGGGGGCACGGTTGTGACATTACAGTCGAACCCCTTCACGCACAGGGCTAATACCATCCGAGAACAGACGAACACCACTGATTTGTCCTGGTGTGGCTGTTGGTGCCATGCTCGGGTTCAGAGGGTAGCTTACGCCAGTGTATTGCATGACATGTTTTGCTGGTGTTGCGCCGCCGCCACTAACATCGAAAATCAGGTCGCGCCAACCGTGCGACGTTTGTTGGCCGAGCATCATTGGGCTTCTTACCAGTGTAATTCGACTGTTGAAGCGCCATTCTTTTTCATGGTTTTCGAACACCAAGAGCGTACAACCGCCTGAGCCGCACCAATCCAATTGAACCAGCAGTTCTTCATTACCATCACCATTGAGATCGTACGTTAGCCAGCGGTATTGGTTATTGCTTGGGTCGGTTTGATGGATGAAGAAGTAGTTACGTACCGCAGCATCGACTTTGGAATCGAAATCGGCACTGGATGGGACGTCAGCACTGCCGATAGGTTGGTCTGCACGCTTCGCCGCCGGTTGTTGAACGCCTGCGTCACGAACGGTTGCTGGGTAAAGTACTAAGCCACCATCAGCGATCGGGTACACCATGCTGCCCACTTTTTCTTTGGTGGCTTTGAGTTGGTTGCCTTCGCGCGTAAAGAGTCGCTCAGACATCAAACGTTGTTGCTGGTGGTGGGTCATCACAACTTGAACTTGCGACGGGCTCAACTGTTGCCAGAAGCCGCGTTCCACTAATGGGTCTTGACCGTTTGAGTAGCTGTATTTCGTCGTGGCGCTGTGGTCAGGGTTTAAGGTCATTTGCACCTCAAAACCTTGTGATTGCGTTGAGGTGGCTACATAGGTATTTGCCCAGCCAAGCGTTGCATCAACGTTCGCTGCCATGCCACACCCTTGGTAAGTGTCTCCATTGTGTTTGAGTGTTGCTTTCCAGCCATATAAAGAGTCGCTCATGGTGTCTGAACAGAGGTTTTCCGTCATGCGCAGTTCACCATCATCAAGCCTATAAGTGCGTTGGCGCGGCTGCAGTTGACTGCTTTGAATAGACAGCATTTCGGTGGTCTTACCCATCTGTTGGAACTTAAGCGCATTGGCTTCAAAATTGGCTGACCAAGACGGCTCGTTGCCAAATACACGCGTCGGTTTTTGTGGTTGGCTGCAACGATTTGGGTTTTCGGTGGTGAGGAAGTTCACTTGCTCAACCACAAAGTTGGCGTCGAAATCTGCAGAGAAACCATCAATGCCCGGAGGATTAAGATGGCCGATGACTTCACCATACATGGTTTGGTACGGTTCGCTACCGAGCTTAATGGCGCGTTGAATTTGTTGTGGTGACAGTTGCAACCAATATTGTTTGTCGCTGCCGCAAGGCATGATGTACTGGCTTTCATGGCCGATGATTACTTTGCCGCGCAACATAAAAGTTTGAGGTTGAATAGTTTCAGGCTTATCTAATGATGCTGGTGGAGAGGTTGGTGTTTCCGCGCCAGATTGTGGCGGTTGCGAACTACATGCTTGCAGAACCAGCAGAGTGGCGAGTGCCACTGGGTTTTTCAAAGCCTTCATGTTATATCTTCCTCATTATTGTTACTCAATCGGCATCGGATGGCATTATGGCATATTGGTTATTTAAAACAGAACCAGATACCTTTTCTATTGACACGCTTAGAACCCAAAAGGTTTCATGTTGGGAGGGAGTTCGTAATTATCAGGCGCGCAATATGATGCGTGACCAAGTAAAGGTGGGCGATTTCATCCTGATTTACCATTCTTCCTGTAAAAATGTTGGCGTGGCGGGGATTGCCAAAGTCGTGCGAGAAGCCTATCCCGACCATTTTCAGTTCGACCCAGAAAGTGATTATTACGACCCAAAATCGGACCCAGATAACCCTCGTTGGATCATGGTCGATATTGAGTTTGTGCGTAAAACCGCGCGGGTGATCCCTCTGTCGGTCATGAAAGCGATGCCTGAACTTGAGAACATGCCGCTGGTGAAACGCGGAAATCGTCTTTCGATCATGCCTGTGACCGAAGATGAGTGGGAAGCGATTCTTGGCAAAGAGAAGTTACCAAGCCAGAGATAAAAAAAGGGCTGCAAATTGCAGCCCTTCGTGATTTTGTTGTTAACCCAAGGGTTAGAGCAGGTGATCTTGCAGGTAATGCGCCACGGCATCGTCTGCGTTGCTGCCAATCACTTCATTGTTTGGCAGCGCTTTCATCACTTTCTCGTGCGATGTGCCCATTACTAAGCCTTTGCCTGCCATTGATAGCATTTCGACATCATTCATGCCGTCGCCAAATGCAATGCAGTTTTCGAGCGTTAAACCCAGAGTTTCCGCGACTGCTTGTAGCGCGTGGCCTTTCGAAACGCCCGCACTCATTACTTCTAAGCACCAAGGAGTAGAGAACGCGATATTCAATTTATCGCCAAACTGCTCACGCAGTTTGTTTTCAAACACCACCAAACGTTCATGATCTTGCGCTGGATGGGTGAAGAAAATTTTCGCAATGCCGTCGGTTGGCGCTTGGTCTTCATCGAATAAGACGTATGTGAATTCGTCATGGAAATCACGCAGTGTTTCGTCGTCTTTGTTCATCAGCCAACTGTCGTTTTGATACATGTGGATAAGTATCTCGTGATCATGTTTGATCGTGTCGATCACGCCTTGAACCAAATCTGCAGGTACGTTTTCACTGTACATCAGTTGATCGTTTTGGTCATGAACACGCGCACCGTTTGAGGTGATCATGTAAGCCGGAATGCCCACTTGGCGACGAATGCTTGCAACGTCTACGTGGTGGCGACCCGTTGCAAAGGCAAAGGTGTAACCCTTTTCATGCAGCGCTTTTAGCGTCTCTTTTGAGTAAGCACTTAGCTGATGGTTTGGTGCCAGTAACGTGCCATCCAGATCTGAGGCAACGATTTTAGTGATCTCTTTGCAAGGTAGCGATGTGCTCATGAAGCCCTCGTAAACGGTTTGGATAGAGTGGAACAGGTTGATTGCAAACGGAGTACAGTAGACTGACTAGATCATACTGCTCCGAATGCGGGGGAACTTAATGCTGCCTGCTTTCCTCGTTAAACGTGCGAGGTGGGCGAAACAGACGCAAGCAGTGTACGCCAAAATAAGGATGAAAAAGAGGGTAAATCGTTTGAGAGACATTTCCTCTTTAATCATTGCGGTGAAGTGGTCGCCTACAACTCTTATTGCATTTTTTCGTCTGACGACGAAGTAGGGTCATCCATAAAGCGGAAGATCGCATCGAGCGCTTGATTGCGGTACTGGTCTGTTTCGAACAAGATTTCATGCTGTGCGCCTTCAATAGAAAGCAATGCCGCATGAGGATTGGTTTTACGCAGCTTCTCGATAAAGCGTTTTTGTGCGAGATTGCTGACGATACGATCATTGCCTGCTTGAACCAGTAGCACAGGCACTTTTACTTGGCGAGTTAACAAAAAGCACTGTTTCGCTGCCATGAGTCCTTGCCATACCCAGCGCGTGCTTGGTCCGCCGACTTGCAGTTCCGGTTTTTCTGTATAGAGATTGCGAAACCACTGGTAGCGGCCTGCGCTTTGGCTGAGAGGATTGTCCTCAAAAGGCTTGGGAAAGTACGGCTTGTGGCCCGGCGCATAACGCGGCAGTGGTGACACGGCAGAAAGAATTTGCGTCACAGGGATAGCGATAGGCGATAAGTACCACGGCAAGTTAATACCAAACATGGGTGCGCTTAAAATCAAACCAGTGAATGGGTGCTCTGGGTGGGTTTGCAGATAGCGTGTCGCGATAGCACCGCCCATGGAGTGCGCGATGATAAAGCACTGCTGATATTGTTTAAGGTCGTGTTGTTTGATCACCACGTCCATATCATCAATATAGTCAGTAAAGTCATAGACGTGACCCATATCAGAGTCAGATAATAGGCGATCTGATAAACCTTGTCCTCGGTGGTCAAAGGAATACACATCGTAACCTTGGCGGTAGAGATCGTAAAACAGCTCTTGGTACTTCCAGGAAGATTCGATGCGGCCATTGACGATCAGCACGGCTTTTTTGTGTTCAGGGTTGGTGAGTTTGCACCAGTAGATTTTCTTTTTCTCTGTCCCTTTAACAAAGCCCTCTTGGCGAGTTTGCCAAAGTGCTGCGATCGGACCACCAATTGCTTGCTCAAATAAAGTCTCTTGAGTATAAGTCAAAGGTGAATGGTTAGTAGCCATTAGTCGATTACCTGAAGATACATTGTAGACGCGATGTATCATCGAAGAATTAGTGAGGAAATGCAATGGATACCCACGTTTGGTTGGCCTATGTGGTAACTGCAATCGTTTTTAGTTTGGCTCCGGGTTCTGGCACGGTTAACTCAATCAGCAATGGCTTGAGTTACGGCACGCGTAAATCGCTTGGCGCGATTGTTGGTCTGCAAATCGGACTCGCGATTCACATCGCCTTGGTTGGCGCTGGCATCGGTGCGCTGGTGGCGCAATCGGCAACTGCGTTTACTATCATTAAATGGGTAGGCGCGGCTTACCTTGTATGGTTGGGTATTCAGAAATGGCGTGACACTTCAGGCTTGATTGCCAATGAGAGTCACAAAGAGATGTCAGGTAGCGCATTATTGTATAAAGCCGTTTTAATTAACCTGACTAACCCTAAATCGATCGTCTTTTTGGTGGCGTTGTTCCCACAGTTTATCGACCCTGCAAAAGACCAACTGACGCAATTGTTGGCGCTAGGGGTGACGACAGTGGTAATTGATGCGTGCGTAATGTTGGGTTACACCACGTTAGCGGCGCAGATGGGACGCTTTATCCGTTCAGACAAGATCATGGGTAAAATTAACAAAGTATTCGGTTCAATGTTTATGGGGTGTGGCGCATTATTAGCGGCTGCAAAATCCTAAGCCATTTATAGGTAGTTCTATCGCATGAATACAACGTATGTCGCTCGTCAGCCGATTTTTAACCGTAAAAGACAGACGCTGGGTTATGAATTGTTATTTAGAGATGGAGAAAGCAACGCCTATCCCGCTCATATCGAATCAAACCGAGCGACATACCGATTAATCGTCGAGAACTTTCTATCACTGGGTACTAACCCGGTGATTGCGTCTTCGCGATGCTTCATCAACTTTCCTCATCAGAGCTTGGTACGCCGTTTGCCTCGCAGCTTGCCAAAAAACAAAATCGTCGTAGAAGTCTTAGAGACTTGCCAACCTACCGATGATCTTCTCGATGCAATTCGCGAGTTATATCGAGAAGGTTATTTGATCGCGCTGGATGATTTCACCTTAACGCCGGAGTGGCGTCGCTTCTTACCTTATGTGCACATCGTTAAACTCGATATCATGGCGATGGGGGTAGAAAAAGCGTGTGAACTGGTTAAAAACCACCTTGCTAAGCGCGTCAAATATCACTTTTTAGCGGAACGCGTCGAAACCGCAGAAGAGTTTGAGCAAGCCAAAGCGGCGGGTTTTAAATTCTTTCAAGGCTACTTTTTTAGCAAGCCATTGGTGTCGCAAACCAAATACGTCAGTCCGGAGCAGGTGTTAGCGTTACAACTGTTTCGGGAAGTCTGCGCGCCAGAGCCGGATTTTGACCGCATTGAAAGCATCATTACGCAAGATGTGGCCTTGTCGTACAAGTTACTGCGTTTTGTGAATACTCAGATCACTACATTAGAGGTGGAAATCAGTTCGTTCCGTCAGGCGCTGGTTTACCTTGGTCAAGACAAGCTGAAACAATTTGTCTCTTTGGTGGTGGCGTCTTACATCTCAAGCAACAAACCGCGTGAGTTGTACAACCTCTCTTTGCAACGTGCCCAGTTCTGTGAACTGATGTCGCGTTACCAACCTTTTTCTCATCTCAATGAGCAAGGCTTTATGGTCGGCTTATTGTCGATCTTAGATGCCATGCTCGACTTATCGATCGAAGCTTTGGTGAAGCAACTACCGTTGAGTGATTCTGTGCAGCAAGCGTTACTGCATCGTAAGGGTGAGTACGGTGTGCTGATCTCGCTAGAAGAATGCTACGAGCGAGCTGATTGGCATGGCGTCGAAAAGCTCTCGGGTCAGTTGGGTTTGTCATTCGATGAAGTCAAAGCCTCGTTAAGCGAAGCGGTTCGCTGGAGCCAAAGCGTCGTCACGGTCTAATTCTCTCTATTAGTATGAAACTTTTATGAAGGCAAGGGCGTGGCTCTTGACGCCTTGGTACAATTAAATAAACATATACACATATCCATATATAGGTATGTTAACTATGCTTCCACATCAGTTTTTCAAGCTTTTATCTGACGAGACTCGTGTGCGCTGCTTAATGCTGGTGGCCCGCGAAGGAGAAATTTGCGTAGGTGATTTGGCGTTTGCATTGCAAGAGAGTCAGCCGAAAGTTTCTCGTCATCTTGCTCAGTTAAGATCGAGTGGCATTTTAGTCGATAAACGTCAGGGACAATGGGTGTACTACGAGTTATCGCAGCAATTGCCAGGATGGATGCGCAAGTTGATTGAAGACTTAGTGGCATCGAATTGCTTGAAGCAAGAATACCAAGACGACATTACACGCTTGCACGATAAAAGTCGTGAGGCTTGCTGTTAACAGCGAACAAAGATTCAAGGTTGAAGATTAAAGGGTAAGACTATGACGATTAAAGTAGGGATTAACGGGTTTGGGCGCATTGGACGTTTGGCGCTGCGCGCGGCATTCGATTGGCCAGAATTGGAATTTGTGCAAATCAATGATGTTGCGGGCGATGCAGTAACGTTGGGCCACTTATTGGAGTTCGACTCTGTTCAAGGCCGTTGGCACCATGAAGTGCAGGTTGAGGGAAATGAACTCGTCATCAATGGCAAGCGCATCGCGACGACACAGCATCGCGACATCGATGCAGTGAATTGGTCTGGTTGTGATGTCGTGATTGAAGCGACAGGCGTGCACCGCAAAACTTCGTACCTTGACCAATATCTCGATCAGGGCGTGAAGCGAGTGGTGGTTAGCGCACCAGTGAAAGAAGAAGGCATTGCGAACATCGTTGTTGGCGTGAACGACCACATTTTCGATCCTGACAAACATCGTATCGTGACAGCGGCTTCGTGCACGACTAACTGCATCGCACCAGTAGTAAAAGTCATTCATGAGAAATTGGGCATTGAGCAATCCTCTTTCACGACGATTCATGATTTGACCAATACGCAAACCATTTTGGATGCACCGCACAAAGATCTGCGTCGTGCTCGTGCGTGTGGCATGAGTCTTATCCCGACCACCACGGGCAGTGCGACTGCGATTGTGGAAATTTTCCCTGATTTAAAAGGCAAGATTAACGGCCACGCAGTGCGTGTACCGTTGGCGAATGCGTCACTGACAGACATCATCTTCGATGTGAAACGCGATACCACCGCAGAAGAAGTGAATGCTTTGCTGAAAGAAGCGTCGGAAGGTGAGCTAAAAGGCATTCTTGGCTTTGAAGAGCGTCCGTTGGTGTCGATCGATTACAAAGGCGATCAACGCTCAACCATCGTTGATGCACTCTCAACAATGGTCGTTGGTTCTCGCATGGTGAAGATTTACGCGTGGTACGACAATGAAATGGGTTACGCAACGCGTACCGCAGAATTGGTTCGTAACGTTGGTTTGGCTTAATAGGAGTTCACAATGTCTCATCCTACATGGCAACTAGATTTGGACTCTGGTGCATTAGTCTTAACACCGTGCCCGGGTACGAAAGGCGTCGATTTGCAAACGTCTTTACAGCAATTAAAAGAGCAGGGTGTTCAAGCCGTGGTTACGGCATTGGACAATGCTGAGCTAGCATCGAAAGACGTCGCGGATTTGGGTGAAGTTACCCAACAACTGGGTATGAAATGGTTCCAGATCGAGATTGAAGATGATTGCGCACCCAGTGAGGATTTCGCGATGAAGTGGCAACAAGCTAGCCCTGAACTGCATGCGATTCTTGCTCAAGATGGCAAAGTCGCGATGCACTGCATGGGCGGCTCGGGTCGCACTGGTTTGTTCGCAGCTCACTTACTGCTAGAAAAAGAATGGACGCTGGACGATATCGTGCGAGAAGTTCAGGCACTGCGCCCAGGCGCGTTTACCAAACCAGTGCAGCTTGAGTACATCGAACGGGTGGCAAAAGACGCGTGATCAGCTTAAATAGCTTTTGGAACATCATGATCCAAAAGCTATTGTCTGGTTTTTATAATGGAATATAGCTCAGCGATAAAACGGAAGGTGACAGGTTAACCTTTTGTTTTTATTGATTATTAATTTTCAATTATAAATGCCAGCGTGTTTGTAAACTCGAACTAAGGTTGTATCGCCTTATGGTTGGTGTGCAGGTTAATCAGTATTTAGAACATGATGATCTAAATGCGTCTATCGCTGTACATAAGAGGTCAATATGATTTCTCAATTGAGCAAACGTATTCGTCAGTACATGTTAGTGACGTTTAACTATTGGAACTTTACCGTAACCGACGGAGCGCTGCGTATGCTGGTGGTGCTCTATTTTCACGACTTGGGTTATTCAACGTTAGCCATTGCCTCGCTCTTTCTTTTCTATGAATTTTTTGGCGTGGTGACCAATCTGATTGGTGGTTGGTTAGGGGCCCGGTTAGGCCTGAACAAAACCATGAATATTGGCCTAGCGATGCAAGTGTTTGCGTTGTTAATGTTGGCAGTGCCCAACGCTTGGCTGACGATTCCTTGGGTGATGGCTGCGCAAGCTTTGTCTGGCATCGCTAAAGATCTCAACAAGATGAGTGCAAAGAGTGCGATTAAGACGCTAGTACCAGATGAGCAGCAAGGCGCACTTTACAAATGGGTGGCGATTTTGACGGGGTCGAAGAACGCACTCAAAGGGGCGGGTTTCTTTGTCGGTGGCTTGTTGTTGTCTTGGGTGGGTTTCCAAAACTCGATGTTTATTATGGCGAGTGTGCTCGCGGTAGTGTTCATTTGCAGCATGATCTGGCTAGAAACCGATATGGGCAAAGCGAAAAATAAGCCTAAGTTTAGCCACATCTTTTCTAAGTCTGAATCGGTCAACATCTTGTCCGCAGCGCGCATGTTCCTGTTTGGTGCGCGGGATGTCTGGTTTGTGGTGGCTTTGCCGGTTTATCTCGGCAGCGTATTTGGCTGGGATCACTTGTGGGTTGGTGGCTTTTTAGCATCATGGGTGATCGCGTATGGCTTTGTGCAAGGTTTTGCGCCGCGCATTACGGGTAAAGCGCAGGGTCGCGTGCCTGATGGAAGTGCGGCATTAGTGTGGGCGGGGGTTCTTGCCTTAATCACGGGCGGGATTGCTTACGGAGTACAAATTGGTTGGCAGCCGGAAATCGTGATTGTGGTTGGGCTGATGATTTTTGGTGCGGTCTTTGCCATTAACTCTTCGCTGCATTCGTATCTGATTGTGAGCTATGCCAAAGGGGACGGCGTCTCGTTGGATGTCGGTTTTTACTACATGGCCAACGCCATGGGACGTTTGATTGGCACGGTATTGTCGGGGTGGATTTACCAAGAAGCTGGACTAGCGGCGTGTTTGTGGGTCTCTTTCGCTTTCTTGGCGTTGACAACGTTGATTTCGATTAAGTTACCCAAAGCTAATATCGCCACGGCTTAGTTCTGATGAATGTGATGGGCTGAACAGAACATCGTGAATAAAAATGGCTCCAATCGGGAGCCATTTTTTATGTCTGCATATTATGAGCAGAAGCGTCCAAGCTTTGCAGGTTGCGTCATTTTGATTTCGTCGTCTAACGAGCGGTAGACAATCGTATTCCAGATTTCGCCATTATCCATTTCAAATTCAATCGCGTAATTCATGCCGCTTACCACCTGAGTGCGAACACTGAGGATTTGCTTTAACTTAGCGGAAGTGTTCATTTGCGCGAGTACCACATCAAGCAATGGTTGCGCTTCATCGGTCATGTCACTTTGCGACCATCCACCGGGAAGTTTTTCTAAGTTACAGATTGGGTTCGCTTCCGGTTGCGATTGGGCTGGTGCCTCGGTCTCTTCCTTTTGATTACATCCAGCTAAAGCCACTACACATACGAGTGACGCCAATAATGTTTTCTTCATAACAAGACCTTTCTTTGTAATGTGCTCAGTATCCTAGGGGGTTCTGTTCATTATATCTGTTTCATATTCGAGAAAGTGTTGGTCACATATCGTTTTGTTTCAATTGATTCTGTTCAGCAGTATTTATCGGTTAAATACAATTAACAGGTCATTGTTGGGTTAAAAATAAGCAAAAACAGATTGTTAACTATTTAATTGAGTGAAAATTGCCCTATGCTATAAACGATAAGCGATCCAAGGTGGGAAAGGATATGAGAGAAAGGGTTCTGTTTTTTGATTTATTGCGCTGCGTCGCCGCAGTGGCTGTGATCGCTATTCATGTCTTGGCGCCTTATCGAAACGAGTTGGGCGTGATCCCAATGGACCAATGGCTCACCGCCGTTGGAGTGAACAGCGTGACCCGATGGGCGGTGCCGGTATTTATTTTGATTACGGGCGCTCTGATGCTCAGTGATACACGTCCTTTTGATGGCAAGTATTACGTGAAGCGGCGTTTGGGGAAGGTGTTGGTGCCTTTTCTAATTTGGTCGACGTTCTACGCGTATCTGTCGGGTTGGTCGGCACAAGGATTCGATTTTGAAACCGTCAAAGAAGTGCTGAGTAATAGTCCGTTTCATGCCACCTATTACCATTTAGGCTTCTTCTATTACTTTATTCCACTATATTTCGTGATTCCTCTATTCCAATGGATGGCACGTAATGTCGATGACAATGTCCTCTATACCTATCTGGCTTTTTGGATGTTCACTAGCACGTTATTCCTGTTCAAGATTGATGGACCATGGAATAACCAAATGTGGCTCTATATGGGCTATCTGCCTTTGGGTTATGTACTATTTCAAAAAGTGCCACTAAATCGTTCTATGGTGACGTTGTTCACTGGGTTTGGATTGGTGGCGTTAGCCGTGACATTCACCATGGTGGTGACTAACAGTTTAGAAGCAGAGAAATACACCGTGGGGCGTTGGTTGTCATACAAAACATTGAACGTGATTTTGGCGGCATCGATGATTTTTATGCTGTGTCGGTATTTTGGGGAAGGGTTGCCGAAGAACGTGCAGAAAGTGGTGAGTTTTATCAGCCAGCACAGCTTGGGCATTTACTTACTTCACCCAATCTTCTTATGGCCGATGAAAGAGTTCGGTTGGTATACCGGTCATCCGGCATGGGTGATCCCTGTGTGGATTGTGTTAAGTGGGGCGGGAGCCTTGGCGATGAGTTATTTGTTCTCGAAATCAGCCAAGACTCGTTGGTTACTGCCGTAAGTTAGCGTTTGATTGCGAAATGTAGGAATTTGTCGCCGCAGTAGGTCAGGGTGCCTTTATCACCTGGATTAAGCGCGTGGTAATAGTGCACACCAATTTGGAATTCTCGTTTCGGGCCGATTGGGCCACGTTGCACATAAATCCAATATTCTTGGTCGTCCTGTCCCGGCTGCGCATCCGGCACCTCGATCGCTTGTTTGTCTAAAATCGTGACTTGAACACTTTGTTCTGGCGCATCTTCACCAACGTAATGTTTGCTGTAGAAACGAAAGAACACCCATGCGCCAAGAGCGATGAGGGCAAAAGTGGCCAAGATAAGTGAGATTGGCATGATAACCTCCAATGTTTCATTGGGCCTTATTCTACAGAACTCCCTGATTAAACTATGAGTTGAGATAAACTATTCGTGATCTAATAAAAGGGGTGTAGATTTTATTCGGCGGACTTCACAGTTTATATGCGTGCAAGGGCACAATTTGAAAGGAAAATTGCACTTAACCGCTCGAAAAAGCTCTAAATTTATAGAAGAATGAAATGACTAACGAAGGGAAGGTCAGTAAAGGAGGGTTACGATGTCAGATATCGAAAAAGTAGTCATGCGTACCCGAACGATCGAAAAGCTTTTGCGTACTCAATATCACGCAGAAGGGAAAGGGTTGCACCAACTTATCAGCAGTTGTGAAGAGCGCTTACCTCATGATGTGATCGCGAAATTACGTTTTATCGCCACTGTGCGTAATAAAGTCGTGC
Source organism: Vibrio sp. YQ_11 (assembly GCF_043103065.1). Taxonomy (NCBI): domain Bacteria; kingdom Pseudomonadati; phylum Pseudomonadota; class Gammaproteobacteria; order Vibrionales; family Vibrionaceae; genus Vibrio; species Vibrio sp. YQ_11. Next base: position 20,247 of record NZ_JBICJM010000003.1, on the reverse strand, counting down.
ATGAGGACAACTATAAGCTGGATGATCGAAAAGGTTTCATGGCAGCGTGTGATGACTGTGAAAAAGAGTTAACGCCAAGAAGTTCCCGTTTTATTTGGCGAACCGCTATTTTGCTAATGGCGCTAATCACACTCGCTGCACTCGGTTTTTACTACATGCATTGGGACATCTTGTCAGAGCACATACAGTAAACCTAAAAATTGAGAAATAAAAAAGGACGCGAAAGCGTCCTTTTTTATTTTTAATCAGTGACTTAGTACATCATTGGCAGTGTCATTAAACCCACAACCACTGCAATCATAACCAGCCCTTGTTTTTGAGAAGATGAAATCATAACACTACCTCTTAAATCTTTGATGAACTCGATGGAGTAAATATAGCACTGTTTTTGGCTGTTGATCAACGTATCTGTAGAAAACTTTTCAAAACTCATACTTAACTTGGCTGTTTTTACTTTAAATTGACCAATAAAACAGTGTTTTTTGGGCTGTATTTAAAGTGTTCGTCTTGGGTCTTAATTATGCTTTTGTATTTTAAGTTGTTGATTTTAATGTGTTATAAATGGTTAATAAGTGGCTGTTATATTGTTTTTTGTCTCAGCTTGGTGGTTGATTTGGTATTTTGTCTGTATTTCTCAAAAGTTGAGAAAAGTGAGTGTTGTGCTATGGCGGTGGTTAATGAAGGCTCTAGGATGGTGCAAGAATTTCTTATCTGATGAGAAAATCTGGCAAGGAAGTATGATTGGTGAGGCGTGGAGCGGCTAATAGTGTTTTTTCCCTCATTAACGTTAATGTGTTTTTATTTATCATTGAGTTACGTTGTTTTAATGATATTTTTAATACAAACAAATCTACTTGGAGAGTGATGTTTAGATGGGCTTATCATGGCATTCTTTCCCATATCAGGATGAATAGGGGTAACCAGACTTTTTGTGGTGGATGTTTGTCCGTGTTGATGGCCATACACACAAGTTGGCTTTTTTACACACACTATGAAATCGTGTGAACACTAACCACGAATTCCAATCCACATCATTTTTACTAGCGCTAGAGAGGGTTACAAAATGTTTCGAATCGCTAGCGAGATCCAACTTTCGTAGATTGTGTCTTTACATCAAAACTGGTCTACCTAGACTAGCGGCGAGTTTAAGTAAAAGGTATGTACGGCATGTGGAGTTGGCTGGCGATAGGGTTATCAGGTATGTATTCCGTGTTGGGTGCAAAGCAAGCGAACCCGACACAATCCTTAGTGTTTAAAATCTTTACGCTATTACTTCTTCTTATTTTGGTGCTAACCCAAGGGCCGTCGGCCGATCACAGCTACTGGATTGCTGGTGGGTTGGTGGTTTCTATGTTCGCCGATACGCTGCATTCGTTTAAAACTCGCAAGCTGATCTATTTTGCTGCCTATCTCGCAGCGCAAGTGTGCTACAGCAAATCTTTTTGGGTTCAGCTCAATGGCGATATCGTGTGGTGGTTGTTGGCTTTGTTGCTTGCCGCCAGTATCGTGGCGTTTTTCCTTCTTTTACCGCAGTTAGATTCGCTCGTTTTTCCCGTTGTGACTATGGGCATAATGCTAGTGCAGCTCGCTTGGGCGGCGGGTGAGGTTTGGCTACAAACGCCTAGCTACGCGAATGCCATTGGCTTTAGTGGCACCGTCATCATGACGTATTCCGCGCTCGCTTACGCCATACACGGATTCCGTAAACCAATGAAGCGCGCGTATGTTTGGGTAAGTGGTAGCTACTTTCTTGCTCATGCACTCATTGTTGCTTCTATCATTTACTAACGTAAGTCAAAGCAGTGCTCGACGATTTCAGTACACTGGTCGGGTTCTATTTGCTAACTGGAGTTAATGATGAGTGGCATTCATGCTCACAACTTACTAAACCTACTACGTGAAACCCCAATGAGCCGCGACGAGCTCGCACAACATTTTGGCGCAGACGTACGTTTTCATACCTGTAAGTTGAATGATCTAGACTTAGATGCATTGCTAACCTTTTTATTACAGCGCGATAAGGTTCGCGAACTCGAAGGCAAGTTCGTCGTCAACATGGCGCGTATTTGCAACCATTAAGCGGTGTCTGAGGTTGTTTCGGTAATCGGGGGCGAATTATCTGATTTCGCCCTTAGCCGTATACTCGCACAATCTCCTTACTATACACTGGTCGCCATTTTTTTCGTCGAGGCCAGAACATGGATATTCTTTCTGCAGCGACCATGCTGTTTCTTATCATGGACCCTCTTGGCAATTTGCCCATTGTGTTGTCCATTCTTAAACACATCGATCCCAAACGTCGTCGTAAGGTGCTCATCCGCGAGCTGATTTTTGCCTTATTGATTTTGATGTTGTTCTTGTTCGCCGGACAAAGCATCCTGAGCTTTTTGCACGTACAGCCGGAAACCTTGAGTATATCTGGCGGCATCATCTTATTTATCATCGCAATTAAGATGATTTTCCCAAGTGCAGGGAGCATCACCGGGTTAGCGGCGGGTGAAGAGCCGTTTATTGTGCCAATGGCAATTCCAATGATTGCTGGCCCATCAGTGATTGCTGCGTTGCTTCTGCTTTCTTCCCAGCATCCCGACAAACTGGTCGAACTCTCAGCGTCAGTGGTGATTGCGTGGGGCGCGACCTTCTTTATTTTGATGTTCTATGGCTTTTTCAATCGTCTGTTGGGCGAACGCGGCCTGAAAGCGGTGGAACGCTTGATGGGCTTGTTATTGGTGATGATTTCCACCCAGATGTTCCTAGATGGTGTGAAAAGCTATTTGGGATAAATCAAAGACAACAAAAAGCCGCTCCAGTGAGCGGCTTTTCTTTATAACGATGTTTACATCATGTGTTTACGACGAATGTCGAGCAGGGCAAAAATACCAAAAATCAAGATGGAATACTTTTCCCAACTGCTCATCTGAATCTTATCGCCAAATGCACCAATGAAGATTGCCATTTGCAAACCGTGCATGATGAACAAGAAGGCTGTCATGATGTACAACGCAATCGCAGCATTACCTGGAAATGGCATCACAATATTCAGAATCAAAACCAGCCAAACAAAGGCAATCGCCGCTTTAGCTAGGATAAGTAGTGCTTTCATTTTAGTGTCCTTTTAAATCGAGGCGTTAGGCTGAGGTACGTTCATACAGACGGTAACTGACTTGGCCTGCGGTTTTTTCTCTGTGCAGGTGCCAATTTTCCGGAAGCCCAGCAATGCTCAGCTCTTTTTCCGTTTCAATATAAATCATTGCGTCTTCTGCAAGCCAACCGTTTTGCTCTAACAAGGTCACGGTTTCATCCAATAATCCCTTACGGAAAGGTGGATCGATGAAAACCACGTGATGTGGTGTGCCTGGTTGTTTCAGAAAGCTCAAGGCATCGGTGTTCACCACTTGGATATTAGTGGCTTTCAACGACGCGACGTTTTTTTGTAACTGCTGAAAAGCTTGCGGGTTGAGCTCAATCATGGTCACGAGTTCTGCTTGGCGTGAAGCCGATTCAAAACCTAAACCACCAGAGCCAGCAAATAAATCGAGGCATTTTGCTTGCGGCACATCTTGTGCTAACCAGTTAAACAGGGTTTCTTTCACGCGGTCAGTGGTTGGACGCAAACCTTCAGCGTCATGGACAGGGAGTTTTCTGCCTCTCCATAAACCACTAATAATGCGAACAAAGCCCGTTGTTGGCTTTTTTTGTGATGTGTTTTGCTGGCGACGTCTTACCATAGATTTTTTGACCGCTAATAAAGTGATACTATACCCAATCGCCCAAGCTTTGAGCTTGGATACAGCCCAGAAAATTCAAGATGACAGAGTGTAACACTAATAAGATTAGAATCACCTAATTGGAAAGTTTTCACAACTTTGTCATTAGCCTTTTTTAGACAGATAATAATCTTGTCAAAAAAGAGTCATTAATAGATAAAAAGACAATCTAGGATAGCCCCAGATGACGGAAAAAAAGAAGCGCGGATTACTTTCGTGGCTAGGTTTTGGTGACGAAGAACAAAGCCCAAAGCCAAAAACTGAAGAAACAGTAACAGAAGAAGCAGTGGAAGCGCCTTCTGAAGAGCAGCAAACCGAAGAGATTGCTGAGCAAGCGCAACAAACTCAAGAGCTTGAACAAGAGCCAGAAAAAGCTGAGGCTGCCCCAGCAGAAGCAGAAGCAGAAGCAGAAGCAGAAGCAGAAGCAGAAGAGCCACAAGTACCGGTTGCGCCTCGTATTCAAGAGCAAGAAAAGCCGACAGAAAGCTTCTTCGCTCGCCTTAAACGCAGCCTTAGCCGTACGAAAGCAAACATTGGTGCTGGTTTCTTTGGTCTGTTCAGCGGTAAAAAAATCGATGACGACCTATTTGAAGAGCTAGAAGAGCAACTGCTCATTGCCGATGTGGGCATGGACACCACCACAAAAATCATCAACAACCTGACAGAAAAAGCCTCTCGAGGTGATCTGAAAGATGGCGAAGCCCTTTATGGTCTGCTGAAAGAAGAAATGGCGGAGATTCTATCTAAAGTAGAACAGCCTCTAGATATCGACAGTAGCAAAACACCTTATGTCATCTTGATGGTTGGTGTGAATGGTGTGGGTAAAACCACCACCATCGGTAAACTTGCGAAGCAGTTCCAAAGCCAAGGCAAGAAAGTGATGTTAGCAGCTGGCGATACTTTCCGAGCGGCCGCGGTTGAGCAGCTGCAAGTGTGGGGCGAGCGTAACAATGTTCCTGTGATCGCGCAGCATACTGGCGCAGATAGCGCATCGGTTATCTACGATGCGATTGAAGCGGCAAAAGCGCGTGGCGTCGATGTGGTTATCGCCGATACGGCGGGTCGTCTACAAAACAAAGCCAACCTAATGGAAGAGCTCCGTAAGATTGTACGTGTGATGAAGAAAATTGATGATTCTGCACCACATGAAATCATGCTGACGCTGGATGCGGGTACTGGTCAAAATGCGATTAGCCAAGCGAAACTTTTCAGTGATGTAGCTCCTCTAACCGGGATTACATTGACTAAGCTGGATGGTACAGCGAAGGGCGGCGTTATTTTCGCTATCGCTGATCAGTTTGGTATTCCAATTCGCTACATTGGTGTTGGCGAAGGCATTGAAGACTTGCGTCCTTTTGAAACTCAAGAGTTTATCGACGCTTTGTTTAGCCGTGAAGAGTAATTGAAGTTAGAGGAAATCAACGGTGATCAAATTTCAACAAGTGAGTAAAGCTTACCGAGGTGGTCGACAAGCACTACAAAAAGTCGATTTTCACCTGAGGCGCGGAGAAATGGCGTTTTTAGGCGGGCACTCCGGCGCCGGTAAAAGTACCTTGTTGAAATTGATATGTGCAATAGAGCGTCCGACCGATGGCAAAATCCATTTCAATGGTCACGACATCACGCGCATTCCAAGCAAAGACATTCCATTTTTGCGCCGCAATATTGGGATTGTCTTTCAAGACCACCGTCTATTAATGGATCGCAGTGTGTACGACAACGTCGCACTGCCGATGCGTATTGAATCGATTTCCGAAACTGAAATTAAGCGTCGCGTTTCTGCGGCGTTAGACAAAACGGGCTTACTCGATAAAGCCCGTTGTTTGCCGAGCCAGCTTTCTGGTGGTGAACAACAACGCGTTGGTATTGCCCGTGCAGTGGTAAACCGACCAACGTTATTAGTGGCAGATGAGCCAACGGGTAACCTTGACCCAGAATTATCCAACCGTGTGTTGCGTTTATTCGAAGAATTTAACCGTGCGGGCGTGACCATCCTACTTGCCACGCACGATGTTGGGTTAGTAAACACTCGCCCACAATATCGTCATTTTGAATTGAACCAAGGCTTCCTAAGTGAGGTAGAAGACTATGGCAGGTAACAAGCACTCCCAAAAGAAAGGGAAAGGCCGCAGTGCCAAGCGTGCAAATACCGATGGTTTTTTCTCTGTCCATGCAAAACAAGCAAAATCCTCTTTTAGCGCCTTATGGCAACGACCACTAGGCAACATTCTGACTCTAGCGGTCATCTCCATGGCACTTGCCATGCCAGCTTGTTTGTATCTATTGGGCAAAAACGTGGCAGGCGCTGCCGAAGATGTGGCATCTCCCTCGCAAGTTAGTGCTTACTTAGTGGAAGGCATGCCGGATGCGCGTGTGATGGTTCTCAAAGATCAAATTGAAACTTGGCCTCTTGTAAAAGAAGTGGAATATATTTCTCCACAGCAAGGTTTGGCCGATTTAAGCCAGTACGCGGGTTTTGACCAAGCACTGAGCTTGCTAAGCGGTTATGCATTACCAGGCGTGTTGGTGATTACGCCAGAATCTGATATCAAAACAGACATTCAAGCCCTAGCAAAAGAAGTAGGTCAACAACAAGATGTGACCGATGTTAGGCTAGATGAAGACTGGCTTGCGCGCTTAAATGCCATCAAAACACTAGCAGGCATTATTGTCGTGACTCTGACAATCCTGATGTTGGGTGCGGTATTTTTAATCGTTGGTAACACATTACGTTTTAATGTACTGGCGAATAAAGAAGAGATTCAAACCATGAAGCTTATCGGTGCGACCGACGGCTTCATTTTGCGTCCGTACCTATACACAGGTATGTGGTTTGGTGTACTAGGTGGTGTCATTGCTTGGTTTGTTACGGCGTTAGTGACCATTGTGATGAACAGCGCCGTAGAAGATCTTGCCGCGTTGTACGACAGCCAATTCCGTTTGATTGGCCTAAGTTGGGATGAATCTTTGCTGCTGATTATCACCGGTAGCCTTTTAGGTTGTATTGCCGCGCGCATTTCAGCGCAGCGCCACTTAAAAGAAATTGAACCAGTTTAAGTGATGAAGGTCTTATACTTGGAATTTATTAGCACAAGCTAATTTTTACCTCTTGTTTAGACCAATTGTTTATGGATAATTGCTCGCCCTTCTTGAAACTTGTTCATTTTGAGTTCAAGATATCGAAGCTAAATTGCAATGTAATGCTCCAGATCAGAGATTGATGAGGAATTGAATGACAAAAGAAGCGTATCCGATGGCTCTAGTCACGCAAGATAGCCTTGATAGCTATATTCGCTCTGTAAACAGCTACCCAATGCTGACAGCAGACGAAGAGCGTGAACTGGCAGAACGATTACACTACAAAGGTGAGATTGAGGCTGCGAAAGGCCTGATCCTGTCACACCTAAGATTCGTTGTTCACGTTGCTCGAGGTTACTCAGGCTACGGTTTGCCAATGGCAGATCTAGTACAAGAGGGCAATATCGGTCTAATGAAAGCCGTTAAACGTTTTAACCCAGAAGTGGGCGTACGTTTGGTGTCTTTTGCTGTTCACTGGATCAAAGCAGAGATCCATGAGTACGTACTACGTAACTGGCGTATCGTTAAAATTGCAACAACTAAAGCGCAGCGTAAATTGTTCTTCAATCTACGCAAATCGAAAAAACGCTTAGGTTGGTTTAACAATGGCGAAGTCGAAACCGTAGCTCGTGAGTTGGGCGTAGAACCTTCCGAAGTTCGTGAGATGGAATCACGTCTTGCGGCGGTCGATTCAACGTTCGATATGCCAACTGACGATGATGACAGTGTGACTAGCTCATACACTGCACCGATGCTGTACCTAGAAGACAAATCGTCGGACGTGGCTGACAACATCGAAGCTGCAAACTGGGAAATGCACACCAATAATCGTCTTGGTCACGCACTAGCAAGCCTAGATGAGCGTAGCCAACGCATTGTGCGCTCTCGTTGGTTAGACGATGAGAAAGCAACATTGCAAGACTTGGCTGATGAGTTTGGCGTTTCTGCAGAGCGTATTCGTCAGTTAGAAAAGAATGCGATGAAGAAGCTGAAATTGGCCGTTGGTGAGTTCTAACTTCAGCCTCTAATATAAAGTAAGTTTTTCATAGAAAGCCGAGATCATGTGATCTCGGCTTTTTTATTTTCGATCGAAAATAGATAGCGTTTGCGATCTAAATTTTCTGTGCTGCCTGTGTATAACTCTGTGAGGTAATTATTTATCAACTGTTCGAAACCCAGACAAAATAAGGGTGATAGCGGTTTTGTCGCTTGGGGATAGTTATAAATATACACACAGCTAGATCAGGATCATCACTACATCTTGTGGATCAAAAGATCCAAATGTACTTTATCAACGCAATTCACAGCTTTATCCACAAATGGTTGGAATGTGTACAGTTTTAAAAGCCCTGATTATCCTTGTGTCTAAGTTTGCCACTGGATAGGTTACAATGGCGGCAGTATACCCAAATGACTTTTTCCGACTTAATACACCGAGCAGCTGAGTTTTTAGTTCGGGTGCCAAGGTTATTTGGGTATATTCATAACGACAGAATGAGAAAGTAAATGGACCAGTTTCAGCATATCGATGTACAAGGTGCACAGGCTTTGCTTGAGCAGGGCGAGGCAAAGCTTGTAGATATTCGTGATCCTCAATCGTTTGCCGTGGCACATGCTGAGTCGGCTTATCATCTAACCAACGATACGATTGTGGCGTTTATGGAAGATGTAGAGTTTGAACAGCCGATCCTCGTGATGTGTTATCACGGAATTAGCAGCCAAGGCGCAGCGCAATATTTAGTTAACCAAGGTTTCGAACAGGTGTACAGTGTAGACGGTGGCTTTGAAGCCTGGCAGCGAGCACAACTACCGATAGTGAGAAGTTAATGAAGAGATTGGTAACGTTAAATAATCCACGCATGGCGCAAGCCTTTATCGATTATATGGCCTCTCGTCAGATAGATATTGAGATGATGCCCGAAGGTGAAGGACAATTTGCACTTTGGCTTACGGACAGCCAGCATGAAGTTGAGGCAGAGGCCGAACTGAAGCAATTTTTGGCGAATCCATCCGCTAGCAAATACAGCGCCGCTTCCTGGGACGTTGCCGATACTCGTAAGAGCCAATTTCATTACGCTAGCCCAAGCATCATGGGAATGATCAAAGCCAAAGCCGGTCCAGTGACCTTATTGATCATGACCGTATGCGCCGTGATTTATGGTTTGCAGATGTTAGGCTTTGGAAATGGGGTATTTGCTCTGTTGCACTTTCCCGCGTTTGAAGGCCAGCAATGGCAATTGTGGCGTTGGGTGAGTCATGCATTGCTGCATTTCTCGGTAACACACATCATCTTTAACTTGTTGTGGTGGTGGCAACTTGGTGGCGATATTGAACGTCGACTTGGTTCTGGCAAGTTACTGCAAATCTTTGTGGTATCTGCGGCACTCTCTGGTGCTGGCCAGTTCTATGTTGAAGGTGCGAACTTCGGCGGGTTATCTGGTGTTGTGTACGCGCTACTCGGCTATTTGTGGGTTTTGGGTTACCGTTTACCTCATTTAGGTTTAACGCTGCCGAAATCCATCATTGGTTTTATGTTGGTGTGGTTGGTACTTGGTTTTGTGCAACCGTTTATGGCCATTGCCAATACGGCTCACTTAGCTGGCTTGTTAGCCGGGATGGCGATTGCGCTGTTCGACTCGGGCAAGCAGAAATACCAACAACAAGCGTGATAGCAAAAACAAAAAAAGACCGCTCGAAAGCGGTCTTTTTGTATCTAAAGCAGCGTTCCTTACTGATAGAGGTATTTGGTAAACAGCAAATCAGCAATGACGGTTTTCCCTGTCTCTGGCAGTAAGGTTTCGTTTAGCTCTTTTACCAACGTTTTGCGTAGGTCTTCTCGGCCAGAAAGCGACTTGATCGTATCTTCGGTTTGTTTGCCTAGGAGTTCGATGACCGCATCGCGAATCAAGGGTTGATGGTGCTCAACAATCGCTAGGTCTTGTTGGCTCATCACCATGATGTCGATACGCACTTGTACATAGCCTAATTTTTTACCTTTGGTGTAAAAGTTAGTGGTTAAATCTGGCTCTAGGGTGAAGTACGCTAATTTTGGTCCAGTCTCTTCCGTTTCAGCCCAACTTGGTGCGGAGATCAGGATTGTTAACGCAAAAATAATTTGGGCTACATAACGTTTGTACATATTTCTAACTTTTCTTTCTCTGGATCGCGATATTCGAATCGCTTCAGTCTTGATACAATAGACCGTCTATAACAAATAACGGAACTTACGGTTTCAATAAGACGGTAAGTTGTTGCTTTATTGTACGCATAAAGCCTCCAATTGAATACTAGTATGAATCAGCCAACATCACTCTATCTTGCTTCTTTATTGGAAGTAGAGTGGCAAAAGCCCGAAGAATTTGAATTTCCAAACGAATTTGCCAAGCATTGGCTGGAAGAACAAGGGTCTTTGTCACGTCGTTTAAAGCAGCACTGTCAGGAATTGACGGTAGAGCTGCTGCAAAATCATATCGTCACAGCGAAGACACTGAAATCGGATGAAAGTCAGTTACTGTCTGAGCAAGATTGCCTCCTAAGAGAGGTCGTCCTGTGTGGAGACGACTGCCCTTGGGTTGTTGGTCGTACTTTGATCCCACGTACTACGTTGGTCGATCAGCAATACGACTTAGCGCAGCAAGGCGATATCCCACTAGGGCTCACCGTCTTTAGCGCCGATAATGTCGAGCGCGACTCGCTCCAAATGGGTTGGGTTCACTTGCCTCAAGGCCGTTTTCTCGCACGACGCTCAAGGTTGTGGATGAATCACAAACCTATGTTAGTCGCTGAGTTATTCTTATCGAATTCACCTATTTACGCCAAGGAGAGAGGGTAAATGTCCGCAGAAAAAGCCAAAGCATATTGGCAGCTGATGCGAATGGATCGCCCAATTGGTTCACTATTATTGTTGTGGCCAACGGTTTGGGCTCTGGTCATTGCAGCCCAAGGCATACCGAGTTGGGATGTGCTCATTGTATTTGTGTTGGGTGTATTTTTAATGCGTAGTGCAGGCTGCGTCATTAACGATTTTGCAGACCGCAAAGTCGATGGTCATGTGAAGCGTACTAAACAGCGTCCATTGCCTTCGGGTAAGGTCACGGCGAAAGAGGCGATTGGCTTATTTTTGGTTCTGGCCGTGAGCTCATTCTTACTTGTGTTGACCATGAACCCCTTAACGATTCAGCTCTCTTTTGCGGGCCTTGTCTTAGCCTTTATTTACCCTTTTATGAAGCGTTACACGCATATCCCGCAGCTGTTTTTGGGATTAGCGTTTAGCTGGGCGATTCCTATGGCGTGGGCGGCACAAACCGGTGAGCTACCAGTGATGGTTTGGTTTGTGTTTGTGATTAATGCATTGTGGACGATTGCCTACGACACTCAGTATGCAATGGTGGATCGCGATGACGATTTAAAAATCGGTATCAAATCGACAGCGATTCTGTTCGGTCGCCACGACAAGTTAATTATTGGAGTGTTACAGTTAGTGACGTTGGCGATGTTGGTGGGGCTAGGGCAGTTTTATCAATTAGGCCAAAGTTACTACTGGACGGTGCTGATTGCCGCATCATTGTTTGTTTATCAGCAGCATTTGATCCGCCACCGCGAGCGCGATTTGTGTTTCAGAGCTTTCCTTAACAACAACTACGTTGGCATGGTGATAGCGATAGGTTTATTAGTCGCGTTCTGGTAATCAATCCGAAGATCAAAAAAGGCATCCAATTGGATGCCTTTTGTTTTTTTGTGTTTGTTATGCCTGAAGTTGGTGGATACTTTCTTCGATGGTCAACTTCACTTCTGGGTACAGCAGCGTAAACAGTAGCTTGGCAAATTTCTGCGTTTTCTTCTTATCGCAGTTACCGTCGCTATCGAGGTACTCTTGCTGTTTGAGCGTATTGAACATGGCGGTAAACACACCTTTGTCGAAGAACTCCGGCGCGTTGATACCGTGCAGGCGACCTAAACGTTGCGCGATGTCTTGGCTCTTCTGTTCCAGATCCGATTTACCCAATTCAGGGTACGCAACCAATAGGTTCATGGCGATGGAGTAACGCTGCAGCGTCTCAGTAATCGTGCGACCAAGTAGAACCAGCGGTTGGTTGTTTGATTGGTTGATTTCCAATTTGTTGCCATCAAGACAGATCATTTTCTGTTCGGCAAACTCATTCAACGTTTTCACCACAAGGTCGTTTAAATCTTCCTCTTGGTAGCTTAGGAACAGCTCTTTCTTCAAGAATGGGTAGATTTGCGCGACGTTCTCTTGGATTTTCTCCACGGTGAGATTGCGCTGACGAATAATCATCTGGGCAATCAATGATGGCAGCGCAAACAAGTGAATGATGTTGTTGCGATAGTAAGTCATCAGAATCGATTGACTACGATCAAGAGAAATGATGTCGCCCATGCTGTCTGTTTCAATCACAAACTTATCTAACGAGATAGCGTGATCAACCAACTCTTCAGCACTTTCCGTTGGGATGGTTGAAGTGCTTGAGTATGGGTTGTTCTTCAGTAGCTTCAAGTAGCACTCAATCTGATTGATCAGAGAATCACGAGACAGTGCACGTTGACGAGAAGCCAACAATGCTGTTGCACAAAGCGTTAAGGCGTTTGCCGCTGCCGCATCGTTAATGTGCGTCATCATCTTGTTCGCTAGCTCATTGACCACAGGGTTCATCCACTGTGGTTTGCTACCGCCCATGCTATCGATGTCTTTTGTCCACTCTGGCGCGTGCTCGTTAAGGTATTGGTTGAGCTGAATTGGCTCACCGAAGTTCACGTAGCCCAAACCAAAGTTACGCAGTTTACGTAGAGTGCGCAGAACAAGACCTGCGTTTTCTTTCTCTTTACGTTTACCGCGCAGCTCTTTGGCGTAAGTGCCAACTTCCATTACGTGCTCGTAACCGATGTAAACCGGTACCAGCGTTACCGGACGGTTTAGACCACGCAGCATCGCTTGAATCGTCATGGCCAACATACCCGTTTTCGCTTGCAGTAAGCGGCCGGTACGTGAGCGACCACCTTCGCTGAAGTACTCTACCGAGTAACCTTTTGCAAACAGCTCGGCTAGATACTCACGGAAAATCGTGGAGTACAGTTTGTTGCCTTTAAAGCTACGACGAATAAAGAACGCACCACCACGACGGAAAATCGGACCCGCAGGGAAGAAGTTCAGGTTGATACCCGCAGCAATGTGCGGTGGCACCATACCTTCATGGTACAGAACGTAAGACAGCAGTAGGTAGTCCATGTGACTACGGTGACACGGCACGTAAACGATCTCATGGCCATCTTGCGCCAAGCGACGTACTGTCGAAGCGTTGTTGATGTGCAGGCCTTGATACAGTTTGGTCCACAGCCAGCTCAGGATGCGATCGCCGTTCTTCACCAGACCGTATGAGAAGTCGGCTGCGATTTCATCCATGATGTCATGGGCTTCTTTGCGCGCTTTCTCAATCGAAATGTCTTTGCTTTTTGCCTCGTCTTCAATCGCTTGTTCAATTGCAGGTGACTTTAACAGGCGAGCAAATAGCACTTGGCGTTGCGGTAGGTTTGGACCTGATGCCGCCAATTTTTGACGAGAAAAGTGGATACGTGCCACGCGCGCCAATTTATGCGCAATAGCACTGTCTGTACCGTGAGAATCCGCCATATAACGCAGTGAAACCACCGGGCTAAAGCGCACCAAACAGTCACGACCTGCTGCCATTACCGCTTTCGCTTTTTGTGGCCCATTCATTGGTTGCAGGTACGGTCGATGGCTCTCTTCTTTACCTGGTTTGCGTCCCCAAAGTACGGTCGCTGGGATCATTTGCACATCAAGCTCGCTATCAAGCTTGTGCAGTTCCAGCAGCTCAGTAAATAGAGAAACAGAATCTGTCGGGATGTCGTTGTCATTACCCATCACGGTTGGACGTGAGGCAATAAAGACGAAACGATTAAGCGTTTTGCCATTGATTTCCAGCGGACTGAGCGGGTCTGGTAGCCCAAGGCTCATGGCTTGTTTTTGCAGTGTCAGCAAATCCACGTTCGAACGGAACGGCAAGGCATACACAATCGGCTTAGTTAGGTCGATGTTGAGATCGTCAATCGGATTCGATGGGATTGTGGTGCCCTTTACCATTACCGATAAAGGTAGTTTTAGTAATGAACGTGAAAATGATTGTCCAGAAGACATAAAGTTCACAGCCTCAATAGGTATTCAAACAGGCCCAACCTTAGTTCTGTGTCCGCGTGGTTCAACTTCTTGGCAAAGAAATGAGTACGGCAATAGAAATAAGCCTAGGCAATAAATTTTAAGCGCAGCAAGGATACCAGAAACTGGTCAAACCTTTTAATTTTATTGAGTGGAAATTAGTCGAACTCCTAAGTTGTTGCTTTACTTTGATTAACTTCAGGTACGGTGTTTTAAACGCGTTTTGCGCCACAGTTTGTGGGCAAGTTCAGAAAGCGCAGCAAATAAATTAAAAAACAACCAATTGGGTTTCCATTTGACCATTTACTGGATATACTCACAGTTAACTGTATAAAAAGACAGGTGAGACATGAAGCCGTTAACGCCACGCCAACAACAAGTCTTCGATTTGATTAAAAGCAAAATCGATGACACTGGAATGCCACCAACTCGTGCAGAGATTGCGCGTGAGCTTGGCTTCCGCTCTGCGAATGCCGCAGAGGAACACCTAAAAGCGCTTGCTCGTAAGCAAGCCATTGAAATTATTCCGGGCGCATCGCGTGGGATCCGAATCCTGCTTGAAGATGCGGCCAATGACGAACAGGGCTTGCCTCTGATTGGTCAAGTCGCTGCGGGTGAGCCGATTCTGGCTCAAGAGCACGTAGAAGCGCACTACCAAGTTGACCCTGCGATGTTCAAGCCGCAAGCGGATTTCTTACTTCGCGTAAATGGCGAAAGTATGAAAGACATCGGTATTATGGACGGTGATTTGCTTGCTGTGCACAAAACACAAGATGTTCGCGATGGTCAGGTTGTCGTTGCTCGTGTTGATGACGATGTGACCGTCAAGCGCTTGGAGCGTAAAGGTTCAACCGTTTTATTGCATGCAGAGAATGAAGAGTTTGCACCGATTCAAGTGGACTTAACGTCTCAGCATCTGACTATTGAAGGCTTAGCCGTTGGTATTATTCGCAATACCGATTGGATGTAAGTTTATCGCAACAGCCCAGTTTCTCTGGGCTGTTGCCTATTTGTCTTAGCACTTTTTTCTCATCCGCTTTGATTTCCTGCTCGCAGTTTATTTCTCATATTCTTGTCGGCTCTCTCTGTGCTTGATAATGTAATTGATATTCATTATCATCCTTTCCAGTGTCCACTCTTTCTCACTGGCGCAGGAAATGCCCATGTCTAAGTCAAAACATCAAGTTCCTAATCATCTATTGAAGCCTTTGCTATTACGCAGCCGTGAAAGCATGGTCGACAATGGTTTGGTGTATGACCCCATTGCAGCGAAAGCTTGTCTAAGCTGCAAGATGGCACCTGATTGTTTAAGTGGTGATATCGCGCAAAAGCAGCTGCTACACGTGACGTTGACTCAACTGTGCGACCAACAGGTAACGCAGTTTTTGCAGCAAAATCCGGACGCTTGGATCATCAATGTTGGTGCTGGACTCGATACCCGTTTTTACCGTTTGGATAACGGCCGCTGTCACTGGATTGAATTGGATGTTACGGAGAATCTAGTTTGGCGTCAGCGTCTATTCCATAAAAACGAACGCTACGAACATCGCAGTGGGAGTGTGGAAGACATGTCGTGGCTCGAATCTCTGACCATTCCAGATAAATCACCCGTATTGATTCTGTGCGAAATGGCATTGTTGGATTGCTCTGAGCGACATGTTGCGCGGTTTATTCAAAACTTAGGTCGCCATTTTGTCTCAGCTGAGGTTTGTATGGTACTCGCTGGAGACTTAACAGAAAGCAAGTGGGGGCAAAAGCTTGGTTCGGATTACTATGCCCACGGATTTGAGGCACCGGCGGAACAAGTTCTGAGATGGCTGCCGTGGGCACAATGGGTGAAAGCGTTCTCGCCATTCGACCGATTCTGTTCACGATGGAAAGCTTGGCAACGCTGGCTCAATAAAATTCCAATGCTAAAGCACCGTCTCACGCCAGTGCTTGTTCACATCAAGTGGTAATTGGCTAGTCATTAAGCACTCAGGTACACTCGTCGATCTAAACAACGAGGTGCCTGTGACAAACTCTATTTTCTCTCCTTTATCGAATCCTCAAGTGCATCGTCAGGTGTTAGCGCTCGCGATCCCGATGGTGTTGTCGAACATTACTGTTCCATTGCTCGGTTTGGTCGATGCGGCGGTGATTGGTCATTTAGACCACGCTTGGTATTTGGGCGGCGTTGCGCTGGGCAGCACTATGATCAGCGTAACGTTCTGGCTGCTTGGTTTTTTGCGTATGTCGACTACTGGGTTGGCGGCGCAGTCCTATGGCGGTGAAGACCGAAAGCAACTTGCCTTGGTGTTTATGCAAGGCTCACTTATGGCTTTGCTGTTTGCGTTAGTCTTCCTTATTGCCCATAACCCGATTGCTGATTTGATCTTTGGTTGGAGTGATGCCAGTGCCGAAGTGAAACACTACGGCATGCAATATTTCTCTATCCGAGTATGGAGTGCGCCAGCGGCGCTGATGAATTTTGTGCTGTTGGGCTGGTTGCTCGGCACGCAAAACTCCAAAGCACCGATGTGGATGGTGATCATCACCAATGTCACTAACATCGCGCTCGATTTATTGTTTGTGATGGGCTTGGGTTGGAAAGTTGAAGGTGCGGCGCTTGCCTCCGTGCTTGCTGATTACTCAGGCATGGCGTTTGGCTTGGTCTGCGTGTGGAAGGCATGGCAAGTACGTCAGCTGCCATTACCCAAGCAGTTACTTGCTGACACTCAACATGGGCTAGGGCGATTTGTGAAACTCAATCGCGATATCTTTCTGCGTTCATTGTGCTTGCAAGCCGCGTTTAGCTTTATGACGTTTCAAGGCGCGAGTTTTGGGGATGAGGTTGTCGCGGCGAATGCCGTGTTGATGAGCTTCTTGATGATGATTTCCTACGGTATGGATGGTTTTGCCTACGCGATGGAAGCGATGGTGGGGAAAGCGATTGGCGCGAAAGACCGAGCTCAGCTCAGTGCCTCTCTGGTAGGGACATTCTTTTGGAGTCTGATCATCTGTTTGGGACTTACTGCGGTATTTGGTTTGGCGGGATCGAATTTGATCGCCATGATCACTTCTATTGAGATTGTGCAGCAGCAAGCAGCGATCTATCTACCTTGGCTGGTGGTGATGCCGTTGGCGTCTATGTGGTGTTTCTTATTTGATGGCATTTTTGTTGGTGCCACTAAAGGCAAGGACATGCGGAACAGTATGTTTGTCGCAACGTGCTGCTTCTTTGTGGTCTTTTCTCTTTTTGCTGGGTGGGAAAACCATGCGCTTTGGTTGGCGATGACCAGCTTTATGGCGATGCGAGGGATTGGTCTCGGAGCGATATTCTTCTATCAATGGCGTAAAGGAACGTTCCTCGCCTAATCGCGTAAATAAAAACAGCAGGTCGAAAACCTGCTGTTTTGGCTTTTGGATCATGGCAATCCAAATACTAATTTAACTCATTATCCCTGTGTAGAATGGGGACTAGAACAATCGGTTCAATCCATTCAATGCGGCTACACGATAGGCTTCGGCCATGGTCGGGTAGTTGAAGGTGGTATTCACGAAGTATTCAATCGTATTGGCTTGGCCTTTTTGCTCCATGATGGCTTGGCCGATGTGGATGATTTCCGCCGCACGTTCACCAAAGCAGTGAATACCGAGAATTTCCTTGGTTTCACGATGGAACAAAATCTTCAAACTGCCAACATCTTTGCCTGCAATTTGCGCCCGAGCCAGATGTTTGAATGAAGAGCGACCGACTTCGTAAGGTACTTTCGCCGCCGTCAGTTCTTGTTCTGTTTTACCAACAGAGCTGATTTCCGGAATGGTGTAGATGCCAGTCGGGATGTCTTCAATCAGATAGTTTTCAGCCTGACCTTTAGTGATCGCTTGTGCGACAAAGCGACCTTGGTCATAGGCTGCGCTCGCAAGGCTAGGGTAGCCAATCACATCACCCACTGCGTAAATATGCTCAACCGTTGTTTGGTAGTTGCGGTTCACTTTAAGCTGGCCGCGAGAATCCGATTCTAGACCGACGACATCCAAACTGAGTTTGTCGGTGTTACCGGTTCTGCCGTTCGCATACAGCAAACAATCGGCACGCATTTTCTTGCCTGACTGCAGGTGAATAATGACGCCATCTTCTGTGCCTTCGATTTTCTCGTAGGTTTCGTCGTTACGAATGACAACGCCGCTGTTCCAGAAGTGGTAAGACAGTGCATCAGACACTTCGTTATCCAAGAACTCCAACAAACGATCCCGGGTATTGATTAGGTCGGTTTTCACACCAAGTCCGCGGAAGATAGAGGCGTACTCACAACCGATAACGCCTGCACCATAAATGATGATATGACGAGGGTCGTGTTTCAGGCTCAGGATAGAGTCACTGTCGTAGATTCGTTCATGCAAGAAGTCGACATCGCTTGGTCGGTAAGGACGAGAGCCCGTCGCGATGACAAATTTATCGGCCGAGTAGGTTTCTTCCGTACCGTCATTTTGCATTACCGCGATAGAGTGCGTATCGATAAAACGTGCAGTACCGAACAGCAGCGTGCAGTCATTGCGGTCGTAAAACCCCTGACGAAGGCGAGTTTGTTTATCGATGACCGTTTTTGCATGGCCTAAAATGTCAGAAAATGTTGCATGAAGGCTGGTGTTGTTTCTGCAAAATAGCGGGTTGCTATTGAATTCGATGATACGGCTTACTGCATGGCGCAGCGCTTTCGATGGAATGGTTCCCCAGTGCGTACAGCCGCCGCCCACACTGCTTTCTTTCTCGACGATGGCAACATTTAGTCCCGCTTTGGTTAACCCCATTGCAGCCCCTTCTCCGCCAGGGCCACTACCAATTACGATCACGTCATAGTGATTAACATGCGCCATGATGCCTTCCTTGTTATATTTGCTTAACATTGCTTTAGCGCGATTTTAACTCATTTGCTCTATACGTACACGTAATGGCTGCGAGAGAGTGGAAGTGATCACGCAGAATCGAACAAAAGGATGAATTGGTATGTTGTATGTCTATAAATTGACTCGAGAACATTGCAATTAGATGCATGCCAATAGTAACGTTCTCGCCGCTTACCTTGGGTGAGGCAACATATCTTTCTCCGTAGGGGTGAATTGCGTTATATTGAAGCTCTTGTACCCTACAGAAAAGAGCAAGTTAAGAATGAAATCGATGGGAATCCGCGCGCAACAAAAAGAGAAGACACGTCGATCGCTGATCGATGCGGCATTTAGTCAATTAAGTGCGGATCGCAGCTTTTCCAGTCTCAGCTTGCGAGAAGTTGCCCGAGAGGCAGGAATTGCACCCACTTCTTTTTATCGTCACTTCAAAGACATGGATGAGCTAGGCTTAACAATGGTTGATGAAGGAGGTTTACTATTACGTCAACTGATGCGTCAGGCACGTCAACGTATTGTCAAAGAAGGCAGTGTGATTCGAACTTCGGTTGAAACCTTTATGGAATTCATTGAAAGTAGCCCTAACGTATTCCGCTTATTATTGCGTGAGCGCTCTGGCACTTCTTCTGAATTTCGTACTGCCGTCGCTCGAGAAATTCAGCATTTTGCGGCAGAATTAACCGAGTATTTAATGAGCACCGGTATGACCAGAGAAGAGGCGTATACTCAAGCAGAGGCGTCGGTGACTTTGGTCTTTAGTTCGGGTGCTGAAGCTTTAGATTTAGATCGACGTGAGCGCGATGAACTCGCCGAGCGATTGATCATGCAATTGCGAATGATAGCCAAAGGGGCCTATTGGTATCGCAAAGAACGTGAACGTAACCGATTAAAAGGCGGGATAGAATAATGTCGAATGGAAATAAATCTGAAAAGAAAACGCTGATTTTGGCACTGGTTGCAGGTATGTGTGGTGATGCTTTATTGTCATGGTTGACCATGAGTGAAGTGTCTTTCTCAATCTTCCCACTGATTGCACTCGTACTGGCTGTACAAGCTCTTTACCAAGAGTACTTAAACAACCCGGTATCGGAAGATATTCCGTTAGTGGGCTTAGCGTGTTTCTTTGTTGGTGCCTTTGGTCACTCTGCGTTTATCAAAGCGCAATACCCAGAAGCAGGCTCAAATTTCTTCGCAATCATGGTGTCGATGATCCTATTGGCATGGATTGGTAAAAAGCTGGGTTTCATGGAAAAGAAAACTTCTGCTGAATAATTGAAAAAATTCCAACAAAAAAGCGAGCTATTGAGCTCGCTTTTTTTATGTCTT
>NZ_JBICJM010000039.1:0-32989 GCF_043103065.1 Vibrio sp. YQ_11 | reverse complement strand
TGATTATGTCATAAGAAAACACTTGGAAAGCAGTGTTGGGAAAACACTTTCTAAGTATAAAAATACCCTGGAGGGGTTCCCGAGTGGCCAAAGGGAGCAGACTGTAAATCTGCCGGCTCCGCCTTCGATGGTTCGAATCCGTCCCCCTCCACCATATTGAAAAAGCCAGCTCATCGAGCTGGCTTTTTTCGTTCTATACATCGTAAGATCAACACCCATTCTAACAATCTCTCGCTCACCCCACGGTGTCGCATTCATGTTCTACGAACTCCTACTGTAGCTAAGATCTTCAACCAATACCGACAACCACATTGCTTTAGGCCAAACTCAACGTTAGAACCGATCTTTTAACAGGTAAGAGTTCTTCGACAAGACACTGAATAGTATTAACTTTCTAAATCTCTCAAGAATAGACACAACAAAATACTAACTGAGCTATCCCAGATGCCAAATGGCTAAGTCATTAGACTGCTAAATCATAAAACGACTGAGTTGTATTGTGCTTAGCTACGGAGCGTTTCCTTTCGCTTTTACCTGTAGAGCTATCTCCGCTCATCCAACAATTAACAGATACAAAAAATCCCGCTAAATAGCGGGATTTAATTAAGACTAAATTGAACGAGCTTGGTGATTAACCTTGAATACCAACAATCAACCAAGGTGCATTCGGTACTGTTAGGTCGCGCTCTAGGTGCCAGATATCTTCAATATCTTCCTCTACACCTTCTGCAGCATCACGGTAACGGCCACTAAATTGCAAACTTAATTGTGCTTTGTTCGCATCGTATTCAGCACGAACGATCTCTGCATCGACATACATCACATCAGTGTGCTGCTCACCTTCTAGCTTCGCGCGCTCAGCTTTCAGATCTTCAAATAGACTTGGAGAAACATATTCTTCAATAGTGTCTAGTTGGTTGTGGTTCCACGCACCTTGCAAAATGCGGTAGTGCTCACGAGAACCGTTAATAAACGCAGCTTGATCGAACCCCGGTGGGTAATTGTGTGGTACATCTGTTTGAGCACCAAAACCGGTGAAACCGCCTGCGTTTGTATTTGGTTGTTGTTCAAAGTTCTGCATGTTTGGTTGTTCAAACTTTGACGCGTTACCACCAAATGCTGGTTGTTGACGTTGCTGGTTCATACTGCCCTGCTTCGCACCTAACATTCCGCGCATAAGCTTAAAGATAATAAAGGCAATTAAACCAATGATTAGGATATCCATAAACTGGATACCTTCAAAAGCACCACCGAAGAACGCAGCAAGTAGACCACCAGCTAGAAGGCCTCCTAATAGACCGCCCATCAAACCTTTCTTGCTAGAAGACTTGGTCGTTTGCTCTTTACCGATCGTATTGGTGTTTTGTTGCTGCTGTTTAGGTGCAGGTGCTGTTTTGTAGCTCTTACCAAAAGACTTACCGCCACCAAACTTCTTCGCTTCTGCGATAGGAGTGACAGCAACGGTAAACATTAATAGAGCAACAATAGAAAATAAACGTTTCATCGTTATCCTTAAAGTTGACGATTGTTATACCCACGCAACCTCAGGTAAAAGAAGCCGTTTGGGTACATCTAAGATTGTGCTCCAAACCTTGTACATACAAGCAGTAGCACGCCAAAGATGATTGTTGGTTCATCATACTCCGTCTGTCACCTTATGAAAACAATCTAAAGAGTCTGACATGTATCAGAATATTGCCAAACATGTCGCCTTCTGACGTGATTGCGCGGTTGACGCTCATTAAGTAGCTGTCTATCATATTGAACGTTGTTCAATAAAGCAGTTTGAGAGTATGGCGCGCAGAAACGATCACACCAGAGAAGAGTTGATTAACTTGACCTTAACGACGGTCAAAAATTTTTTAGATGAGAACTCTTACCACGAACTTAGCCTTCGTAAGATCGCTAACATGATTGGTTACGTGCCAAGCACCTTGGTGAATATTTTTGGTAACTATAATTTGTTGCTACTTCATGCCGTGGCTCAAACTTTAGATGAGTTATCGCAGGAAGCGCTAAATGCAACAAAAAGCAGTAAAGATGCTCATCAAGCACTTTTTGAACTTGCATACTGCTACCACGATTTCGCGCAAAAACATCCTTACCGTTGGCAATTGGTTTTCGAACACAACATGAACGGTGCCGAACTTCCAGAATGGCATGCGAAACGTATTGATGGCATGACAGGCATGCTCGAATCATTACTCGCACAAATCGCTCCTCAACGTACGGAATCCGAAGTCATTCAAGCGAGTCGCGTACTATGGGCTGGCGTACACGGCATTACTCTTCTTAGCGTTGATGACAAGTTTTTCTCAAGTGAGCCTGTAGATGGTAAAGAGTTAATCAGTAACTTGCTTTCTAACTACATCATGAACTGGTAACAAACAAAGGATTATCCATGTCATCCGACAGACAGCCGTCCTTGCTTACGCAAAGAAAGTTCCTGCCCTATTTTGTTACTCAGTTTTTTGGCGCTTTCAACGACAACATTTTTAAAAACGTTTTGTTGCTGTTTGTCGCTTTCGCTGGTTCTAGCGCATTACCCATTTCTAGTAATTTATTCATAAACTTAGCAGCTGGCTTATTCATTCTTCCATTCTTCCTTTTTTCTGCCTCTGCTGGAGTTTTGGCGGATAAATACGAGAAATCGTGGTTTATTCGCAAAGTAAAACTGTTTGAAATCGCCATCATGCTGCTAGGCGCCGTTGGCTTTATAACAGAAAGCTATGGTGTCTTACTTCTGCTGCTTTTCTTAATGGGTACGCAATCCGCGTTCTTCGGCCCCGTCAAGTACGCGCTTCTTCCTCAGGAATTAAACGCTAAGGAACTGGTACCGGGCAATGCCTTGGTTGAAGCCGGGACATTTATCGCCATTCTTATCGGCACGCTCGGTGCAGGCATTATTGCTTCTGCTGACAACGCGAAGTATCTGGCCGCTTTCTGCGTGGTTCTATTTGCCCTGCTCGGTTACTTATCCAGTCGCTCGATTCCATTTGCTGCGGCAAGTGCCCCTGAACTTAAATTCCGTTGGCGACCTTATCAGCAAACTAAGCACACGCTGGCGATCGCGAAATCCGATCGCATCGTATTTCAATGCATCATGGCCATCAGTTGGTTTTGGTTTCTCGGTGCTGCATATCTTACTCAGTTCCCAAACTTCACCAAGGTCTACCTGAACGGTACAGAAAGCGCCGTATCTTTCTTACTTGCACTCTTCTCAGTAGGGATTGCTCTAGGCTCACTGGCTTGCAACTGGATCTCAAATCATCGAATCGAAGTGGGCATCGTGCCAATCGGTGCCTTAGGCATCACCATCTTCGGTTACTTAATGGCGACATCAGTACCAACTGAGCTACCTGAGTTCGCAAACTTCATTGAATTTGTTCGTTTCGAGCCTTTCTGGCCTCTGTTTTTCTATCTGCTCATGATAGGAGCATCGGGCGGATTATTTATCGTCCCACTGTATGCCTTAATGCAGCACCGAGCGAAGGAGACTGAACGAGCGCAAGTGATAGCAGGTCTGAATATCTTTAACTCGCTATTTATGGTGGGCAGCGCGGTCCTTGGCATTATATGCCTAAGCGTAGTAGAGATGAGTATTCCACAACTGTTTGCGCTTCTTGCAGTGCTTAACTTCTTAGTCGCGGCATATATCTTTCTGCAAATTCCGATTTTTGTGGTTCGCTTTGCAATGTGGATGCTCACGCACACCATCTATCGTGTTAAACACAAAAATCTGCACAACTTACCTGAGCATGGTGGTGCATTGATTGTGTGTAATCATGTGAGCTATATGGATGCCCTATTACTGAGTGCCGTATGCCCTCGTTTGATTCGCTTTGTGATGGAAGAAGATTACGCCAACCTGCCGCCGCTAAGACGCTTTTTACGCCGTGCTGGCGTGATACCAATTTCTGCTAGCAACCGAAGTTCTATTCGTCGAGCATTTAACGACGTCGAAGAAGCTCTCAATGAAGGCCATATTGTCTGTATCTTCCCTGAAGGGCGATTGACCTCCGATGGCGAAATGAACGACTTCATGCGTGGCATCGACATTATTCTGCGTCGAAGCCCAGTACCTGTGATTCCGATGGCATTGAAAGGATTGTGGGGTAGTTATTTTAGCCGCGCTAAAGGACGAGCATGCAGAGGGTTCCCGACTCGCTTCTGGTCCAAATTGGAAATTGAAGCTGGCGAACCGGTAGATCCTAGCTCAGCCACCGCACAAACTATGTTCGAAAAAGTGCACGCATTGCGCGGAGATTGGCGATAAACAAAACGTTGAGAATTATTTGAGCACACGTTTAGATTATCTGAACGTGTGTTCAAATCATTAAGACAAACTGACCAGATACAGTGCGATATACTCTCGCTTTCACTAACGACAATGAATCATAAATCTTGAACAGAAAGTACATCCCCTTTGGACTGGCACTGCTTTTTTGCTTAACTCCTTTTGTGTCATCCCCTATTGCACTTGTTATTGGCTTCTTACTTGCCAGCTTTGGCTTAGTTCCTACTGAGTTACCCATCGCCTCTTTCACCAAAAAACTGCTTTCTTATTCTATTATCGGTTTAGGGTTTGGTATCAATTTTGAACAGGCATTGTCTGTCACGTCAGATGGTATCGGGCTAATTATCGCTACGATTGTCGGCACACTCGTCATTGGCTCACTCATCGCCAAAGTAATCAAACTCGAAACGACGACTGCGTATCTCATTTCATCCGGAACTGCGATATGTGGTGGCAGCGCAATTGCTGCGGTCGCACCAGCAATCAGAGCCAAAGATGAACAAATAGGTTTGGCACTCGCTACCGTTTTTGTACTCAACTCTCTAGCGTTGTTCATCTTCCCCGTCATTGGTCATGCGTTAAACCTAGACCAACAAACCTTTGGGACATGGGCGGCAATTGCGATTCATGATACTTCGTCTGTTGTTGGCGCTGCCTCTGCCTACGGTGAAGAGGCACTGACAACTGCAACCACGCTCAAACTGGCGCGAGCCTTGTGGATCATTCCTGTTGCTTTGATTAGCGCCGTGATTTTCTCACGTGGGAACAAAGAGGACGGTTCGAAAAAGTTAGTGATTCCTTACTTCATTTTCTGGTATTGCGCGGCCATCGCCTTTAGTGATTTCTTCCCACAACTTGAGGTGGTGTATCACGGTATTTTTACCATTGCGAAGCAAGCTCTGGTGGTGTGCTTATTCTTGATAGGATGTAGTATTTCGATTTCGAAACTGAAATCTTCTGGCCCTAAACCGCTGTTGTTTGGTGTGACTTTATGGGTATTAATTTCCACTACGTCACTAAGCTGGCTAGTACTTAGATAATCGTTGTCGACTTATCGCGTTGGTCGGAGGTTGACTCTTGTTTGTCACTCTTGAGCGCAAACACCAACGCGATAGCGATTAAAAACGCCGTCAATTCCGCTAACGAGCGAGTGAGCCCTTCACTGCTGATTGCGATGCCAATTTGTAATACCGCCGCTATCAATAAAACCGATTTCACCATTCTGAAGCTTATGCCTTTCTGCTCTACGTTTAGACATAATTATGATTCAGAGTTATAAGGTTACGAAATTCCCTTTCCGACTAACACATAGCAAAATTGACTAATCTTCGCCTCATTTCAGCAGGGCAAATGAGCGCCAGCTATTTAACGTTGATTATCTAACTCATAAAGCAGCCACTCTTTTACCGCTTTACGCGAGACTTTAATTCCACCTTCTAACAAGGCTTGTGGCATCAAGTAGTAAGCGATTGGCCATTTAAACTTCTCAAGCTTTTTCCGCAAGTATTGCTCGTATTCCTGTTGGCTCAGTAACGCTTCTGATTGAATAACGGCTATAGGACGATGACCGAACTCAACATCTTCGACTGGCACGACAATGCTCTGAGTGACGCTTGGGATTTGGTTCAATACTGCTTCTATTTCCTCACAGTGAACGTTTTCTCCACCTGAGATAAATTGATTATCGGCCCGACCGATGATCTTTAACTCATCTCCTTGCCAAGTACCGAGATCCTTACTGTCGAACCAACCATCCTCGTCCACGAATGCCGTCACTTGACCTTGGTGAAAATAGCCTGAAGCTAGCGTTTGTCCACCAATGTAAATGCGCTCATCAACCAGCTTAATCTTACGATTTTTTAGTAAATGCCCAGCATTGCTTACGTCATTGATCTGTTTTGCCGTAACGGTAGATGCTGCCTCGGTCATACCATAACCTAACCACGTCTCGATGCCTTTTTCTGTGGCTCTTACCGCCAACTCATGAGCCACATGACTGCCCCCCAGCAAAACGTGCGTCAGTGACAGTTCAACATCATCATCTAGCAAGCGTTTAAGTTGAGTCGCCACTAAAGAGGCGTGTGAAACCGCGAGGATATCGTCTGCCAGTCTTCCCGTGCCGACTTTCAACGTTGCGCCAGCAAACATCCAGCGATAAACAATCGCAAGGCCAGAAACATGATAAAGTGGGAGCGACAACAGCCAAGTATCTTGTTGATGCAAGGTGAACTCACATAGTAATCCCTCTGCCGAAGCGAGGTGCTGTCGATGAGTATGCACCACCGCTTTAGGTGTCCCCGTTGAGCCTGAGGTAAACACAATCGAAGCCAACCTGTCGTGCTGATAGTCATCCTCAGTGTTTTCAACCACGGTATCTACCGTAGGCAAAGTGAGAAAAATCGCATTTAATGCTGCTTTCTCTTCGCTAGAGTAAGCGAACTCACAATCTGGAGTAAACCAAACAAAACGTGTTTGATGATCGCCGTACAGTGTGCAGAGCTTACCTTGTAGCGCCTCGATTGGCTGAGGCATAGTCAACGCGGTGATAGCGCCTAACTGTTGCGCAGCTAAATAAAACAATACTGTTTCAACTTGGTTCTTCCCTACCAGAGTCACCACATCATCGCGCGTAACACCTTGCTGCAAGAGCGATTGCGCGTATTGAGTAACACGAAGCGAGAGCTGTTGCCAATTCAATGTTTCTTGAGGTGTTGCGAGTGCAATAGAAAAAGGGCTCGTTTGAGCCCAATACTTCCAAGGTGGAATCGCACTATGTTCTGTAGAGAATGGCTCTATGCTGAATGCCACACTAACTCCTGCTCAGACAAAGGAAGCACAGGAAGTTCGCACTTTGGCCAACCTTGCTCTAGCTGCGCTTTGAACAACCCGATAGTGTCCAAACCAGGAACTTCATCAGGCAACTGCCATTGCGCCAAACGTGCTAATTGGTTCAAGCCAAGGCTCGACTCAATGCTTGAGCTGATCACCGCTTTCATTCCTAACGCTTTTGCTTTTTCGATCAATTTAATGCAGAAATCGACGGAGCCGATTAATGTCGGTTTGATAATGATCGCTTTCACGCCTGTCAGATCTTCAAGGCTAAAGTCTTCTCGACGAACGGCATCTTGCAGCGTTTCATCCCAAGCAATCGCGATACCAGTATTAATGGCAAAAGACATGCTGTCGCCAGGAGCTCGGCATGGCTCTTCCAAAAACGTAATTCGTTGGCGAAGAGACGGTGTAATATACTTTGCGAACTGCTGCGCTTTTTCTGGTGTCCAAGCACGGTTCGCATCCAGTCGAAGCGTTAATTGAGGGATAGATTCAAGGAAGAGATTCACAAGCATGCCGTCGCGAATGGGCTCATACAGACCCACTTTCACTTTTGCCACTTTCTCACCTTCCATCTCGTTGAGTTTTGGAATCAACTCATCGGGATCGCCCGTACACAGTGGAGCAGTTTGATATTTGCCTTGCGTCGGCAAACCACCTTCTAACTCCAATTGAGCCATAGATAAGCCAAACGCAACCGAAGGATACATATTGGCATAATCAACCGGTATACCCGCGACCCAGCGTTCAGCCTGTTCTTGTAACTGAATGCCAGCCTCTTCGGTACTTTCCAAGCTAAAACCAAAAAGCGGTGCGACTTCACCTAATCCCATGTTCTCGCCATCAGATAGCTCAACAATGTAGCCGATGCGTTCCGTCAGCTTGTTATCACGCAGTATTACGCCACTGTCCATTGGAAGGCAGTAACGGTAAATCTTTGCTTTACGCATAATTCCTGTCCTATTACGTACAACCCAAGCTTGCTGGCTATAAGAACGAACCATCCTCCCTGAGGGCGAGGCGCTCGGGACTAAAAACGAAGCAGAGGAGCACTCTGGCTCCTCTTTATTTACGGATTATGGGTTACGAGGAAACTTGTCGAAGTCTGGGCGACGTTTCTCGTTGAATGCGTTACGACCTTCTTGTCCTTCATCTGTCATGTAGAACATCATCGTTGCGTTACCCGCAAGCTCTTGAAGACCAGCTTGACCATCACAATCCGCGTTCAATGCCGCTTTCAGGCAGCGTAGCGCCATTGGGCTATGCTGAAGAACTTCACGACACCAACGAACGGTTTCTTTCTCTAGATCTTCTAGAGGCACAACCGTGTTGACCAAGCCCATGTCTAACGCTTCTTGCGCGTTGTAGAAACGACATAAGAACCAGATTTCGCGCGCTTTCTTCTGGCCTACGATACGAGCCATGTAAGACGCGCCCCAACCACCATCAAATGAACCCACTTTAGGGCCCGTTTGACCAAACTGCGCGTTGTCCGCTGCAATTGTTAGGTCACACATCATGTGCAGTACATGACCGCCGCCAACAGCCCAACCCGCTACGGAAGCAATAACAGGTTTTGGACACGTACGAATATCACGTTGGAAGTCCAATACGTTTAGGTGATGCGTACCTTGGTCATCTTTGTAACCGCCGTAGTCGCCACGAATCTTCTGGTCACCACCAGAACAGAATGCATCTTCACCCAAGCCAGTTAGGATGATAACGCCAACACCTGAGTCGTAGCGTGCATCTGCCAACGCATCAATCATCTCTTTTACTGTTTGAGGGCGGAATGCATTACGCACTTGTGGGCGTGCAATGGTAATTTTCGCGATACCATCTTCAGATTTATGGTAGTGAATATCCTCGTATTTCTCGCTGCAATCTTTCCATTGAACCGGAGCGTAAAGTTCTTCTTCAGAAATGCCTACTGTTTTAGCCATGGTGATTCCCATTGTTCTCGTTACTCTCACCAAAGTGAGATTGAATTATTTGCTTAATATGCATCGCAAATTGTTGGGGCTGCTCTTGATGAACGTTATGTCCTGCGCCTTCAACTTGTCGATACGCCAACCCGCTACGTTGTGCCAGTTGGCTAAATTTTTGGTCTTTCGCGCCACACACATAATAAATGGGTATGCGCTGTTGTTGCAGTGCGGGCAGTAAATACGCCTGCATGGCTAACGATGTTGCCATCAACATGTTCGCAATTGCCGAGCCAAGATTAGCACTTCGCTTGGCAATTAATGTTTGTCTTTGCTCATGGTTTAGTGAAGAAAACACCGCTTGTTGATACCAATCGCTCAAAACACGTTCAAGTGGTTCACTCTCGAAGCGCAGTGCCCATTTTTGGTCGTTGTGCAATCTTGACTGTATCTCTGACTCTGTTTGAAGCCCGAAGTTTCCCCCTTCCACAATCGCGCCGACAATATTGAGATCTGAGAAGCACTCACCAGCAAGACCGTGCATTGCGATTCTTCCACCCATTGAGTAGCCAATCAAAATAAGTGGTTGTTGCGGAGGAAATAATAAAGATAGTGTGGAATTAAGAAGTTTGCAGCAATCATCGAGATCGTTGCACTTTGTAAACTGGCTGCGACCATGACCAGGAAGGTCGATAACGACTCGTTCAAACTGAGTCAGCTCATCCAAACAAACTTGCCAATCAGCACCACTTCCTAAAAGGCCATGCAAAAACACCAGAGTGGGAAGCTCACCACTTTGGTGTTTTTTAGTTGGAGAGAGACGCTCAGAGTGAAGCATGCAGGCTCTTATTAAATGCCTTTATCAACTCTGCGGCTTGGCTTGGTGGGGTTTGAACTTCCACCAGCATTGTGCCTTGGCCGCTCGACAGGTGCTCGGCAACCATTGCTTGATACATTTGTAATGTAGTTGGCTTTTCATACTTTAAGCCAAACTGCTTAGCTGCATGTTCAAACTGATAACCGTGGGGCATTTGGTAGTACGCAGTGCGATGCTCCTGAGGCACTGGCAACATATCGAAAATCGCACCACCATCATTGTTTGTGACCACAAGTACTGACGGCAGATCATTACGAGAAAACAGCGCGAGCGAGTTGAGGTCATAAAGCGCCGATGTATCTCCGATGTACATCAATAGCGGCTTGCCTCGTGAGCGCTGCACACCAGAAGCTGTGGCAAATAGACCATCAATACCCGACGCTCCGCGATTGGTAAACACCTCAGTATTTAATCTGCCAAACATATCGACTAATCGAACAAACAAGCTGTTACCGAGAAAGACATCGACGCTCTGCGTTCGCTCTTCAATGTCAGCCGCTAACGCGATTTCATTAAGCGTTGAAGCTGATGAAGACAGAAACTCATCGCGAATATGAGCGCGAACATGGGCTATATCGGTCAGCAATCCATCAGCCCATCCTTGAGTACTTGAGCTCTTAACATCAACACGCTCGACCCAACTTTTAGGTGATGCAGCCCAATGCAATTGCGGAAGGTGTGTTTGGTTATCTCGGCTTAAACTTGGCGAGATAAACCAGTACTGAACATCTCGGCCTTGTTGGCTTTGCGACACCTGTTTATTAATCCATTGGTTCAATCGCTTAGATATGATGCGGCTACCAAACTGGAGCACCAAATCACATTCGTCGAGTTGGCTAGCCAACTTAGGCTGTTGTAACCACAAATCATAATGTGACCAATCGGAGCTAACTCCACTTTGCGGATCCGCCAATACAGGCCACCCCATTTGCTGTGCAAACACTTTTGCCGCTTGCGCGTGATCAGCAGGTAAGCTGCCAATGACAACCACTCCTTTTCTATCAGCACAAAATGGAATGTCACGAAATGATGGACTGACGAATCGTTGAGTATATGTTTGACCGCCTTTGCGCCACGCTTCGACACTGTTCAGGTAGCTTTGGTAAGCGCTTTTTTCCCCGTCAGAATACAGCGGCTCAGGAAAGGCGCAGTTAATGTGAACCGCGCTGCCATGTAACTGCTGGTTAAACATCACCTCATCAACCGAAGTGAGTAACCAGTTGAGCGGCGTATTTAAACTCGGACTTGGCAAGTTCAAATTTTCCGATACATGATGCGAAAAAACCCCAAGCTGATTAATTGCTTGGTTTGCGCCACAACCGACGAGTTCAACAGGGCGGTCAGCGGTAAGCAAAACCAGTTTTTCGCCCGTTAATTTAGCTTCTGCTACCGCAGGCAACAAGTTTGCGACCGCAGTGCCAGAAGTCACGATAACGGCTACCGGCTCTTGGCTCGCTTTCGCCAAGCCAAGCGCCATAAAACCTAATCCACGCTCATCAAAATGAGTATGAATGGAAAAATTTGGCTGTTCCGCCGCTTCTAAAGTCAAAGGAGTCGAACGCGATCCCGGCGCGATACAAACATGCTTCACACCAAATCGGTGAAGCTCAGTCAAAATGGTCTCTGACCAAATTCGATTGAGAACCGCTTGATCGTAACTCATGATGCTACTCCAAGCGGCGGATGATCGGAAATCAACGTTAACAGCGTCGACATCTTTTTATCTAATTCAGCCCATTCGTGTTCAGCAACTGATCCAGGAACAATACCCGCTCCAGCAAACAACTGAACTTGATCGCCAAGCACCAATGCACTTCTTATTGCCACACAAAACTCTGCGCGTTCATGGCTGATGTAACCCATAGAGCCAGCATACCAGCCACGAGCAAACGGCTCGTTATCAAGGATGAACTGCATCGACTCTTTACGAGGCAAACCTGCCACTGCGGCCGTCGGCTGCAATGCAGAAAGCAGTTGTACGCCATTTGTGCCTGTTTTTAAGCTTGCATGAATATTGCGCTTGAGGTGCTGCACCTTACGTAAACGCACCAATCTCGGTTCGGTTTCTACTTCTACCATTTCGGAATGAGGAGAAAGGCGTTCCACGATATCGTCCACGACGTACTGGTTTTCGTTTAAGTTTTTTGAATCCTGAGATAACCAATTCGCCAATTCCATATCATGAGTGGCATTGTCGCCACGACCAATGGTGCCCGCTAAAGCTTCGGTATGAAGTTCATGTCCAACACGAGAATACAAACGCTCTGGCGTAGAGCCCATAAAACTGTGTTTGCTGTCTAAACTCAACAAGAAATGAAAGCTGTGATGGTTGTTCAAATAGCTCGCTTTAAGCAGTTGTGCAGCGCTCAACGTGTTATCCAATTGGACAGTAGAACGGCGAGCCAACACAACTTTTTTAAACTCATCATTCTCAATCCCAGTCAGAACTTTATGTACCAGCTCATCCCACTCAGATTTAATAGGAGTATGAACAATCGAGCGAATATGTGACGAGATCGGAGGTAAAGCGGCGACATCGCAAATAAGCTTTCTCAAGCTGGCAAGCGTGCGCGCTTTGTCTTCAGTTAGGTTAACCGCGAGTGACCACTGCTGATCAAATCGAATCAGTTCAATTTGAGGCAAAAAGAAGAAAGAAGGCATGCAACGGCGATTTTTTTCGTGCTGGCCATCAAACGATCGCCCGCCCCATACTCGCTGCCCTTCACCAAGAATGGTATAGGCAGGACCCGGCTCAACAAAAGAGTGCAGCTGTCCTAGCGCGACGACCTCTTCACGAGTATCACGGGATTGCCAATAAAACTTGGGGAAAAGTGGTTGTGCATCAAGCCAATCAATCAATGCGAAATTCGGTTTTTCGCTGAGGGGCTCGACCAGACGTACTTGATTGCCTTCCGTGTGCTGAACTCGCTCGATAATTCTTTTTACGGCTTGATGGAACTCTGACAAATCAACCTCGAAGTATGTGAGGATAAAGGTAACTGACGGCTACTCTAAGTTTAGACCCAAAGCAAATCAAGGTCGTATGCGATCTTTTGCAAAATCCTGTGATAGCAAGCGAGCAAAAGTTAGCCTGCAAACGGATAATTTACAGATTTATATTCTAATAAAAAACAAATTATTGTATTTTAATAAAGAAATTAACGAATTTTTAGGAATTATACAATGCAAAATATCGGGATGTCGTCAAAACTCGACAATGTCTGCTACGACATTAGGGGTCCTGTACTCAAACATGCTAAGCGCATGGAGGAAGAAGGGCATAAAATCCTAAAGTTGAACATTGGTAACCCTGCCCCATTTGGTTTTGACGCCCCTGATGAGATTCTTGTAGATGTAATTCGTAATCTACCGACCTCTCAAGGCTACTGTGATTCCAAAGGCATTTACTCTGCACGTAAAGCGGTGGTTCAACATTACCAACGCAAAGGCATTCGCTCTTTAGACGTAGAAGATGTGTACGTCGGTAATGGCGTGTCTGAGCTGATCGTGATGGCAATGCAAGCGTTGCTAAACAACGGCGATGAAATGCTCATCCCTGCACCTGACTACCCATTGTGGACGGCATCAGTAGCGTTGTCTGGTGGCAACCCCGTTCATTATCTGTGTGATGAACAATCGGATTGGTATCCAGACCTTGATGACATCAAAAAGAAAATCACGCCGAAAACCCGCGGTATTGTTCTGATCAACCCGAACAACCCAACAGGTGCTGTATATAGTCGTGACTTCTTGCTAGAGGTGATTGAGATTGCTCGCCAGCACAAGCTGATCATTTTCGCTGACGAGATTTACGACAAAGTGCTTTACGATGGCGCAACACACACTTCTGTTGCGACGCTAACGGAAGACGTACTTGTGATGACCTTCAATGGTTTGTCGAAAGCTTACCGGGTATGTGGTTTCCGCGGTGGGTGGATGTTCTTAACTGGTCCAAAACACTTAGCACAAGGCTACGTTAACGGTCTAGAGTTGCTCTCTTCTATGCGTCTTTGTGCCAACGTGCCGATGCAACATGCGATTCAAACCGCGCTAGGTGGCTACCAAAGTATCAATGAGTTGATCTTACCTGGTGGCCGATTGCTAGAGCAGCGTAATCGCGCGTTCGAGCTGATCAACCAGATCCCAGGGGTATCTTGTGTGAAACCCAAAGGTGCCATGTACTTATTCCCTAAAATCGATACCAAGATGTACAACATCAAGAATGACCAACAGATGGTGCTCGATTTCTTGAAACAGGAAAAAGTACTGCTAGTACAAGGCTCAGGTTTTAACTGGCCAAAACCAGACCATTTCCGCATTGTGACTTTGCCACACGTTGAAGACCTGGAAACCGCAATCGGACGCTTCGAGCGATTCCTATCAACCTACAGCCAGTAAAGAATCACTGGTAGTAATTAGTGTTGATCTCTCATATGCTTAGAGGAACTCCTAGTGAGTTCCTTTTTTATACCAGAAACGGAGAAAGCCATGAAAGAAAGCCATTTTTTCGCCCACTTGGCACGAATGAAGCTTATCCAACGCTGGCCTTTGATGCGCTCTGTATCACCAGAAAACGTTTCGGAACACAGCTTACAAGTCGCATTTGTCGCTCACGCACTCGCGTTAATTAAAAACAAAAAGTTCGGCGGCACGCTTAATCCTGAACGCATTGCCCTTCTCGCGATGTATCACGATTCAAGTGAAGTGCTCACTGGTGATTTGCCTACTCCCGTTAAGTACTACAATCCCGAAATCGCAAAAGAATATAAGAAGATAGAAGCCGCTGCCGAGCACAAATTACTTTCTATGTTGCCGGAAGAATTTCAGGAAGATTTTGCCCCATTTCTACTTTCTCATTCGTCGCACGAAGAAGACTCTCAGATAGTAAAACAGGCCGACTCCATCTGTGCGTACTTAAAATGTTTGGAAGAACTAAGCGCAGGTAACCATGAGTTTGCCTTAGCGAAAAAGCGCCTAGACATCACTTTACAAGAACGTAAAACGCCAGAAATGGAATACTTCCTTAATACATTCGCCCCAAGCTTTGAGCTATCGCTGGATGAAATCAGTTAGCCAGTTTAGTTTATGGAGATAAACGTGTCGTTTGAATTACACTCTTTGTGGCAAGAGCGCCACGACGATGAGCATAAAATCCGCCGTGATGACCATCGCAGCCCCTATCAACGTGATAGAGCGAGAATCCTGCACTCTGCGGCATTTCGACGCCTGCAAGCGAAAACTCAAGTTCATGGCAACAGCTTGGAAGACTTTCATAGAAGTCGACTTACCCACTCGTTAGAAGCGGCCCAATTAGGCACGGGTATTGTCGCCCAACTCAAAAAGAAACAGTCTGAATTTAAAGAACTATTGCCCTCGGACAGTTTGATTGACTCTCTGTGTCTCGCGCACGATATCGGCCAATATACGAAAAAATCCTGATCACATCACTTTTTTCTAATGTCTACTACAATACTCTATATGGAATTTACATATTGCATCACTAAATTGGATTGGGTGGATAAACCATGGCAAAAAAGAAGGCTAATAAGAAGATTACCAACATTGCAAAGTCATCCAATAAGGTGATATCTCTTCCTGTAGTTGAACGGTATAACTTATCTCCTTACAAACATTACGTTGATTCGCCAACAAATAGTTATCGTCTATTTTTTGAACACCCAAAATCTAAAGATGAAGTGAATAGCGACAAACATTCAAAAAAGAGCTTTTTTTATGCAGGGCAATACTCTAGACGAGTGGCTCAAGGCAAATTTTGGATTGTGGAATCAGGAAAAGAACTTGTAGGTGAAGAAATTGCTAAAAAATTTGCGCAACTACTAACTAAGAAAATCTTAGTATCTAATCTGGCCAAAGGGTCAATTAAAAAATTTCAATCAGTAATAAAGAGTTTCTTTGTATACCTCTCCTCTCAACCATCCCCTCCTGCATCCTTCACCGAGTTAAATATTAATCACTTCAGTCGATGGTGCGATACCTTTCCTTCCAAAAAAGCAGCTAGTTATCTGGGCCATATGAAAACGCTTTTTGAAGGTATTCCTTTTATTAATCTTAAGTCGATACGAATAAGAAAAGATGAGATTGTCCAACCCGCTCCATTAAGAGACATCAACTTTGACGAACTAGTTAGGCCAGCTGACTACAGTGACGTCGAGTTAATACAAATTCTTTCCTACGTGTTCTATGAAATCGAACGCTCAAGAGAACAATTTGAATTGCTTGAAAATGTCAGTCCGGAGGTGCTCGGTCAGGACTATCTACAACTCCATGAAATTAAGAGTCTTAATCCTACATTGACTCGTTTATTTAATAGTGGAGAGGATGGACATAGGGCTTTGATGGCAAACCTCACATTGTTGTTTAAGCACAATAACAATGACATAAGAATAGGTAGCTATGCCATTCCATCCTTATTCCAAAAAAAATTAAATTCTGTGAGTAAGACTAAAATCTGGAAGCACCTAGATCCATATGAAAAATATATGTCCTTTTTGTTATCTCAATGCTGGCCTACATCTACTGTAGCTAAAGGAATTGCCCCGAATTACAAATGGCTAACATTGCAATCATATCATCATGAGTTTGCTATCCTTATTTATTTTATGATAACGACGGGAGTTAACCTAGAAGCAGCTTTAAGCTTGGAATGGATGGTAAATGGAAAGCCTTGGTATAAAAATTTTGATACCCAGATGGGAATCACTGAAGACACGGCACCTAGAGATCAATCAATTGTATTGGTTGGAAGGAAAATAAAGGGACAAGCCAGAAAACGAGCAGCTAAACCTATCAGCATCCCAGTAAGTGTTACCAGTCCAATATATAGTTATCTAAAATTTCTTGATAAAACTCGATCTCCTGAACGCAAGTTTATTTTCACGATCGGTGAATCATATGCGCATAGGTTATGCGTATCCTTTTGTTCCCACTATCCAATATTTAACAATACTGGGGAAAAGTTATCTTCACTACAAACACAGCGCTTTAGAAAAACATTTGTAGGACACGAATTGCTTAAGCTGCTGAAAGATGTCAAAAATGCCGATGAACTAGTCAGCCGATTGAAAACGGCCCTCAACCACGAACAATTTGATACAACATTTTTCAGTTACATAATGAAAAGTGGACTAAGTAATCTTACGATGGATAGTGCAATTGTTGCACTTACTACTGACATGCTCGAAAAAATGATGACTTTTCAGGGACAGATAAAGCTTGATAACGAGCGCGAGGCTGGCGCCACTCAAGTGTTTTTGTGCGACTGTTCAGACCCCAGTAAACCGTCACACAATCTAGCCGTTGCAGATCAATGTAAGACATATGACTTATGCCTTGGATGTAAACGCAGTGAGGTCTACGCAGAACATTTGCCTGCGATTTGCTACCGTATATTTCAATACGAACAGCAACGTAAATCTGATCCTGATATTTTTAAAGCAACACTAGATGATAGGCTTCATACTGCCTTAGATACAGTTAATCAATTCAAAATTCGTCACCCGAAAGGGAAAGAGTTGGTTGAACATGCCTATGCCACAGCAAACCTAGCGCTAAAAGACAATATCCCATTATTACCTCCTATTCTGCAAAGTGGTGTAAGTTCATGCAAATCATTGAAATAAATCAACCTAATAAACAATCTCTAACAGAATATGGTTACCAACAGTGGTCAGTATTACATGCTCTTGAGAAAGAATACGAAAATATTGATATGAGCAAAATATCAGCCACATCAACTTTCAATGACGATACTTGGGAGCCCCATGGTGGATCACTGTACAACTTTCGGTGGAATGACTGGTTTCCCGATGAAACAGACTTGCCACTAATGCTTGTTTGTAAGCTGGTTTGTTATCACCAATTGAGCTTTGCAAACTTAGCAATTTCAACGGTAAAAAACTCAGTAGCAGGATTTGTTACGACATTTCGTGATCTTTTTCGTTCGAAAAATATATTAATCAGCAAACGTAACCAACCATTTAATACTCTACTGCAATTAACTAGCAATGATATTTTGCTCACAGCTCTAAATCATCTTGCAAAAGAAAATGCACTTAGTCATGGTCCATTCGAGTTCTTAAATCGGATAAAACACATTTATTCAGAGGCATACAGCAATGCCTATTTTTTAACTTCTGGGCTAATATTGCCATGGAATACGCAGAATATTAGCGTGCAGACATGGGTAAAAAAGCTAAGACAAACACATGGCTTGGATACATCCGTAAAATCATACCCTCCCTTGGATTTAGCGGTTGTAAGCCAGTTGGTTAAAAATGCTACTCCATTTATTGAAGAATATTTTGATCTTCTCTGTGGTGTCTTTGATGAAATCGAAATAATTCAGAAACATAGTACCCAAAATAAAAATGATCTAACTTGGAAAACAAGGAGGCACATAAAAATAAAATTTGGCGACGAACTTTCTAATATTCTTCCTCTTCAATTTGATAGTAAAGGTGGTCTGACATCAAATTGGTTTAGAAGATTGGAGCAACTTATTCAAGGGGCTGCAGCTTGGATAATTTTACTAACGACAGGTCTTCGCAACGTTGATATGAGAAATTTGGAAAAAGGTTGTTGTCAAAACTCCAAACGGCATGACTTGTTGCATTACCTAATTACTGACATCAAGAAAACGCATCTAAAGCGCTATATTCTACCAGTCCCAAATCAAACTCATAAAGCGGTGATACTTCTTGAACAATGTAAGCGCTTTGCTCGTGCGAAAGAAAGCCGCTATCTCATAACTTGTACCTCTTCTTTTTCCAATAACAACCTTATTAATGAAACTGACGGTTATAAAATGGATGCCTGTGGTACTTTTAACCGCCTCATACGGAACTTTGCTTCTCACTACAATATTAAGTTGTTTACACTTTCGGATGACAATGATGAGGCCAGTTGTCACTGCGTACGGGCAACCTTGGCTGGGTGGATTGGTACTCACAGTGCTGCAGCTATTTTACTACTGAAAAAGCTTTTTGGTCACTCTAATGCGCTAATGCCTGATGCATACCTAGCCAACAATCCGGTAATTATTAAGGAACGTAACAGACAGATTTCAGAAGGCATCAACAAAATGTCCGAAGAATTATCTGATGCAATCGTCCGAGGGAAAGTAGCAGGAAAAGCAGGAGATCGCCTGCTAGCTGGTGCAGAAGACATTCGATTACAAATCGCAAAAGATAATTCTGAAGACACGGATGATACTTCCCAATCTAACCCAGAACCGATTACTTCCTCCGGTTCAGCTACTGCCACTTCAATACACCATCACCAGATTACGGAAATGGATATGCGAGTTCAGCTTAAGGAACGTATCAAGGAGTTATTACACACCAGAATAAAAGACCAACAGATATATGCACTCAAAACCCCGATGGCGGTGGTCTGTGTTAGAAATACTAGCAACAGCAGTGACGCTCCTTGTGCTATTGCGGGTAATCACAAAACACGCCAAAGTCTAAAGCTTAGTAAGCTCATTACTGATGCACTTGGAACACCACCATGTCCAGCCAACTGCGTGGGAAAAGCTTGTGGTGATGCACTGTTTGGCGATACCTGGAGCCGAGATCTACTTCTAAGCTTTGATTACTATATTCGTTATTTAGAAGGAGTTGGTCATCAATCTATAGCAATAAGAGACGAAGCCAAGAATTTCATATCAACATACGGCTCAATATTAAAAGAACTGTACTCTGATGAAAGAGAACCCGGATATTTTGAGTGATATCATGACAGACACACGAAAGCCCCGAGACAAACGTACTCATGACGAAAGACTGGCAGATCTTCGTAGTAATTTTGAACAACTCAAAGCTCAAGCGATCGCTAGCGGCAAAATCAACGATTGTTCAATCACAAAAATTTGCCACAAGGCATCAGTATCCACGTCATACATGGCTGGAAATAAGCTTAAAAACGATGGTTTGAATAAACGATATAAGCAGATCGCTAAGGACATTAACGATTTTAGAAATGACTTTGAAAAACTCCAGGCTGATTCTGACCTAACATTAATCACTAAAGAAAAACAAGCTTTAGAAGATCAACGAGATAAAGCTCAAACGGGCTACCTAGAAGCTCTCAAGTCAATTCAAGGACTCAAACAATTACTAGAAGACAAAAATAAACAACTCAAAAGTCATCAACAGCAAGCAGTTAACATTGCTTATCAAAATTTACAGACACAGTCGTTAACCAAAGACCCCAGTCAGTTAGCCAATTTTTCAACAGCGCAAGTCATTTCACCAGACAAATATTTGTTTAAAAATGGCAAATACACTTTTCATGATGAAAGAATGAGGGAAGCTGCTTGGATAAGTGCAAAAAATGAACTTGAAACACTACTGAAACGCCCATTACCTACACGAGTATATCTGTGCGTAGGAATGCCATGTTCAGGAAAAACAACTTGGACTAAAGGTTCCCACTACTATCCAGATCGACACCCAGTGGTAATTGATGCAACGAACCTCACTAGATCAGACCGAAGCCGGTGGTTCAACCTAGTTTATAAATATAAGTATCAAGCCGACATCAAAATGTGTGCTGTTTACTTTGAAGTCCCCTATATAGTAATACAAGAAAGGAACTGTCAACGAACCCCTGACCGACGCATCCCTGATGATAAACTTCAAGATATGCACCGCCGACTCGAGTCTGCAGATATATCTGAAGGTTTTGATGAAATAATAGTGATCCGATATGAGTGACATGAAATATATTTGATTCTATGAATCACAATCAATTGATATGTAAGTATTAAAAACCACCTCAATAACTAAACAGATTGAATGGTGCTCTAAATATGATCTACAAACCAACGAGACGAGTAATCCTTACTCAACTCAGATTTGATAGTTGGAGTATTGAAAGACACAATGAGACGTATTGAATTTAATCACAACTTACCAGATCCAGTACCTTTCCCATACTACAGCGACGATGGTGAAGTACAAAAAGACCTACTTGCCTTTTTATTGTGTCGGTACTATCACTACTCACGCTTGAATAATTTTAAAGGAATTACATCATTCGACAGTGTTACGCCAACAACTATCCGGCAAATTGCTCATCGCGTAGCTTTTCTATTAAACAGACTCGAAGAGAATCAGGACGACGTAGGCAATCCTGAACCTATCCATTACTTGGAGGCAACATATCAACACATAGCGCAATTAATTGAGCACCTGTATGAAAAAGAAAGTTGGAAGGGAGAGAGTCTTGTTAACTATGTCTCTTCATGGCGACTTTTTTACGAATTTCTGACTCTTGAAAACATAACACATAACTTAGTTTTTCCGGATAAAATTTTAAACTATCGTAAAGTGGATGAGGATGATTACTTTCTTTCCCACACAAGTTCTTTTTCATCTGTAGAAGAAGTTGAAATCGAAAGTGCCGTACCTCTAAGGTATAGAGTTCAAGTAGATGACTATAAGGACTCGATCATATCAATGAATGACTGGTTTAAGTTATACAATGCGTTATATGAAGACGATGTGGTTTACGCAACAATGGCCGCAACAATAATGCAAACATTCCTACGCATAGCTGGTATTTTACAGTTTCCGTTGAGCCCTACAGAAATGAATCCACATTGGAAACGCTTTATTGAGATGGAACGAAATAGTGATGAATTCCAATATCTTTATTACATAAGTAAGGGGCAAAAATTAAAGCGTTGTCAAGTTCACCTCTGTACCATGAAGTTGATCCACGACGACTATATTGACAGCGTTTATGATGAAAGATTTAAATTGTATCAAGAAAATTACGTTAAAAGTAAGCATGCTAAAAAACAGCAGCGTTCATCTGGGCAGCGCTTTACTTGGCTAAACAAAAATGGGACTCCTGTTTCTCGAAGGGAACTCCAAGCAGCCTTTCAAAGAGCGAGTGAAAAGATAGGGGTAAGTGTCCATCCTCACTCTCTGCGTCATACAGGTGCAACGCATTTATTATATACATGGGCGGAGAAAAAAGGGATTGAAATTACAGAGGCAAATGCCACTGATATTCATTTATGGTTAAAGT
This sequence comes from Vibrio sp. YQ_11, assembly GCF_043103065.1. Taxonomy (NCBI): domain Bacteria; kingdom Pseudomonadati; phylum Pseudomonadota; class Gammaproteobacteria; order Vibrionales; family Vibrionaceae; genus Vibrio; species Vibrio sp. YQ_11. Next base: position 11,001 of record NZ_JBICJM010000039.1, on the reverse strand, counting down.
ACCAATTGGGGCATGAAAATATAAAAACCACTCTGTATTACATCAGAACCATTATGCGCCTGAGGAGCGAAAGATTAATCAGTGAACTCTTACCACTCGCACTCCCTAAATCTTTAAGTCACATACCCCAAAGTGCCAGAGATGCATATAAAAGGGGAATGCAAGCTCACGTCTGAATTAATACTCGTCAGCTCTATATTTAACCCTCGCCAAAAACCAGAGTTAGATTAGAACTGAAAGATACTTCCCGTATTGACTGACACTACTCCACCATTGTCTCAGCATACCTCTGCGTACTATGCGTCAACGCAGTCTCGAATGCTGTATCAGAAGCAAATAGCTTGTAGAACTCCATGTCTTCTTTACGGCGGCGAAGCATGACTTCCTTCAGTATTTTTTTATACACCAACTCTCGGTTTACCGGGTCTGGGTTATTTTTGTATTTCGACTCGAAATCCGGGTGTTGACGGACACTTTCAGCAATTTTGATAAACTTGATGCGTTGCTCTTCTGGCGTAGCACTCCACCCTTGGAACCAGCGCTCATTAAAGGTACGGATGATTTCATCAAGCTCGTCAGTTTCAGAGTCGCCCCCATGCGCACTTCTAGGGTTAGGGTTTTGAGGGTCAACTGGTGTTTCGTCAGGATTTAGATGAATAGAGTGATTGAGCTTAACTCTCTGTAATCCATATGAACTCAAATCAACCGACTCTAAAAGCTTATCGAAAGCATCTGCATCTAGATCATCTACCTTCAGTTTAGGAATCAGGAACTTGAGGAACCAGAACAGTTTTTCCCATTCGACAATTTCATACGGCATGATTGACGCCATCTGACCGTAAATTTTTACGAACTGTTTGGCTTTAATCTTGAAATCAACCTGTTCTTCTGGCTCTAGACCAAGCTCATCATCGAATCGAGCTACTGCGGTATCAATGATGGGGCTTAACGTTTGTGCATCTTCGTTATTAAAATAGCGAGAGACAAAATCTTCAACTTCATACCATTCATATACACCAACATCATCTAGGTCATCTTTCAACTCATGCAGGACATTAATATCAGTCGCTTGAGAGAGAGATGTGGCGGTATAGAAAGGATCAAATGATGCTTGGATATCTTCTACTGCGTTAAAGAAGTCCAGGACAAACAAATCTTCCGTTTTCTTACCCCATTTAGGCGCACTGCGGTTGAGTCGAGATAATGTTTGAACACACAGAACACCTGCAAGTTTTTTGTCTACATACATAGAGCAAAGCTTTGGTTGATCAAACCCTGTAAGGTATTTGTTTGCCACGACTAATAAGCGATGTTCATCCGTATCAAATTTGTCTTTCGTTTCCGTTTCTGCGAAGCCGTTAATATCAGCTTCAGTGTATTGAATACCATCAACAGTTTTTGAGCCAGAAAAAGCAATCAGAACTTTGAAAGGGTTACCTGACTCTTCAAGAATACGGCGAATAGCTCGGTAATAACGTATAGCAGTCTCAATGTTCTGAGTAACAACCATACCTTTACCCTTGCCTTTTAACTTTTTAGCGTTAACGACTGAAGGTATAAAGTGCTCCAGCATGATTTCAGCTTTCGTATCGATCGTCTGTTGACTGCGCTCAACAAAAGCCCTCAGTTTCTTCTGAGCTTTCTTGGTATCAAACTCAGGGTTTTCAGCTATCGACTTTTCAATCTCGTAATAGCTTCTGTAAGTCGTATAGTTGGCTAGCACATCTAGAATGAAATCTTCTTCAATCGCCTGCTTCATCGAATAAAGGTGAAATGGCTTAAACGTGCCATCCGGTTGCTGCTGACCAAATTTCTCCAAGGTTGTATTTTTAGGTGTTGCAGTGAAAGCAAGATACGAGGCATTACCACGCATTTTGCGTGATTTCATCGCCTGTAGAATTTTATCTTGTGCGTCTTCTTCCGCTTCAACGTCTTGTTTACCCATTGCCCGGTTCATATTGTCATGCGCGGAGCCAGACTGGGAGCTATGTGCTTCATCAATGATCACCGCGAAACGTTTATCACTGAGATCTTCAATCCCATCGATAATAAAAGGGAATTTTTGAATAGTGGTGATAATTATTTTTTTACCACCCTCTAATGCGCGTTTAAGCTCCGAAGAGGTAAGAGCTGGCGCAATAATGTTTTTGACCTCGGAGAACTCTTTGATGTTATCTCTCAACTGTTTATCAAGTAAACGACGGTCCGTTACAACGATAACAGAGTCAAACAAAGGTTGTTCCATTCCCTTACCGCCAGAAACTTCATTAGTTTCCGGATAAGTTTCTATCAGTTGATATGCAGCCCAGGTGATAGAGTTTGATTTCCCAGACCCTGCGGAGTGTTGAATCAAGTATGTATGACCAACACCATAAGTGGAGGCATGAGCAATCAATTTACGTACAACATCAAGCTGATGGTAACGCGGGAAGAATAAGGTACGTTTCGCCAATGGAGTTTTGCTGCCGCCATCAAGACGCACAAAGTGTTGAATAATGTTAGCGATGCTACTTTTGGTAAAGACTTCTTCCCATAGATATGCCGTTCGATGACCATTAGGGTTTGGCGGGTTCCCTTTACCATGGTTATAACCTTTATTAAAAGGTAGGAAGAAAGTGTTTTTCCCAGCTAATTTGGTGGTCATATACACTTCATCAGTGTCGGCTGTCATATGAACCAAACAACGACCAAATGTCAGAAGTGGCTGAGTGGTATCTCTGTCTTCACGGTACTGTTTTTGACCATGGTAGCGTGCGGTTTGTCCAGTCCACGCATTTTTCAACTCAAGAGTGGCAATTGGAATACCGTTGATAAACAGCACCATATCTATTTCTTGCAGTGGATTGGCTAATGAGTAACGAAGCTGACGTGTACAACTGAAAATATTAGCTGCAAAATTTTGATTTACCTTGTCACTACTGCTTGCTAAAGGTGCCGGATACATGAGATTTAAATGAGCATCATCAACTTTCAGTCCCTTTTTAAGCAGATGCAACACTCCATGTTTTTTGATCAGACGGTCGTAACGCTCTAAAATCTTACGTTGCCAATCACCCGGATTGTTCTTCTTCAATTTAGCCAGTTCTTGTTCCTGAGAGTCTTCAAGAAACTGCCAAAAGAAACGAGTATCCAATGCATACTGCATATTGAAATCAGAAGGGAAGCCAGATAGATAACCGCAATGTTGCACACCATAAGGCGTAACAGGATCATCAGAAATACCTATCTTTTGGTCTTCAAGACAATGGCCAGTGAGTGCTTTTTCAATACTAGCCTCTAACGCCTGCTCGTTAGTATTACTGACCATCGGTTACTCCTTGTGTGTAATGTGTTTCCAACAATGTCAACATGTTCTGTTGATGTTTTTCTATTTCGTTGGCAGACCATTGGTTATCTGATTGCGTGTATGTTTCAAAAATATCTTTCAGCTTCAACGCGTCATAACGTGGCTTAGAATCGAAATCCGCTTTTTTCTTTGCTACCGTTTGGTTGCTGTATGACGAGTTTTCTCCCGGGCTTAGAAGCACTAAATTACCAAAAGCATTCAATGGACTCCTTTCAAGCTGATGATTATACTCTTCATTTTGAGGGTGAACGTGCTCAACCGAGTTTTTCGAAGTAATCCGATAACGTTTTAACTTATCATCATTGGCTTTATCACCGTTTTTCCAGAGCAAGTATTCCAGCTTCTGAAACCAATAATGTTCGAATCGAGTTCCCAAAGAGCTTTTAAGATATATGGCTTGTTCTTCCCAGGGAATTGTTTGTGGCGATATCCCTGATGCAAGTTTAAAACTGGCTTCTTTTTGCGTTTCACGGGTAAGCGACATTTGATTATCGATGCGTTCAAGTAGCGCAACTACGTCTTCGTCTTTCGCTTTCGGCTCCGCAACCAACCGACTTAGAAACGCTGTCAACCAATACTGGGCTGAGCGATCACCGGTAAAGTTACGTACCGCTTGCAACTGTGCCAATAAACCAAGTTCTTTGGCTTTACGGTTGATATAGGCTTTATTCTTACTGATCGAGGTTAAACGTAGCTGGGCATCTTCTCTGTCATCATGCTCGACCCATTTTACAACCCAGGTATCGAACTGATAACGAACCTGCCATAACAACTCTATAAACGATTTAATGGTTCGTTCATCTTGTTGTAGTAGCCGTTCAAAACACAACATCAGATTGCTAGCACGAATACGTGGGACAAGATCATCCCACAATTTCTGGGTACAAAAAATTCTGAGCGTATGAATCAACAGCAATTCAAAACTTATAATTGAACGGCAATAAACGGTCTCATCATCAAAATCATCGCTTTGATTTTCAGGTTGTTCAAGTTCAATATCAAAGTCCAACGATCCTGATGCTATCTCTGCAATTGACTTACCAACTCGTTGAACACTATTACTAGAACTGGCTAGAGGAAATCTCTCTGCCTGATAATTGGCAAGATCTGCATACTCCAGTTTTTGCCAGTCGGCACTTTTGAATATCTGTCTGAGATTGCGCTCAAAATAGTTATCGGTATGTTCGCAGGCTTGCCAAATGCTGCTGAATATAGCTTTGTCAGTTGGAGTTTTAATGTGCTTGAACAGCTTGGCCTTCAATAAATCGACTGGTTCTAGCTGTATGCCACCAGTATTTAAGCTCGAAAACAAGCGATTAAGATCCATAGATGCTGGAACAATATTATTTACCCACTGCACTTGGTTAAAAATGTAGTCTGCAAAACCATGGATATCGAAGCCTGATTGCTCTGCCAACTTATCAACCTGCTGTCTCAGAATCGTAAGGTTAGCTTCCAGATGAACTAAATACTCATCCTTACGAATATCTTCTTCACCGGGTTTAGTAATCTTGTCCAGTCCCGCGTAACAGCCAAGCAAGTTACGCACTGACTCTCTGATTTCGAACGTTAACCTTGGATTTTCACCTTTGATACTCACATTAGCCAGCTGAGTCTCAATCCCTACTGCCCTGAAGGCAAGTGATAACAACATCAATGTTGTGGTTCTTTGCTGCCCATCGATCAGTTCATATTCGCTTTTATCACCATTTAAAGCACTCAAGACACTGCCAATAAAGTAATGGGGCTCTTTAGCTAAATAAGCATCGCGAATGTCATCAAATAACTTAATCACTTCTTCTTCACGCCAAACGTAAGGGCGCTGGTAGCAAGGAATAACGAAGCCCAAATCTTTTGTCGCTATAATTTGTAATGAAAGCAGCTCTGTTTCAACCTTTGAACTCATGCCGCCTCCGTCATTTCAGTGATATTGTGGGTTAATAAGTTAGCAAATGAAGACGCGTACTGGTCTTGCGACAACCCTAGTTGGAAATGCTTAGTCACTTCTGTAATAAAGCGTTTCTTAACACTATTGGTGTCTGATTCTAAATTGCTAGGATCGACGACCAAATCAAACGCATCAAAAAAGGCAAAGCACTGCTTAGGCGTATAGCTCAAAGCAATCCAGTCCAAAACGGGATAGTCCTTCACAAAACTTGAAATTGAATTTTCTCTTACCGCTTTCTGATTACTCACTCTGCGGGAGTAAACGACTCTGAATAATTTTTTCGCTGCCAACTCTAACTGGTATTCTCCAAACTGGCTGATGTACATCATCAAGCACGCTTCATAGAGACCTTGTAGATAACCACAGCCTTCTAACCCTTTAAGCCAGCAAATAAAGCGGTTGTAACCTTCTTGATGGGGCAACGTCGGATTAACCCAGTATTGCTGATACAGTTTTTGGAAATACGCCAAGTAACGAATAGTGTTGATACCCGCATTAAGCGGTTGTCTGACTTCATATCCCTGTTGTGCGGCTTGTTGGACAACATCGCCACCAATCCCGGTTAACCGCAGTACTTGACCATAAGCAATGTCACCACCTTCGGTTGTTTGTTCACCAAGTTCGGAGACAATTTGATCCCTCACCACTTTTGTCTGCTGATGTGGTGCGAGTTCTCTCATATTCAGCTGTTGCCAATAACGCCCTTTTAAAAGGGATTTGACTGAGTTGTCTAATTTACCCAACCCTTCCCATTGGAGCGCGAATCTTGATTGATGAACCTTAGGAACAGCTCTTAAGTGATGGGCTTTGATAATATCAGGGCCACCAAGTCTCACACCGCCAGTGTTTTGCGTTTCAAAAAAGCGGTACGCATCATCCTCTGATTCAGTGACCACCAATGAAAACTGAATACGCTCAAAATTGATAAGCTTCGCCCACTTGGATTTACGATCTGCTAACCAATCAAGATTTGTCTTAATTTGTTGTTGGCTAAGGGGAGATTCAAAACGTAGATCAAGCAGTTGGTGCTGTTGAGATAGAAAACTGAATAGCGCTAACGTAGTAATACGCTGTTGACCATCGATAATTTTCAGCTGTTGTTCATCGTGGTGAAGAATAAGACTACCCAAATAATACGGTAGCTCACTATTCTTATGAAAATGTTCTCTTAAATCTTCTAACAGGCTATCAATTTGCTGACTTTCCCAGCAATAAGGGCGCTGGTATTCAGGGATGACTAACGTTCCAGTAAGTGGCTTGCCATTACTCGCCTGTATTTTTTGGCCTTCAAAAAGTTGTTGTGCTGAACAAGTTGCGACACTTACCGTCATTTCACATCCTTATGTTTTAATCTTTCAGAGGCTTGCAGAAGTGATGCCTTAAGTGCCTTTTCCAGTTTAACCATATGCTCAAGATGCCAGGTAATATGATCATGCCAAATGTCTTTGTTAAAGCCTTCCACTTTACAGGAGAACTGGATTCGAGATTGTTTCTTGTCATCTAGACGAAGCCACTCAAGAGGTTCTCCAAATGCAGAATCAATCTGCTCTTTTTGTTCGAACAATTGATCAAATAACCATTTGTTTTCTTCACCGTTGCTTCGACTTAACCACAACTCAACACGAAGTTCCTTTTGATTAAAAATAAGGCTGAACGGGCAACCTGTTACACCGGAACCAGCGCATAGCCAGTGATCTTTGGTTGTGCTGATGTTGTCATACAGGTTGCAATCGCTCTTTTGAAACACCTCTAAAGCCTGTTCCCAATACTCTCGCCTTACCGAGTGACGATTTTTTAGAACTACTTCTGTTGTTTTTTCTTCCGCTTCTTTGGCATTAATGCCAATCATGAGTTCTTTGGCTTCTGGAGTTGGAATAATCTGATCGATATTGATAAGATGCTGTTCATCGAGGGCATATGGAGTGACTTTAAAGCACTGGATACTAAGACCTTGACCAAGTAACCACAACGCTGTACTGGTCACTTCTTTACGGAAATTGGCGGCCACTAACATCAGGCGCTGGCTGTTACCCAGATTAAGTTTAATTTCATCTAAATCAGGTGCATCTAAAAATTCACAGATGCGCTGTTCTGACTTAGCAGGTAGATTAAATAGATTAATCTCTCCCTTTACGGGTTCATACCGGTCCAAATACTGCTGATAAATATCAACGATCTGCCCTTTAGTAAGGCTGGCACAGTATGAAGCATACTTAAGTGCCTGCCACACTACATTTCGCCCAGAGTCATCAAGTTTGTTCTCGATAATGACCAGATTGCCATCTTTATCCAGAGCCAATAAGTCAAGGCGTTCACGGGTATCATCAAAGCCATCGAACTCTTTTTGAATAATCAGGAGTTCTTCGCCTAACGCATCCGGCTGATGGGCTAACCATTCCTGAAGATGTTTGCGTTCAGTAAAGCCCAGCTCACTAAACTTCTTAATTTTTACCGGACTGATTCGATTAGTTTGATGATTAACCGTAAACATAACGCTTCCTATTAGTCTTCTACCATTTCAGGCGTTATTTTGATTTTTCCAGTGACCACACTGTTAATTAAAGAAGTTTTGTATTCTTTTAGTTTGTCGATTTGTAGTTGCTGAACATCAATTGCTTGATCTATTTCTTTTGCCTTAATATCAATGTGATTTAGGATTTCTTTTTGCTCTTCACTAGGCGCTACTGGCACTGCTATCTCAAAAAGGTCATCTGTATACAAACGAATTAGCCCTTCAACGATACCTGTTGCTCTTATAATAAATTGTTCAATATAGGAAGGGTGACGAAACAGCAATTCAAGATATTTCGCATCTACTATATGTGATTTACATTTATAGACTGCATAATCTGGGCTAACTAACCCTCTGAACGGTATAGCGCTCTTAAAAAACACACCTAGATGAGCTTTAAGCTTATTAAAAACCAAATCATTTTCGTAGACTATTTTATTATCGATTTTACTTGCAGCAACCTCTGCCTTCTCATGGTAGTCAGCTCTAACTACTAATCCGTGAACCTGGCTCATCATAAACAATGGTTCTTCGCCTGTTTTAGAACGCTCACTCCGTTCTTCCAAAACGTATTTTAGACGCTTCACTTCCCAATGTTTCGGGATCTTTCCCATCCAATCCACGCCCGAGTCTTTCATAGGCGAACTACGATCGAGCCCTTGCATCAAGACCTTCTGAATTATGATCTGTTTGTACTCTTTTAATAGGCTAACTTGATTTACTTTGATAGAAATAGCTTTATCAAGTAGCTCTATTTTTCTATCAAGATATTTAACAATGAGTTTTTGCTCTATCTCATCTGCAAACCAAACTTTTGTACCTTTCAAAATATTCTGCGTTATGCTGAATACTTTCACGCCTTTTACAGCTCTACGAATTTGCAACCGAAAGCCCATCGATTCTAAAACATAAGCCAAATATCTTGCATTCCGCTCCTTCTTCATACGAGCTATTAACGTATGGTACCCAGCAAAAATTTGAGCATCGGTTTTTAGGTAAGTAAAGTTTCCTGCCCCCTCAAAATCTTCAGAAGTGTCAGCGAATATAAAGTCTCCAAGTTTCAATAGCGACTTTGAATTTTTGCTTAAATATTGCACATCGACGTATTTTAATTGATGAACGCTGGGATCAAGTTCGAATCCATACTTCGAATGTATCTCACCATAATTTATGCACGAAACGCCATCATCTTGTAGATTTTCTTTTGTTATGTTTAACCCTTTACTAAATCCAAACACGTCATGAAAACGAGCGATGGTCCAATGAGATGGTAGAGAGTCAAACGAATCGATTCCTGAACTCTTATAAGATTCATATTTAGGCATTTTAGTAATACTTTCCATACTACGCTCCTAATTCCTGAATCTTATTGATACTACTAAGATCTTCTTTTGATACACCAAGAATCTGAGCGATCAAACCTTCCGCTTTTTGTTCCAAACGAATAATATCATCAGACACATGATTAAGTTCGCGAAGCGGTTTATGGTGATAGAAATACTTATTAAAGTTTATTTCGTAACCAATCTTCACAGAATCTAAATTGATCCATGCTTCAGCGACGTGTGGTTTCACTTCATTGAGGAAGTATTGGTAGATGCTTTGCTTGAGAGGAATAGATTCGCTATCACGCAGAACCGAGCTGCTCTCGTAGGTCGTAAATTCGAGTTTTTTATCAGTTGGGTAATAGCCAAAGTCAGGTAAATCAGTTTCTTCACAATCATAACGCTCAAGTAAATTTTTTAGTTTTTCATTATTCAGTTTTACAATTTTCTTAACTACTTTGGCTGCATTTTCATCATACCAGCTTACTGCATTTAAAATGGCATTTTTCTCTGTAGCAGATAACTTGATTTTGTTGGCTTTAAGCTCTTGCTCAACTTGTAATTTGAACACGTTGTAATCATCATACTCACTAGTACCAATAGCATTCATCAGTCGTTCTGCTGTTTCAACCAACGCTTTCAGCGACAGCCAGAATTTAACATCCAGTAATTTACTCTGTGCTTTTTTATTAAGGTTAATGCCATTATCTTCACACCAAGCAGCAATTGTTTTTTTTATCGATTTTAAGAAACTGTGTTTCTGGTCATCGCCATAACCATTAGCAGCATAGACTTTGCTTCCATACTCGGAATACAAATACTCCATTATCTCAGATAGTTGTTTATCGAAACGTAAAGTAGCAATAGCTTCCTGAGTGAATTTGGCTTTACGACGATCCGGTCGTTCAATGGTAACTTTGTAATAACCAAAATCGTCGTTATTAAATATTTTACTCGCAATACCAGTAGGAGATTCGCTCTCATCAACCTCATGTTCTATCACAGCACAATCAAGATAGATACGAGTGATTTCAGCAACCTGTGCAGAGGTAAGCTCACAATTTTTCTCACCCAGATTCTTTCGTAGCTTATGGTAGAATAAATTAGCATCAATAAGCTGTACTTTACCTTTACGACTCTCAGGCTTGTTATTGCTTAACAACCAGATATAGGTAGTTATACCCGTGTTATAAAATAGATTGTTTGGCAATTGAACAACAGCATATAGCATATCGTTTTCAATAATATAACGACGGATATTACTTTCCCCGCTGCCAGCATCACCGGTAAACAAACTTGAGCCATTGTGGACGGAGGCTATACGAGATCCGATCTGAGTTTCGGTTGACGCTGGCTCTTTCATCTTATTAACCATCTCCATCAAAAACAGTAATTGACCGTCACTAGAACGGGGGATGGCGTCTTGTTCTGCTTCATTACCCCAGAAATCTTTCAGTTTTACTTTAAAGCGAGGATCAATCACATCCTTACCATCTTTGATGTACTTCTGCTCAGACGCCCAGCTCTTACCATAAGGTGGGTTAGACAGCATAAAATCAAACTTCATCCCCGAGAACTCATCCGTTGAAAGCGTTGAACCCACTTTAATGTTTTCCGGGTTGTTGTTTTTAATCATCATATCCGACTTACAGATGGCATAAGTCTCATCGTTGATTTCTTTACCATATAGATAAATATCACGATTAGCCCCAAGGCTTGGGTACTTCTCTTCAATAAACTTCTGCGACTCAGTCAACATACCGCCACTACCACAGGCTGGGTCATAAACCGTCATTACACCAGGAAGTTTATCTTTGATTGGGTCGAATACTAGGTGAGTCATCAGTTCAATCACTTCACGTGGGGTATA